>CAZHPE010000020.1:4996-22188 GCA_964534775.1 uncultured candidatus Brocadiaceae bacterium
GTAACTGATGCAGCCGGGCCCCAACGGTCAGTGGCAAAAGCCCTCGCTGCTGCGTGTCGCTCGGCACCGAAACGCAGCAGCGGCCGAGCAACGTTGCAAGGCACGCCTACTCTCGCAACCTATGAAGGAACAAGCGATAGATGGGGACCAAACCGGCGGAGAACTTGGGGAAGGATGCCGGCGATTGGCTACCTTCTCGTGGAAGGAGAACCCAACCGTGAGGCGCTACCTTGGCCACGACCTGAGATTGAGAAGCTTCAGACCGACGAAGCGGTGCTACCCCTTGTTACAGTGAATTCAAAGATACGAGTGTCACAGGGGGGAGGCTTCGATTGGCTTGGCCGCGAGACACTCATGACAAAGGGCAATCCCCACTGTTATTCAGTACAGGTTTGTCTTCGGAAGGAGATGGACCTTACCGTTGTCGAGGCAGCCCAAGCGGCGGACAAATGGTTCCTGCTGGGCTCGGGCACGGAGAGCCGTGTTGAGCTCAACCTAAGGGAGCTGCACAGGCTGGAAGAGAATCTAAGGGAGCATCTTGCCCGAAGAATGACCAAGCAATAGTGCCATATTGGTCCGCAGGCCGAATTCTATGGCAGATTTCGTTACGCCAGAGAAGCGATCGAAGATAATGGCAAGCATCCGCGCCAAGGATACCGAGCCAGAACTGACTGTACGACGCATGCTTCATTCTGCCGGATATCGATACAGGAAGCACGTCTCTTCTTTACCAGGCCGGCCGGACCTAGTCTTCCCGAGGCTCCGCATTGCCATCTTCGTGGATGGGGATTTCTGGCACGGGTGGCACGGGCGCGCAGAGCTGTGCGTTTCCGGGCGTATGCGTCCTTCCCGGCGGCCGGTGGCTCTGTATGTCTCGTGCTGCGCCAACGAAGGAGGCCACTATCGGCCAGCATGTGCGCGTCACATGGTCCGACAATGAAGGCCACACATAGGAAGAGCCACATGCGCCATTCGCGCCGAAGGCCCTGGGCAAGAGGCCCGGGCTTTTCCACTGCGGCTACGTGACCGCGCTGGGCCCAGACCGGGTGCTTGCGGCGCTGGCCTGGGTGGACTTCTCGGACCTCAACCTCCCCTTCTTCAATGAGGGAACCGAGGGTCTGCTGGACACGCAGATATCCCTTGCCGAGTCCCAGGACGGTGGTGAGACGTGGGTGGAGCCGGCGCACATGGACGTCGCGCCCTTGGAATGCCCTGTCCCCCTGACCGGACCGGTTCTGCTCCTGCCCGGCGGCGGGTTGGGGTGCCAGTTCGAGCTGAACAAGCATTACTACGACACCGAGGTTTGGCGGCATTCGTCCGTGTTGATGTTCTCGCGCGACGCGGGCAGATCCTGGCCCGAGCACGTGATAACGAGCAACGATCCCGAGAACCGCATGTTCTACTGGGACCAAAGGCCCGGCGTGCTGGCGGACGGCACGGTTCTGGAAGTGTTCTGGACCTACGACAACCAGGCGACCGTCTACCGGAACATACACGCCCGCCAGTCGCGCGACGCGGGTCGCACGTGGTCGGAGACGTGGGACATGGGGGTCCTCGGTCAACCGGCCCAGCCCGTCTCCCTGCCGGACGGCGGGATTGCGATGGCCTACGTCGACCGGACCGGCAGCCCGATCATCAAGGTCCGGACCAGCCGTGATGGGGGCCATACGTGGCCGGATGAAGGGGAAACTGTTCTCCACGCAGGCGAAGTCGAGGCCTATACGTCGAAGAAAGGCTCGATGCAGGATGCCTGGTCCGAGATGGGCAAGTTCTCGGTCGGGCTGCCGGCGACCGCGCTGATCGATGGGGGAGACGTTCTCGTGGCCTATTACGCGGGCGCCGAGACCGACAGGACAGACATCCGGTGGGTGCGCGCGGCGCAGCATTAGAGCGTTGACTGCGCCATCGCCTCATCCACGAGATCGAGCGCCCGCAAGTCATGTTGCAGTGGCCCCCGATGATCGCGCTCGCCGAGAATCTCGTCGCGGAAGGCCTCGCATTCGCATTTCACTGCGTCCACTGGGCGGGGTTCGAGCGGCTGCTCTCCGTCACTCGTGGTCAGTACGAGAGCCCCGTCCGCGCCCTGCCAGATCATCCCTTCTGCCCCAACGATCAGCTTGATATCCCGGCCCCAGATGCCCTCTCCGATCGCGTGGCCTACCGTGATGTATCCATCGGCCGAGAAATCCATCGTGATGCTTGCGGCTGACCATGCTTGTGTGCGGCTCTGTGTGCCGGTCACCCGTGAGACTTCGCCGAAGGCTTCCATCCAGCGGGGCATGAAATAGGCGAGGAAATCACGGCCGCCTGCGTTCAGGGAAGGGTCGGCATTCCACCTCCGGGCAGATCCGAAATCCCAGCAGGCGTGGTCGATGCCGTTCAGGAGGGGGCCGACACGCCGGATCTGCTCGATATGTTGGGCGTGGTCGGGGTGATACCGCCATTTGAGGCCGTGATGAAGGACCAGGGATTCAGCGGCGGCCACGCCTGCTAATTCCCTTGCCTGGGGGGCGTTCATGCTCAGTGGGATCTCGACGAGGACATGCTTGCCGGCGGCGAGGGCGGCTTGGGCCTGCGGGAAATGGTCCACATTCGCAGAACAGACCAGGACCGCGTCAACATCGGGGCTCTCGCACAACTGCTGCCAGTGCTCGACGGTTGGAGCGTCCAGTTCCTGTTGGAACTTCTGGCGCGTCGGCTCGGACCTGGACCACCCCAGCATCACTTGACCGCCTTGCATCTCCTTGAGCGCCTTCGCCCGACTGCGGCCGAACTGCCCGGTACCACATATCCCAAATCTTACCGTCTCCATCGTTTGCTCAACTCCTATGAACCGAACGTCCCCATGCGTGGCTCTTGTTCGGAAGATTGAACCAGCTGCCGGCAGTCTACCACAGCCTCCGCGTCTCGTCCACGCCTCAGCAGCGGCCCTCCTTCCAGCGCCACCCCCGCGAATGCACCGCCGCGGCGATGCGGACCGCGCACGCCTCAATGGAGGCGGAGGGACTTGTGGCGATGTAGCTGCGTCGCTACAATCGGGCCAAACTGCACCGCTCACCGGGAGACAACGCGCATGAGTTCGGACAAGATGAAGTGGTTCCGCGAGGCCCGTTTCGGCATGTTCATCCACTGGGGCATATATGCGGTTCCCGCCCAAGGCGAATGGGGTATGTACTATAACGACTGGGATTACGAGAGCTACGAAAAGTTCGCCCAGTGCTTCAACCCGGTGAACTTCGATCCCACCGCCTGGGCCGAACTGGCCTGGAAGGCCGGCATGCGGTACGTTGTCTTCACAACCAAGCACCACGACAGCTTCTGCATGTTCGATAGCTCAAACACCGATTTCAAGATCACCAATACCCCGTACGGAAAGGACATCACCGCCGAACTGGTGGAGGCATTCCGGAAACGGGGGCTGAAGATCGGGCTCTACCACAGCCTGGTCGACTGGAGGCATCCTCATTTCGTCCCTGACGACGAACATCCCCTCGGCAAGACGGGCCGCAGTTTCCCCGATCGCGACATGTCCAAGTACCGCCCCTACCTCTACGAGCAGGTGCGGCAACTGCTGACCGGGTACGGCAAGATCGACCTTTTGTTCTTTGACTACACGTCCAAGCACAAGAAGCCCGAGGACTGGGAGGCGGATAAACTGCTGGAAATGGTCTATTCCCTTCAGCCGGAGATCATCGTCAACGACCGGCTCTCGTACGCCAAGACCCCCCGCTTCTACGGCGACTACGCCACGCCGGAGATCTGCCTGCCGAACGCTCAGGTCGCGGTGGCGGGGCGGCCCTACAACTGGGAAACCTGCATGACCATGAACAACAACTGGGGCTATGCGGCCGAGGACAAGCAGTTCAAGGACCCCGGCACGATCGCCCGGACCGTGGTTCGGTGCGTGAGCATGGGCGGGAACTGCCTGCTCAACGTGGGGCCGGACGCCCGCGGCCAGCTGCCTCCGGAGAGCACGGCGATCCTGGAGCGCATCGGGGAATGGATGGGCGACAACGCCGAAGCCGTCCACGGTGCCGGCCCAGCGGAATTCAAGCCACCCGCAGGGTGCTGTTACACGGCGAACGACGGGGCCCTCTACCTGCACCTGCTGGACGCGCCGATGGGCGACATTATTCTTCCGCAATTGAACGGAAAGATCGACCGCATCACGTTTCTGGGCGACGGTTCCGAGGTTCCGACCATCACGCACTGGGGACACGAGCTGCTGGCGTCCGACGAGATCCGAATCCGCCCCCCGAAGCACCTCGCCCGAAAGATGCCTGCGGTGCTGAAGATCACGCTCAAGTGATGATGCGATGCGCCGAAGTGATGCGAGACCCTGGTGTAAAGGTGTATGCATGTCAGCAAAGAAGCAATCCATTCCAGTTCCACGGTCGAGCGCTCTGGCGGCATTGTTTGGGCAGTCGCCTATCCCTATTGAGTACTACAACGCCCAGGGAAAATGGGAAGCCGGCAATGCGGCGGCGCTGGAGACATTCGGCATAATCAGCGAAGAGACTGTCGGGTTCGATATCTTTAAGGATGAGGCAATCCCCGCTGGGCTGAGGGCGGCGCTAAAGAGGGGCGAGGCGATTCGTTTTCGGACGGAGTTCGATTTCTCAAAAGTCACGTACAAGACCGTTCGGAATGATGTCGCAAACTTCGAGTTCTACATCACACCTCTGCGCGACAGGGCGGGGGACACGATTGGGATTATGGTTCAGACCATTGATTTGACAGACACGAAGTGAGCCTGAACCCGTGTCCTGTAATAATATGGAGCGACGGGGCTGTGCAGCCTTTGCCCGCACTTGACAGCAGTCGCTCCCAGTGCGAAGGTTGCCGCGTGACTCGGCTTTCTTGCACCATTGTGGACCATCGAGGAGGCGTTCCATGTTCAACGTGCTGATGCTTCGGCATTCGGCCGGGTTCGAGCATTCCTATCTGCCGGACGCGGAGGTGGCCATCAAGGACCTCGGCAAAGAGAGCGGGCTCTACAAGACGGTCACCACGCACGGGTGCTCTCACATAGACGCGGACCGTCTCGCGGACCTGGACGTTGTGATCTTCGCCACCACGGGCGAGCTCCCCTTCGACGACAAACAGAAGACGGCCCTCCTCGATTTCGTCCGGGGCGGCAAGGGCTTCTTCGGCATCCACAACGCGACCGACACGTTCTACGAGTGGCCCGAGTACACCGAGATGCTCGGCGGGCAGTTCAGCGGCCACCCGTGGACCCAGGAGGTGACGGTGAACGTAGAGGACATGGCCCACGTCGCCACCCGCAACCTGGGCGAGTCGTTCAAGGTCTTCGACGAGATCTACACCTTCGCCGCATACGACCGTGACAGGACCCATGTGCTGATGAGCCTCGAAAACGATTCGGTGGGCCTCTCGCGGGGCAACCGCGACGACGGGGATTACGCGCTTGGCTGGTGCCACGGTTGGGGCGAGGGCCGCGTGATCTACAGCGCCCTCGGACATCCGGATGAGTTGTGGAAGCAGGGCTGGTTCCGCGAGCACATCCTGGGTTGCATCAAGTGGGCAGCGGGAATCGAGGAGTAGTCGGGACCGAAAGGGCGGATCGAATGGAGCGCGTGCGGCTCGGCAGGTCGGACCTGGAGGTGACGCGCCTGTGCCTCGGCACCTGGAACATGGACGGCTCGCAAGGCTGGGGCCCGCAGTCCGACGATGAGAGCATCGAGCTGATCCCGAAGGTGCTCGACACGGGCTGCAATTTTATCGACACGGCCCACGCTTACGGGGGCGGCCACAGCGAGGAGGTGCTGGGCCGCGCGCTGGAAGGCCGGCGCGCGGACGTCATCGTCTCCACCAAGGTCGTCCAGTGCGACCCGCGGCGAGGGTCGAGTCCGAGCTCGACGCAGCTCTGGAGCGGCTCAGGACTGACTACGTGGACATCTACATCGCCACTGGCCTGCGGCAGGCCTTGTCCTGGACGAGTTCATGGCGGAACTGGCGCGCCTTCGCGAGAAGGGCAAGGCCCGGGCCATCGGCACGAGCAACTTCAACCTCACGCAGATGGCGGTTGCCGCGCAGCACGGCGCGGCCGTGTTGCAGCCCCCTTTCAACCCCCTCTGGCGCCTCATCGACGGGGACGTGCTGCCCTTCTGCCGGGAGAACAAGGTCGCAGTAACCCCCTACAGGCCCCTGGCGCAGGGCCTTATGACGGGGCGATACACGCGCGCCGACAGCACCGTCACCGGCAGCCCCCGCAAGGCCAACCGGCTGTTCCGGGAGCCGGTCTTCACCCGAGCCATGGAGGCCGCCTGCGTGGTGGACGCGGTGGCCGACGAGACCGGAGCTACCAGCTCCCGGGTCACGCTGGCGTGGTGCTTGGCCACGCCCGGGGTCACCGCGCCAATAGTCGGCATCAGCCGCATGGCCCAGTGGAAAGAGAACATGGGGGCGCTGGAGGTTGCGCTCACCGACGAGCAGTACAGGGCCATCTCAGAGGCGGGCCTGCGGGTATGGCGGGAGCTTCCGGACGACGCCAGCATGTGGGGATAGACGCCCCGGCAACTTCCTTCGCCGGGCGATTCACTCGGCCTTATCGGGGTTGTCGGCTTTGTCCGGCGCCTGCTCGGCAGCGCCTTGCGGGGTCTGAGGGGCCGCGCGCGACCGCGGCAGGGGTCTGAGGCGCGCCCACACCGCAGCAGCCGCCCCGGCGCACACGCATGCGGGGAAGAACATGGTGAGCATGATCAGGCCGGTCGAGGCCCCGGTGCTCCCGCCGAAAGCGACAATGGCCGTCATGCCCGCAAGCACGTAGCAGAATACGGATACGAGCACCGACCAAGCGAACTCCGCACGCGATCCCTTCTGCGTGCGGAACACAAACACGTTCGCCGCACCCAGCACGAGCGCCATCGCACAGACGGCCGAGGCGAACGCGAAATACCCGGCGATCCCCAACCGTACGCTCGGCGCCTCCGGTACCAGGAATACGCCGCCGGCCCCCATCAGCAACCCGCCAGCCACGCCCAGCAGCACGTAGGGACGCACTCGCACGGGTTCGGGGACGGGCAACTCGCGCCGGGCCCTGGCATAACCTATGAAGCCCCCAAGAACCACTAGGAGCCGTCCCAGCAGCTTGTGGCGGGTGGACCGGCCGCCTCCAAGACCCGAGAGTGCGCTGATGCGCAACGCGGCGGCCGGCTCGCCGGTGAGCAGCTCGTGGAGCCAGTCGGCGCTCCCGCCGGCCGACCTCGTGCGCGAGAAGTGGGAAATGGCCTGTTTCGCCTCGTCCCCGTCCACGGGCGTCGCGCTCGTGGTCTCATCGTCCGGCGAGGGCTGTGCAGCATCAGTTGCAATAGTCTGCCGCAGCAACTTGGCCTGCGTCGGCAGGAGAAGGGCTTGCCTTGCGATGAGGCACTTCACCGGCCACTGGTCCCCCAGCACGGCGCTTGCGAACAGGTCGGCCGTATACTCCGCGTGCCGCCGCACCGCCTGACCCAGCAACCCAGCGGCGAGAAACAGCCCGGCTGCCAGTCCCGCCCAGAGCCACACATGCAGCAGCAGCGCCACCAGGGTGCCGATTGCCGCCAGCGCAGCCAGGGCAGCGGCCAGAAGCCCCGCGCGCGCCGCGGGCCTCTTCTCGCCGACGCGCCGGTACAGTAGGCACTGGATAGGGCTGACGATACCGGCGAAGAGCCGCAACGGCCCGTCCAGCAACGCCGAAACGGTCGAGTGGCCATAGCACAGGCGGCCGATCTCCCGCAGGGCCAACGTCTCGGCCATCTCGTCTTCCTCCGGCAGTGCGTCAAGGAAGCCCCTGGAGACCTTGAGGACCGAGCGGCCGAATGAGAACACATAGCCCAGAGACAGGGGCGTGCTGCCGCCGGTGACATATAACTGGGGCATGGGAAGCCCCAGGCCGCCCGTGAGCCTCTCCAACACGCCCCGGAGCAGGGACCCGCGGGCCTCCTGCTGGTCCGACTCCAGGGCCTGGCCCTCGTTACGAGCCAGGCGCACTGTGTAGGCCGCGTAGAGGGTCAGGACCGACACGGCGAAGACCCACGCCGCCACCGCGCCGAGCGAAGACCGCAGCCCTTGGAACAGAAGGAGCATCCCGGCGATCAGGGCGAGAGCGCAGAGCAGGGCGTAGACCCCCGCCACCGGGGCCAGGAAGGTCGAGGGAAGGCGAGAGGGTCGGTAGCGCTGTTCGGCGCGCGTCTCCGTGAGGCCGGGCCCCTTGGTCTTTTCTTGGGTCTGAAGCAGATCGGCTGCGCCCTGAGCGACGATCCCCTCACCGGCCAGCGAGTGCTCCAGGTCGGCGATCAGTAAGGAGTAGTCCTGGTACCTGTCGTCCCGTTCCTTGGCCATCATCTTGGCGATTATGTCGCACAGGGCCTGCGGCACGTCGGGCGCCCTCTCCCTGGGCGAGATGAGGGGCTCGCGCATGTGGCGGTTCATTACGTCGTAGATGCTCGTGCCGCCGAAGGGTGGATCACCGCAGATCATGTGGTAGAGCGTGGCGCCCAGAGAGTAGATGTCGGCGCGGAGGTCCGTCTCCCGGGGATCACGGATTTGCTCGGGGCTCATGTAGAACGGCGTGCCGAGAACGTCCGAACTCTGCGTCAGGTGCGCCCCGAGGGCGGCGTCCCCTTTGGCGAGTCCGAGGTCCATGAGCAGGGGTACGCCATTGCTGTCGATCATGATGTTGTCGGGCTTGATGTCGCGGTGAATCACCCCTTTGTCGACGGCATATTGAAGCCCTTCGCAGATGGCCAGAATGATCGGGACAGCTTCGTGCCAGAGAAAACACTCCCACTCGTCCAACTTGTCCTTGACCGTGGGGCCATCGACGTACTGCAAGACCATGAAATAGCACCCGTCCTGCTCTCCGGCGTCGTAGACCCTGACGATGTTGGGGTGGTGCAGTCTGGCGGCGAGCTGGGCCTCGCGCATGAACCGGCTGGAGTACTGCTCGTCCTCGAGCAGATCACCATTTGGCAGGAAACGCGGCACCTTGATCGCAACTGGAATCTGCAGGCCGGCGTGCTCGCCGAGGTACACCGTTGCCATCGCTCCCTCGCCGAGCTTCTCCTTCACCTCGCACTGGCCGAACCTGCTTGGTATGCCTTTGGCCATGGTTCCGTCTGCGGCTCCCGGCTTGTCCCCTCACGGCTCAGGTACCCGACGATATTGTACCCGCAGGGGCGGCGCGAAATAAACGTCTTTCCCGCGTCTGGTCGTCGCGGCGCGCTCATCAGCGCGACGAACGGGCGTTTCCGGCCCCAATTTTCGCCCCGCCAACTCCCGGGCATGCTCCACGCCCCGCAAGGGCCAGGGGCGATCTCTCTCTGGCCGAAAGGGCCCTGTAACTGGGGAAAACGGCGGCGCCAGGCCCTAAGTGCACACTTAGAGCCGGAGATTGCAGGAAGCACTGCGGATGCCAGCGGGCATCATCGACAGACGGGCAAGTCCCCGTCCCGCCCCTGGGTCTGGGCCCGGGCGCCTCTGCATTGACTTCCGCCGGCGGGAGCGGAGAAAATACAGGCTGGCAGCGGAGAGAAATATGGCCGCGCACCTGCCGGCTGCAGGCGTGGGATGTGCGTCGCGAGGCCCCGGAGCGGGGGACAAGAAGATGCCGTACGTAGCCCTGTTCATTTGGCTTGCCATGTGCCTGCTGCTTGGGGGCGTGATGCACCACATCCTACGCTCCGCCTTCAGCTACCGGCTGGTCGGCTTTCTGGCGGCGCCGGGCCTGGTTGTGCGCAAGCTCGCCATGACCGTCGCCGCGCTCGTGACGGGCGCAACGGTCACGCAGGTCAATATCTACAATCTCAAGGATCGCGACATCGGCTTCGACGCCTCGGGTATCTCTACCACCGCCAGGGTACTCGTCCCGCTGGCGCCGCTCTTTGCGTGCGCCATCGCGCTGCAAATCGTCAACGCCATGCTGGGCCGCCCCGTAGACCTCGCCTACGAGCCGCCGGCGTTGTCCTCGCTGGACGCCGGCGGTGCGAGCGGTTTCATGCTGGGCATGTGGAACCTTATGTCCCAGCTCGTGCGCCACGTGGCGCAGGCAGATTGGGGGAGTCTGAAACTCTACGCCCTGCTGGGTTTCCTGTTCAGCCTGTCGCTGGGGGCATGCGTGCGATTCGGCAAGTTCCATGACGCCATTCTCGGAGTCGCGCTCCTTGCGCTCGGACTGGCTGCGCTCTCGGCCCTGTTCGGCCTCGGCGGCGGTCTCGCACCAGGGGCCGGGTCGGCGCCCGGCGGCGGGAGCTCTTCCCGCCTGGCGTTGTCCCTTCGCGCTGGGGTCATGACTGCAAGCGGCACGGCAGTCGTCATGATGCTGGGCGGCCTGTTGGCGGCCATCTTGGTGAGCACGACGGCGCGCGTGCTGGAAATGGTCGGCCTGGCCAGCAGCGGCGAGAAGGGCGAGAAGACCGCCGGCTCGGAGGAGCGCCCCCAGAGGCGGCGCGCCGCTTGAGGACAGATGCGGCAAGCCGCCCCGCAAACCGGCCCGACGCCGCGTGCGATCCAGGGGCTTGATTTTTCGGCGCGCCCGTGCCACAGTATTTGCCTGAAACCTCCCCTGTCCAGCCCTGTCCCCATACGGAAACCGATATGGACGCAGCCGCCGAGAGTCCACCGCCCTTCATTTCCTTCCGGCAGGCCGTGGGATTCTTGGACAGTCTGATCGACTACGAGAAGCGCGACGGATGGAAATACTCCGCCGCGACATTCGATCTGCGGCGCATGCGGGAGCTGCTCGCCCGGATGGGCGACCCGCAAGATGGCCTGCGCGTAGTGCACGTTGCCGGGACCAAGGGCAAAGGCAGCACGGCCGCCATGATCGAGTCCGTTCTGCGCGCGGCGGGCCTTCGCACGGGACTGCACACCTCGCCGCACCTCATCAGCGTGTGCGAACGCATGAGGGTGGACGCGCGGCGGGTCGAGGAAGATCAGTTCTGCCGGCTATTGGGCGAGGTGCGCGACTACGTCCTGCAGAAGTGCGCCGAATGCCGCGAGGACGCGCCGACCTATTTCGAGATCACCTCCGCCCTCGCCCTGCTGCACTTCCGTCGCAGTGCCGTGGACTGGGCCGTGGTGGAGGTTGGGCTGGGCGGCGGGCTGGACTCCACGAACGTGGTTAGCCCCCGGTGCTGCGTCATCACGCCCATCGGCTTCGATCACATGGACAGGCTTGGCGAGACCCCCGCCGCGATCGCCGAGGAGAAGGCCGGGATCATGAAACCGGGGATTCCGGTGGTTCTGGCGCGGCAGGACTACCCGGACGCCCTGGAGGCCCTGCGGCGCCGGGCACGGGAGCTGGAATGCCGGTGCTGGGAGGTCGGGCGCGAGGTGGCAGTGGAGAATATGAGGCCGCTCGCAGCGCCTGCGTGCAACGCGGCAGCGCCGGTGGGATGGCTCTTTGACCTGCGCACCCCAGGCGGGCGCTACGACGGGCTGGAGACCTCGCTGCTCGGCGCGCACCAGGTGCAGAACTGCGCCACGGCCATCGCGGCGCTTGACGTGCTCCGCGGGGCCGGCGAGCTTGCGCTGGACCCCGGGGCCGTGCGCGCGGGCGTGGGCTCATGCCGCTGGCCGGCGCGGGTGGAACTGCTGGAGCGTAGCCCGGCCCTGGTGCTGGATTCCGCGCATACCGCCGAGAGCATCAGGGCGCTTCTCGCCGCGCTGGAGACGCACTTCCCGGCCCGCCCGCTTCGGTTCGTGTTCGGGTGCTCGGCGGACAAGGATGCCGAACGCATGGTGGGGATGCTGGCGCCGCGCTGCGTTGGCTTTCTGGCCACTCAGGCCGATTCGGTACGGGCCATGCCGGCGCGCGAGGTCGTTGAGCTCGCCGGCATGGCCGGCATCGACGGCGTCGCCTGCGTGCCCGACGGACCGCAGGCGGCCGCACGCGCGCTCGATGATGCCGCGCCGGAAGATGTGGTGTGTGTGACGGGTTCGCTCTTCCTAGCCGGCGAGGTCAGGCTGGCGTGGGAGCGCGGCGGCCTGCGTTAGGGCGCGGCGGGGGGGGACTGCGGTGGGACGACAGGTGTCGATGACGATTGCCTTGTCGCGAGCGTTCTCTCCAAACCGCGGAGCGTGCCTTCCACCACGGGCACCGCAAGCTTTTCCGCCGGATACCCGGACCGCATGGGATCCCTTCCATAGTAGGCCGCGATCAGCCCTTTGTCTGCGGTTTCGAAGCTCCTTGCCCAAATCTGTCTGCCGCCCTCGGCCTCGACCAGCCTGAGACTGACACGCTGCCGAACGGCCCAACTGCCCACCGGCACCCCGAGGCTGCCCAGCAGCGGCCCGATAAGAATCGAAGTGTCATAGAACGTTGGCTTGTAGATCAGCATAAGGTCCTCGACGTCCCCTTCAAGCAGGAGGTCAGCCGTTGACGCTGCGGATTCATCAACCACCGAACTGAAGAGCTCGGAACGGCCGATCTCCGAGGCCAACGGCTCAGCCAGGTCCTTTCCTGCCGGCTTGTACCCCGCGTAAGCCGCTCCTTGCCAAAGGAGCTAGTCCGGCCGCTCCCAGAAAGCAAAGAAGCTCCCGATAGGCACCGCGCATCGCCACAGCGCTTGCCTCTCTTTCTTGTGCCGGCGCGATTCAGTGACCGTTCGCACGCACAGCACCTGCTTCTTGCCGGGCGAATCAGGCCTGCCTGCGGCGCTGCGGACGAGGGCGTTGCCGTATCCGCACTGAATCGCCCCCTCTCGGTAGACAGAAGAATCAATCCCCTGACACCCGGCCGCGATGGCCCAAGTCGCCGCCGCACAGGCCAGCCACGCGCCACGCAACCTGGACATTTTCACGTAATCACTCCGCGCGGGAACGATTGGCGGTTTCTGTTGGCCCGGGCCCGGCGAGACCGGGCTGGAAGAACGCGCAGGGGCGGCCGGACTGGCGCCTCCCCTGCCCTGCCCTGCCATAGCTACGTGCGAAGCTATGGCAGACCAAGACGTCCCGTTCCACTCACGCCTGCAATCCCGAGATGTTGAACCGAACTGCTTTGCCCTTGACAGTGGCGGTCACATCACTGTAGATGAAGTAGTTCTTCGACTCGATGCTCCATTGCGGCGCGAGCAGCGCATCCGCACCAAGCACGCTTTCGATCGCATTGTAGATCGCCGCCCTCAGCACCGGATTCAGAATCGGTCTGGAGCCGGCCACGACGCCGCTCTTCTTCTCCGTGCCGACGGGAATGAACCCGAACAGCAGGCCTCCTGAAGAGGTTCCCAGCGCCGGACCGATCACGTCATACGTGGCGGTCGTAGCGAGATTGTCCAGGGGAACAGTATATCTCGGAGCGACGTTACTGTAAGTCGTGCAGCCGACAAACACCACAAGCATCGCCGAAAGCAAGACGGCCGACAACGCTCCACGCATAGCAGTACCGCCCTGAAGAAGGCGGCATCGACGGCCGCACTCACCGTGCGGCATCCCTGGGTGCTGGCGACAGGACCGCCATGCCACCGCGGGCCCCAACACGCTATCCACATTCGCGCCAAAAGTCAATGCAAGAAGGAACACCTGCCGGATCGCGAAAGGGCGCTGCCGGCAGGCGCGCCGGAAATCTCCCGGCCATCGTCAGTCGGACAGCGACTCGGACCTGCTCAACGCTTCGCGTGCGGCGTCGCTCTCGGCGGTCGCCTCGTAGCACTGACCCAGCGCCCGCCACGCATCCGGTGAATTGTCGTTGAGTCTCACCGCTTGCCGGGCCGCTCCCAGCGCCTCCGTAACCAAGCCCTCTGCGCCGGCCTCGTCCGCGGCGGCCATCTTGAGCAGGCAGCGGGCCTTCAGCGTCCAGACCGTCCAGCACGTCGGGTCGGCATCGAGCACGCCGTCAACCTCTGCAAGGATGCTCTGCAGCGGCGAATCGCTGAGCCTGCGCTCGAAAACGGCGGGGTTCGAAAGGTCCAGCAGACCCCCGTCTCGGAACTGCTCCAGTCGGGTCTTCTCGCTGACGGCCACGATGGCCTCGTCGTCCCAGTAGACGCAGTGCCACTCGCCGCCGGTGAAGAAGTGAGAGCTGTCGCGCTCGCGGTAGCGGATGAGGATGGCCGCCACGTCGTACTTGGCCAGCACCCCCCGCCAGCCTTCCTCGCCCCGCGCAACGGTCATGGCCTCGCCGATGATATCGTCCTGGTAGACCAGGCAGCGCCCGTCGATGAAGACTTTCTTCTCCGGCCCGAAACGCCCAATCAGGTAGCCGCCCCACTCGTAGACGTTGTAGAGTCTGCCCGGGATGGGCGAACGCTCGAGGTAGTCGCAGGCCCGAACTGGCAGGCGCCCTTCCTGCACCCCGAACCCGAACCTGGAAGCGCCGAGCACGTGCTGCCACCCCAGCACCAGCGCCAGCACTCCTGCCAGCACCAGGTAGGGCCGATCCCTTCGCTCGGCGTAGGCGCTCCCGTTCTCCTCGCCGCCCTCAGGGGCGCCGCGCGCGCTCGTTAGATGGTACCCCAGAACGGGCGCCGCCAGGAGCATCGGCCAGACCAGGTTCCGCACTGAACTGAAGGCAAGCAGCCCGAATCCCGCCATCATCAGCAGATCGGCGCACAGCGGCCCGAACTCCCTCCTCAGCGTGCCGTTGCTCGCACGCCGCCACGCGCTGGCGGCGAACAAGCAGACGCTCAGAATTATCACCGACCAGAAGACCACGTAACCGCTCGCCCACGGGAGGGGCTGCCATTCCTGAATCTCGTGCACGAGCTTCACCTGGGCCATCAGGCGGAACGGGTAGGTCAGCACGCCGGGCCCGTACGGCGTCACAATTCCGGCGGCCAGGCTCGCCACGCCCACCACCAGCAGCGCCCTGAACCGCGCGCCCCGCGGGTGCCCCAGCAGCTCGCGCAGCCAGGGACGCTCCTCCCGCCCGGCTACCACTCCGGCGATCTCGCCCGCGCCGAACGCGCCCAAAATCAGCAGGCCGGTTATGAAACCCCCATGCAGATTGGCCCACAGCACGGTGAGCCCTGGCAGCAGGATCAGCCGCCCCCCGTCGCCCCAGAGATATCGCCGCGCTCCGTCCTCGGATGGCGGGGCCGGCGTGCGCCGCGAGGCCCCCTGGAGCAACAGGTAGAAGACGCCGAAGAGCGGGAACGAGAACAGATACGGCCGCATGAGCGCCCGCCACTGTAGCTGGAAGCACGCCGCCAGCACGAACACGCACGCCAGCCCCGTGCCGACGCCCCTGCGCCGCGCGGCCACCCTCATCAGCACCAGGCTCGCGGTCATGAGCGCCGTGCGCAGGAGGATGAGCCCCGTCGTGCCCGCCGCGCGATCCACTAGGTGCATCGCCACGCCTGAAAGCCACGAATGATAAGTCCATGGCCTACCCTGCGCCGTGTACGAAAAGGTGTCGGCGCGCGGCACCGAGTGCGTTTGCAGTATCTCGCCTCCCGCCTTCAGGTGCCACCAGAGATCAAAGGCCGTTAGGCGTGAGACGAACATCACGGCGACCGTCAGGAAGGTCAGCAAGAGGACGGCGCGTCGAAGCGTCACGGTGTCGGCGAGGGGTCGTTTCACGGCGGGGCCTCCCGTTGGCCGGGGTTTATCGGCATGGCGTCGAGGCGCGGGGGAGCGTCCCTGGGAGTGAGACGCATGGATGCGCCCAAGCGGTAGCCTTTGTGCGTGAGCGAGGTGTCGGAGAGTTCCATCGTTATCGCCCCGTGCGCCGCGGTCGTCCACAGCGGCACCCCCATTCGGCGCAGCAACCCCTCCGTCTTCTCGTTCACCGGACCCTCGCAACTGGCAATGGCAGTCCTGGGCCTGAAGGCCTCGATGGCCTCCCGCAGCCCGTCCGTCCATGGCCCGTGGTGGGGCAGCAGCAGCACGTCGACGTCGACCGACGGGCCGTAATCCGCCGCGAGCCGCCGCAGCGCGTGCACCTGGACGTCGCCCGTCAACAACATGCGCCACGGCCCGTATTTGCACAGTAGCACTAGCAAGCGCTCGTTGTCCGTCATCGTGAGCTCGCCGAGGAACCTGTCGTTCGGATGCAGCGCCAGGCACTCCAGGCCGTCGCCGCTTATCACGTCGCCTTCCCGGATGAGCGTTCGCCCCAGATCGAGTCGCACGAGAGCTTCGTCCAGGTCCAGCTCCGAATGCGGCGCTGCAATAGGGGGAATAACAACTCGCCCAATCCGAAACCGACGCGCCAGGTACGGAGTGAAACGGCAATGGTCGAAGTCCCGGTGCGAGGCCGCCACCACCTGCACCCTTCGGGCTCGCGCATCCCAGAGAATCTCGGCCACCGCTTCCGCGCTGCGTCAGGATGCGGCGCCCGCATCATACAGTATCTCCGGCCCGGAAGGTAAGCGCAGCACGATGCACTGGCCGTGGCCCACGTCGGCGACGACGTTCAGGTGATCGGCCCTTCGGCCAGCGGCCTCCATGCCCAGGTAGCCGCCGCCCAGCGCACGCGGGCGATTCTTCAGCGGCGTTGTCCGGGGTCGGTTGCATGCCTGCGCAGCCCGTGCATCCGGCGTTGCCTGATGGGGAAACCAGCTTGAGCCTTGCACCCCGGTAAGGATACGCCCCGCCCCCGATGCAACCGTTCGTCCCCTGTGCCGCTCGAGCGCGGGTGGCATTCGCAGTTCGGATTTCGTCATTCAGGTGCGGTCACTTGTTCGGTTTCCGCCGGGGCAGGAAGAACCCGCGCATCAGCTCGCCCGACCCCGCGGCGAGCACCCCGCCGGTCACCTCGGCGCGGTGGTTCAGCCCGGGCATCTGGAGCAGGTTCAGCACCGAGCCGCACGCGCCGCTCTTGGACTCGGCGAGGCCGAAGACGAGTCGGTCGATGCGGGCGTTGACCATCGCGCCCGCGCACATGCAGCACGGCTCCAGCGTGCAGTAGACGGTGGTGCCGCTCAGGTGCCACCTGCCGAGGGCGGAGGCGGCCTGGGTGAGGGCGATCATCTCGGCATGGGCGGTCGGATCGGCGAGGGTCTCGCGCATGTTGTGTGCGCGCCCGATGGCCGTGCCCTCATGGACGACGACGCAGCCCACCGGCACCTCGTCCTTATCGAGCGCCTCGCGCGCCTGCCGCAGCGCCTCCCGCATCCAATCCTCATCCGTCTTTTCCACGCGCCGCCCCCGCGTTCCTACGCCATCGTGATCTGGGCTATCAGTTGGTTCCAAGCAAGCTTGAGGGGTTGTGGCGTATCCGTACTGTCAAGCCTGTCGCCGAGGATATTGTT
>CAZHPE010000021.1:0-21892 GCA_964534775.1 uncultured candidatus Brocadiaceae bacterium
TGGCGCAGACCTACGAGAAACTGCGCAACCCGGCCCAGGCGGCGCACACCTTCGATCTCTACCTCAAGGCCAGCCCCCGGGCCCGCGATCGGAAAAAGGTGCTGGCCAGGATCCAGCGGCTCAAGGCCCAGGCCAAGGTGGAGGTGCACGTAACGAGCTACCCGCCCGGGGCCGCGATCTACGTCGGATCCCGCAAGGACGGGGTCAAGGGCCGCACGCCGTTCCGCCTGGCCCTGCCCCTGGGCAAGCAGCGCCTGATCATCGAGCTGGCCGGCTTCATCGCCGAGCGGCGCGAGGTCGACGTACGCCTCGGGCGGCGGAACCTGGTGGACGTCCAGCTGCGCCGGCGCAGCAGCATCAAGGTGGACGCCGACGTCCCCGGCTCGCGGGCCACCATCGTCACGCCCGAGACGCGCCCCCAGATGGCCACGGTGCGCGAGGGCGTCATGCACCTGGGCACGCCCGAGCCCGGGCGGACGGGCAACCTGGTGCGCGTGGAGCCGAAGCTGAGCGCGGAGTCGCTGCTGGTGGAGATCATCGAGCGCGCCTCGGCCGAGAAGACCGTAAACCTTAAGGGCGCCAACATCATCGTCGCGGGCGGCGCCGGTGTGGGCAGCGCGGCGAACTTCAAGTTCATCCGCGAACTTGCCGCCGTGCTCGGCGCGGAGGTAGGCGCCTCGCGGGCGGCCGTCGACGCGGGCTACATCGACAAGCCGCACCAGGTCGGCCAGACCGGCACTACCGTGCGTCCGAAGCTCTACATAGCCTGCGGCATCTCGGGCGCCGTGCAGCACCGCGCTGGCATGCAGGAGAGCGGCAAGATCGTTGCCATCAACACCGATCCCGATGCCCCTCTCATGCAGATCGCCCACTACGGCATCGTCGGTGACCTGAACGAGGTCGTCCCGAAGCTCATCGAAGCCCACAAGGCGAACACCAAGTAGCCCAAACCGGCCGCCGGCGCGCCGAAGCGGCGCCATGGCGCCCCATGAAGGCGGGAGCAGAGCCCGTGCCCAATTTCTTCACCGATAACGAAGATATCGTCGATTTCTTCGAGAACACGGACATTCGCGCGCTCCTTGAGCTGCACGAGCGCGGCTACGCGGACGCCAGGCAGTACGACTTCGCCCCGGCGGACTACGAGGACGCCATCGACTCGTACCGGCGCGTGCTCGAGGTGGTGGGCGACCTGTCGGCGAACTACATCGCGCCCCGCGCCGAGGACGTCGACCTCGAGGGCGCGCAGCTCATCGACGGCAAGGTTCGCTACGCTCGCGGGATGCGCGAGGCGCTCCAGCAGCTTTCGGCGGCCGATCTGATGGGCTACACCCTGCCCCGCCGTTACGGGGGCCTCCACTTGCCAGTGCTTCTCTACACCATGGCCATCGAGATGGTCAGCCGCGCCGACGCGAGCCTGATGAACATCTTCGGCCTTCAGGACATCGCCGAGACCCTTAACTCCTTCGCCTCCGATGAGATCAAGGACGCCTACCTGCCCCGGTTCTGCTCGGGCGACGTGACCGGCGCGATGGTGCTTACCGAGCCCTGGGCCGGCAGCGACCTGACCAACGTGCAACTGCGCGCGGTGCAGGATGAGGCCACGGGGCAGTGGCACTTGGACGGCATGAAGCGCTTCATAACCAACGGCTGCGCCGACGTGCTTCTGGTGCTGGCGCGCAGCGAGCCAGACGTGGGCGGGGCGCGGGGGCTGAGCCTGTTCGTCTGCGAACCAGGCGAGACGGTGCGCGTGCGCCGGCTGGAGAACAAGCTCGGCATCCACGGCTCCCCGACGTGCGAGCTCCAGTTCTCCCATACGCCCGCTCAGATCATCGGCTCGCGCAAGCGGGGACTGGCGGTCTACGTGATGGCGCTGATGGACGGGGCGCGCCTGGGGATAGCGGCGCAGGGTCTCGGCATCGCCCAGGCCGCCCTGAACACGGCGCTGGACTACGCGGCTAGCCGCGAGCAGTTCGGCCAGCCGATCCGCAAGTTCCCTGCCGTCCGGCAGATGCTCGGCGACATGCACATGAAGGTCGAGACCTCGCGCCTGCTCGCCTACGAAACCGCAATGACCGTGGACCAGATGCACGCGGTTGAGGCGCTGTGCGAGACGGGCGAGATCGAGAACTACCCTGGCGGCGCGGAACTCAAGAAGGGGCGCAAGGCGTTCAAACGCCTCGTCGGCGCCCTCACGCCCCTGGTGAAATACTATGCAACCGAGATGGCCAACGAGGTGACCTACGACGCGATCCAGGTGCTCGGG
Organism: uncultured candidatus Brocadiaceae bacterium; assembly: GCA_964534775.1. Lineage (GTDB taxonomy): Bacteria > Planctomycetota > Brocadiia > SM23-32 > SM23-32 > CAZHPE01. Next base: position 2,264 of record CAZHPE010000021.1, read on the forward strand.
GGCAGCGGCTACATGCGCGACTACCCCGCGGAGCGCTACTACCGCGACGCGCGCATCACCACCATCTACGAGGGCACCACGCAGATCCAGCACCACGCAGCCGTAGGCGCCGTCCTGAGCGGTGTGCTGGAGCGGCGTTTCCTGCAGCTGCACGAGGCGAGTGCGGCTGCGCCGGCCGCCATGCTCGCGGAGCTGGCCGGCGCACGGACCGTCCTGGGCGAAGCGGTCGAGTTCGCCAAAGGGCAGGACGCGGACTTCCGCGCCCTCCAGGCCGCGCGCCTGTGCGAGAGCGCCGTGAACATCTACAACGGCTACCTCCTGCTCGCCCCCGCCATGCGCAGCGACCACAAGATGGCCCTGGCCGAGAACTTCTTCGACAATGTCCTGCCGATGGTCAGCTTCCGCCGTGACCAGGTCCTCAAGGGCGACCGCACCTACCTGGACCGGATGACCGACCTGCTGGATTACGAGTAGACCCCCTGGTCGGCCCGTCGAGCCCCGCCTGTCCCAGGCGTTGCGGCATGGTCACTCGGCGCCGTCGGCCCCCTCACTCCTCTTTGGGGGCAGGTTGCTGAATGGCAAAACTCAGCGCCCGCACGTCCCGCATGATCCAGTACAGGGCCATGAGAACGATCGACGCGATAACCGAGGCAACCCCAAGCAGGAACGCAATGGTCATCACCATGGGATCGGTTGCGTTCCTCTCCGTCGCTTTGGTTCGTTCGGGGGACCGGAGGAAGCCGACGAAGTCGCCGGTGGGCTCGCCCTCATCACTTAGCCTCGGTCTGATGTCGATGTGACCCGAGAGCGCAGCCGCCTCGGATGGAACTGCGCGCGTCCTGCCGAACATCATACCGATGAACACGGCGGCGGCGAGGCCGACGATCAAGATGAACCCTGCGAAAAACTTCAGCGACTGCAGAACGGAGGATGAGACCTGGAACGGCATGGGGATGTTGCGCTCGAGGATGGAGCGGCGCTGCTGGCCAGCTTTGATCCACGAGCCGCAGCTCGGGCAACTCACCACCTCGCCCATCTTCTCGAGAGAAACGCTGAACACCTTCCCGCAGTCGCGGCAGTTGAGCTCCAAATTGCGATCCCCTTGATCCGCCGCCGGCCCCGCCGGCGGCACCCGGATCGGCTTGCCACACGAGGGACACTTTACGTTCCTGCCCGCCGCCGTTCCCGGCGCCTGGACCGCCTTCCCGCATCCCTGGCACTGGATATTGATCGGAGACATGCGACTCCTCCAATACGGCTCTGGAGACCCGTCGCAGCCCCTCCGCCGGAACTCCCATCTTGCAGGCTCCAGCCTGCCGACAAGGACACAGTTTCTATCCCACTAACTTACCGTCTTCGTCAAGGGGCCGCAAGGGGCAATTCACGCCGGGGCGAAGCCCGGTCGAGTTTCTCAGACTGCGCCTATGCCAACCGGGGCGCGCTGCGCAGCAACGTGCAGGACAGGGCCTGGGCCATCCCTGCCAGCAACACGCCGGGCAGCGCAAGAATCCACCCACATCACCCCAGAGGCAAGCGCCTAACCTCGACCGTCGGCTGAGGCTCCAGGCGGTCGATCTCCTTCAGCACCCCTGCCAGCTCGCCGGACCCTGGCGCTCGGAAGGATGCCCCCCCCCGAGAGCGCGGCGACCTCGCGCAGCGTCTGCTCATCCGGCGGGTAGCGCTTTGTCCGAAGCACGGTGCGCCCCGAAGGCAGCCGCACGTGCACCAGTGCATCGCCGCCCGCGCCTACGGCAATCGTGTGGACCCTGACGCCCCTGGACCGCGCTACGCGGGCCGCCTGGGCGGGGTCGGTCCGGCCCGCCGTGTTCGCCCCGTCGCTGAGCAGCACCGCCGCCCCGCCGCCCTCACCGATGCGTCCCGCCGCCAGCGCGATCGCGTTCCCGATGGCCGTGCGCTTGCCCAGCATCTCCACCCGTATCTCCCCCAGGAGCCAACGGGCCAGGTCGTGATCGACGGTCAAGGGACACTGTGTCACCGCCCGCCCGCCGAAGGCGATCAGACCGATGCGATCCCCCTCGCGGCGGCGAATGAATGCCCCGCAGCTCTCGAGCGCGACTTCCAGGCGCGTGAGGCTTCCGCCCTGGTGGCCGGACATGTCGAGGGCGCGCATGCTCTCGGATGTGTCGATGGCGAGGAAGATGGCACGCGTATCCTCCTCTACGGGCACGGCACGGCTTGCCGTATGCGGCCCCGCGGCTGCCAAGACCACAAGCGCGAGCCCTGCCGCCTGCATCGCGGGCAGAAGAGGCAACAGGCGTACCCGCAGCAAGCACGCAGCTCTCAGGCCAGCCGTGCCTGGGAAGGCCGGCACGGTGCGCCGGCGCATCAAGAAAGCAAGCAGCGGCAACGCCGACAGCGGCAGCAGGGCGGCGTAGAATTCCGCCGCATCGCCCCCGGGGTCGATCCCCCCGAAGGGATCCTTCGCATCCTCCTCGGGCTCGGCCGCGTCGGGGGCCGCGGCCCCGACGGCGTACGCGCCACGCCGACGCACCGCGAAGTAGCACAGCCCCGCTGCCGCCAGTGCTGCCAGGGCGAAGGCGACGCCCAGGAGGGTCAGCCCGACAAGGGAGCGGCCGGATTCAACCGGCCCCAGGGGGCCCAGAATCTCGGTGTCCACGCGTGACAGCCCCGCCTAGGGCAGCACCGTCAACGCCACGGCGGCCATTGCAGTGGGCCGGAGGTGCGGCGGGAGCGGTTCACGCGTGACGAAAGGGCTCTCGCGCACGCCGCCGGACATCGCCTGCCTCCCCTGCTCCCAGCCTATCGAACCGACTAGTGCCTGCCTGATGATAACGCGCCTTCCCACGGCGGGCAATGGAGAGGTGCGCGCCCTCATCACGCCGCCACCACGGAGGTCCCACGCTTGACGCGCGCGGGGCTTTGGGTTAGCCTGAAGGCCCTGCTGGCAGTGTCAATCCGCAAGGGATGCGCCCGTAGCTCAATTGGATAGAGCGACAGTCTACGGAACTGTAGGTTGCAGGTTCGAGTCCTGCCGGGCGTACCATTTTGGACAAGATGCCCTTCGGCCAAGAAGTCGAAGGGCTTTCTCTTTTCTGTGCAAAAACTTATGTCGCTCACGGTACGGTTCAAAGTCACCGATTCCAGAATCTCGCGTCTCAGGGCCATCTTTGAACCGCGCCAGGTCTCGGGCAGTTTCTGCGTCCACTCGAACACCCGCAGGGCCATTGCCGAGTCCCCCTGCCTCCAGTGTTTGCCACTTGGCAGTAGCACCCGCCAGTCTTCCAGACCACGAGCGGGAACGTGGACTTTGCGCATGAGCTACTCCTCCTGTACGTCTCGTCGCCCACGGGAAGGTCGTCAGCCACTTGGCCAAGAGCTGAACCAGATGACAGCTGCATTGATGCGGGGGAGAAGTCAAAGACGAGGATTGTCTCCCGGGCGACGCAAGCGGCAAAAAGGAATACCTTCGCTGTCGCGCGCTACAGCCTGTGTATGTGCGGCCTGAAGCCGGACCATGGCGTCTATCATCGCATCCTGAACCTCTGGCCACTTCGCCTCATCGGCCCGGTAGCCGCCCACCTCAAGTACCTTTCGGATGCGACAGGCACGCTTCTCCTCTAGCCGTTGCCATTCCAGGGAGCCGCCGAATTGCGTCTCGATGGCATCTTTCGATGCCATCAGCTTATCGAACATCGCCTCGGGCTCTTGGCCGCAGTCTATGTAGAGTTCCACCTGAACATCATGCATGCGAATCACGTAGTTGTACGCTATGCCACTCTTGCCAGGGCCGGTTCCGACCCAATTGCTGTGGCTTGCAGAGATGGCAGCATGAAGCTTTGTCCTTTCTCTCGCCTTGGCCAGAAGGTGCTCGGAAGCGAACGCCTGACCGGTGCACTACTGGACCGCCTCACGCACCGCATCCACGTCCTGGAAGCCAACGGCGAGAGCTATCGCCTGCGGGAGTCCAAACGTCGCATAGCCCGCCGCACCCGGGCGGCTCGATCGAAGCAATCATAGGGGAGAATTGACACCCGTCAAGCGACGGGGTATACATGGCATAGGTGCTGCGCTTTTGGGCCGGCCCCCGCCGCACTTTTCGACCGGCGTTCACAACTGCCACCCCAAACATGGAGAAGTGCCCATCATCTGCCCCCTTTCGGTATCGAGCGAGATTCTCAAGTGCGAATCCCCGACATCCCGTGCGGCGCCCTGACTCCGACGCCTCTTCATGGTAGCGCGTGAGCGAGAGCGCGGCAAACTCGCGGCAGGCAATGGCTGCCGGGCGCTGCGCGTCGCCAATCGGCAATCGAAAATGGCGGCCTTCCGCCGCCTACTTTCCGATGCAGAAGCGGCTGAAGATGCGGTCCAAGACGTCTTGGCCGGTGACCCGGCCGGTGACATCACCCAGCGCGTCGGTGGCCTCGCGGAGGTCGAGCGCGACGAACTCGTAGCCCAGGCCCCCGCGCACCGCCCGAACGCCGTCCTCCAGGTGGTCCAGGCACCGCCGCACGGCCCCGCGCTGGCGGGCGTTGAAGAGACAATCGGCTGCCGATGCGTCAAGCCGCCCCTCGAAAACCGCCCGCCCCAGCGCCTCCCTCAGCTCCTCCAACCCCTCGCCGGTCAGCGCGCTCGCGTGGATCACCTCGGCCGCCAGGTCGCCGAGCGGCGCCTCATCGAGCGTCTGCGGCAGGTCGCACTTGTTGACCACGCACAGCACGCGCGCCCGCTCGACGAGGCGGGTCGGGGCCAGGTCCTCGTGCGAACCCCGCTTCGAACCGTCCAGCACGAGCACCAGAAGCTGGGCGGTGCTTGCCAGCCGACGGGTCCGCTCGATGCCCAGCGCCTCCGGCCCCCGCGCGCCCGTGCGCAGCCCGGCCGTGTCGGTGAGCGCGAACGTGACGCCGTGCACCTGCACGTCGCGCCGGACATGGTCGCGGGTCGTTCCCGGCTCGCGGTGCACCAGGGCGACCTCCTCCCCGGCGAGGAGGTTGAGCAGGCTGGACTTGCCCGCATTGGGCGGTCCACACATGACTACGCGCACCGCGCCGCCGGCGGCAAGCTCATCGCGCCCCGTGTCGATCTCGGTGGCCAGGCGGGCGCCGATGCGTTTGACGCGGACGAGCAGGTCGTCCTGGGCGATGAGCTCGATGTCCCCCGCGCCGAAGTCGAGCGCCGTCTCGACCAGCGCGCGCAACTCGGCCAGCTCGTCCTGGATGTCGGCGCACTCGCGCGAGACGCGCCCGTCGAGTCGCGCGCCGGCGGCCAGGAGTTCCGCTTCGCTTCGGGCGCGGATCACCGCGAGCACGGCCTCGGCCTGCGTCAGGTCGATGCGCCCGCTGAGGAACGCGCGCTCGGTGAACTCGCCGGGCCGCGCGAGCCTGACCGCGCCGCTCGCGGTGAGATTGTCCAGCACCATGTCCAGCAGCGGCGGGGAGCCCGGCAGGTGCAGTTCTGCCACGTCCTCGCGCGTATAGGAGCGGGGCGCGCGCATCACGTAGAGCGTCGCCGGCACCTCGAGGCCGCCCTCGGCCTCGAGGGTCAGGGTGCCGGGTGTCGCGCGGAAAGTGCAGCGCCAGTCTGGGCGGGCACGGCATGCCGTGCCCCTACCGGTGGGGCGAAACCGTTTCTCGACCGCTTCCAGCACCCCCGGCCCGCTCAGCCGCACCACGGCCCTTGGCGAGGAGCCCGCCGGGGTCGAAATCGCGACGATGGTATCAGATTCCTGCACGCGTACCGTCACTCTGACTCACAAGGCTCCTTCTTCCCCTGCGATGCCCACTCGGCTTCCAGGTATTCTAAGCCGATTGCCAGACCATCTCGTCTGCTTTCTGCCGTTCGTCTCTGTCCTCTGAATCCAGGTACGAGTAGAACTGGGCCACTTCGTCGGGCGAGCCGTCTTCTACTAAGGTACGCTGAAGATAGGGCGGGATGTGCCAGATGGGATGTTGCCTCCCGCATCCGATGCCATACTCCAAGAGCGAATAGCTGACCCTTGTTCCAGACCAGCACCACTTGTGCGAATGTGGTGGATTGTTCGCCGTGAACCAGATGCTGTACTCCGTAGACTCTGTCTTGTGTGATTTCGTGCCGAGCCAGCTTCGTGTCGTCCTGATGGCGCGACACCGCGAACAGGTGTCGCGCGTGTACCTGAAGAAATGATATTGCGGCAGCCAGAGTCCAAGAAATACGGCCAGAAGAATGGCTGCGATGACGCCGCCTGCCGCGCGCTTCCCCCACGTCCAAAGCGCAACGCCCAAAACGATCCCAGGGCTGGCAAGGGCAATAGCGGATAGGACCTGCGTGGCGACACTGAGCGAGGAGTAGCCCCAGCGCCAATCAAGTAGGTTTCCCACTACGCAGAACCCGCCGGCCAGCGACGCCCCTACAACCAGCACGGCGGTCGCCCGCCTGACGATCTTTCCAGAACTTGCCATCGGCCTGCCTCCTGGCCCGGGAATAGGCAACGGGCGGGCACGGCATGCCGTGCCCCTACATCTCGAACGCCACCTCGGGCCGGGAGAGCAGGAACTCCTCGGCCTCGGCGGTCCAGAGGCCGTCGCCGGAGGTGAGGCGGGCGAGCTCGGCGTAGATGCCCCCCAGCGGCTCGCCGGCTTTTTTGGCGTCCTCGGCGCGTTCGGCGAACTCCCCGATCGCGGTCATCGGCATCCGCACGTGCGTGTAGACGAGCTTCTTGCCCCCGTGGATCTCCGGCAGGCGCAGGATGATGTCGGCGGCCGAGTCCAGCCCGCCCACGTGCGTGATCATGACGGCCGGGTTGATCCTGCCCTCGGCCATCAGCTCGAGCGAGATGAGCATGTCTTTGGTGTTGCCGCCGCTGGTGCCGACGAGGTGGTGGCGCTCGTAGTGGACGTTGTAGAAGTTCACGGGGGCCCTGAACGCCTTGTCCTGCGGGCCGGCGAAGAAGTTCAGGCACCCGTCGAGCGCGAGCATCGCGTCGCCCTGCTCGATGACGGCGGCGTTCGGGAAGTAGACGAAAACGTCGTCCATCATCTTCCCGCCGGTCAGGTCGCGCACGTGGTCCACCAGGCCCCCCGGGCCGCCGGGCAGCTCGGCGGGGTTCACGTAGATGAGCTTCACGCCGTTCTTGGCGGCGTCCTGCTCCGTGAAGAGCCGCCTGGTGCGTTCGATGCGCTCGGGGCTGATGTCGGTGACCAGCAGCAGGCGGGGCCTGCGCGGGCCGTGGAGCGCCAAGTCTATCGCCCCCTGTCCCATCGGCCCGGCCGAGGCCAGCAGGGCGCATTTGCCGCCCTGGATGATGCCGAACTCGTGCACGTAATCGGCGGGGTCGGGGTGGTGATACTGCGCGCGGAACGCCCCGACGATGCAAGACATCGGCTCGGCGAGCGATGCTTTGAAGAACGCCTCGCCCTCGTAGGGCAGCAGGCAGTCCATGACCATAACTTCCTGCGGGATGATGATCTTATGCGCGTTGCCGCCGATCCAGCGATAGGAGTAGCCGGGGGCGTCGGTCGAGCCCTCATACATGAGAGCGGGCTGGATGCCGAACTTCTGCCCCGGCTCGAACCGGTCGGCCCACTTCGCGCCCACTTGCAGGATGCGCCCGGCGAACTCGTGCCCGAGTATGGTGGGGCGCTCGGCCACGTCGTCCGGGACGCGCTTGTGCTCGGGGCCCAGCACGGCGCCCTTGTGGGTGGACATGCAGATGCTGTTGGAGACTACCTCCGCCACGATCTCATCGTCGGCCGGGTTGGGCAGCTCGAACTTCTCCAGCCTCAGGTCGTGCTTACCGTAGATTCTCAGCGCAACGGTCTCTATCGACATTCTGCATGGCTCCTTGAGGCAGTTGGGGTTGGCGCGGCGACCCATTATAGCGGCGAGCGGGCGACGCTCCAAACGGAGCGCCCGAGCGCGGGGTACGGGGACGTGCCCGGGGCGCATGGTATTGACAGTTGCAGGAGAGGAAGGTAAATTCTACGCTCTGCCACGGCCGAAAGCTAGGCCCATCTGGGAAATGCGGGTTGATGGTGGTATACGGCATCCTGTCATGAAAGCATGAAGGAGGGTTCTGCATGTTCTGTAAGTACTGTGGCGAACAGAATCTGGACAATGCGATCACGTGCGCGAGTTGCGGCAAGCCGATCCAACCCGCGCAGCCGGGCGTCGTCGCACCTCAGCCCGCGCAACCGGGTGTCGTTGGACACCAGCAGGTGCCCAGCTACCTGGTCTATTCGATCCTGGTGACCTTTTTTTGCTGCCTGCCCTTCGGCATTGTGGCGATCGTCTACGCGGCCCAGGTCAGCGGCAAGCTCGCAGGAGGGGACCTGGCGGGGGCCGTTCAATCATCCAACTCGGCGCGAACGTGGTGCTGGGTGAGTTTCGGCGTCGGGTTGGTCACCGTCGGCGCAGCGGTAGCGCTTCAGATCGCCGGCGTCGTTATGCATTCGGGCGGCTTTCGGTGAGCGCGCCGGAGGGGGGGGGCCGTCAAGGCGCCTTGCAGCGGACTGAGAGTCGGACTGCACGTTCGGCCGCCTCGCGGGCGCACGTGATGCGAGGCGTGGCCCTTATCACGGTTGCCGCCGGGTTGGTCTATCTATTCCTGTTCGACCCCGCCAGCGGCGGCCGCTGGCCTCGGTGCCCTTTCCGCGCGGCAACGGGACTCTACTGCCCGGGCTGCGGGTCGCTGCGCGCCACGCACCAGTTGCTTCACGGCAACGTGGCGGCGGCACTGGGCCTGAACCCGCTGATGGTTCTGTCGCTTCCGTTCCTCGCCTATGCCTTCCTTGGCGAAGGCATGCGCCTGCTCGGCAGGAGGCCGCCGCTTGCCGCGCCCCTGCCGGCCTCCATGGTATGGGCTTTTCTTGGGGTCATCATCGCCTACTGGGCGCTCAGGAACCTTACCTTCCACCCGTTCACTCTCCTGGCCCCCTGAGGGCGGTCCGCGCGCCCCCCCCTCTAACGGCGCCATTACCCCGCCATGACCGGGCCACGCCTGCGCCGCACTGGCGCCATGCGCTGGTGCTGGGCGGGCCCCTCGTGCATAATGTGCGGGCGTGTCGGACTGCGTCGGCCGGAACGTGACATATAGGTGCACGGCAGCCTACTCCGCCGAAGCAGCCGTCGGCTGCGAAGGCCGGATGCCGTGCCCGGCAAGGACGTGGGGCGTTCCGCGAACGCCCTGAGAGAGACCACCGAACGGGACGGATCGAGGAGCATGGCAGAGAAGAAGAAAAAAACGGCGATCAGCCCCACGCGGGCCGAAGACTATCCGGAGTGGTACCAGCAGGTCGTGCGCGCCGCAGACTTGGCCGAGCCTTCGCCTGTGCGCGGCTGCATGGTGATCAAGCCCTGGGGCTACAGCATCTGGGAAAACATCCAGCGCGGCCTCGACGAGATGTTCAAGGCCACCGGCCACCAGAACGCCTACTTCCCACTGTTCATCCCCCTGAGCTACCTGCAGAAGGAGGCCGAGCACGTCGAGGGGTTCGCGAAGGAGTGCGCCGTCGTCACGCACCACCGCCTGGAGGCCGGCCCGGATGGGATGCTCGTGCCGGCGGGCGAGCTGGCCGAGCCGCTGGTCGTGCGGCCGACGAGCGAGACGATCATCGGCGCCACGTTCGCCAAATGGATCCAGTCTTACCGCGACCTGCCGCTGCTGATCAACCAATGGGCGAACATCGTGCGGTGGGAGATGCGCACCCGCCTGTTCCTGCGCACCACGGAGTTCCTGTGGCAGGAAGGCCACACCGCCCACGCCACCGCCCAGGAGGCCCAGGAAGAGACCGACCGCATGCTGGGCGTTTACGCCGAGTTCGCCGAAGAGCACATGGCGATGCCCGTGATCCGGGGCGAGAAGACCGAGGGCGAGCGCTTTCCCGGCGCGGTGGCCACCTACTGCATCGAGGCGATGATGCAGGACCGCAAGGGCCTCCAGGCCGGCACGTCCCACTTCCTGGGGCAGAACTTCGCCAGGGCCTCCGGCATCCAGTTCCAGGACGCCGACGGCGAGTTGGTCCACGCTTGGACCACCTCGTGGGGGGTTTCGACGCGCCTGATCGGCGGGCTTGTGATGGTCCACAGCGATGACGACGGGGTGGTCGTGCCGCCGCGCCTGGCGCCGCTTCATGTCGTGATCCTGCCGGTGATCCACGCGGAGGACGCACGCGCCGAGGTCATGACCTACTGTGAGGAGCTGGAGCTGGAGCTTCGGGGCGTGGCCTACCATGGGGCGCCGGTGCGAGTCGAGACGGACACGCGCGAGCTGAGCGGTGGCGAGAAGGGCTGGTCATGGATCAAGAGGGGGGTCCCGATCCGGCTGGAGGTAGGGCCGCGCGACATCGCAAAGGATTCTGTCTTCGTCGCCCGGCGCGACCGCGGGCGCAAGGAGCGCTACGGCCAGGCGCGCGCCGAGTTCGTCGGGACCGTCGCGCAGACGCTCGACGAGATCCAGCGGGGCTTGCTCGAGCGCGCACGCGAGCTCATGCGCACGCACACGCGGCGGATCGACTCGAAGGATGAGCTGTACGACTTCTTCACGCCCGAGAACCCCGATAAGCCGGAGATCCACGGCGGCTTCGCCCTCTGCCACTGGGGCGGCGACGCCGAGGTGGAGGAGCAGTTGGCCGAGGACCTGGGCGTCACGATCCGCTGCATCCCGCTTGATGCCGAGGACGAGCCCGGCGAGTGCATCCTCACCGGCAAGCCCAGCCCGCGCCGCGTCGTCATCGCGAAGGGGTACTGACACCCTGTCGGTAGGATTCGGTTGACATTGCGGCTCCCTTTTGCCCCCATGCACGCAATCGTAACGCCGCACCGGGAGTCGTGAAATCCAGAAAGGGCGCTGCGGCAGCTTTATCCGACCCATCGCGCTTAGGGAGGGTTACGATGCCGCTTGTCAATTGTCCGGAATGCGGCGGCCAGACATCGGACAGGGCCGTCATCTGACCCCACTGCGGGGTTTCTGCAGGCGGCGGCCTGTTCGGCTATGAGTACCGCTCCCGCGCGGAGGTGTTTGGCCTGCCCCTCGTGCACATTGTTCTCGGCCTCGGCATCAACCCGCTGACTGGCCGACCGCGCGTGGCCAAGGGCATCATCGCCGTCGGCGGGGCGGCCCTGGGGTACTATGCCTTAGGGCGGGGGCGCGTGGGGCGTTCACGCATTGGGCGAAAACGCGCAGGATCCCCAAGCCGTTGAGTTCTTCCGGCACTTGGTGGGCCGGGCGGCCAAGTAGGCGGGCGTAGGCCCTGGCGGGCCTACGAGGCGGCGCGGCGGGGGAACAGTTCCGTCTGGCCGGCGGCGATGGGCGACGCGCCAACCCGGGCGATGTTCGCGCCGAGACCCATAAGCCTCTCCTCGATGCGCTCGTAACCCCGGTCGATGTGCCCGGTGCCCTTAACCTCCGTGATGCCCTCGGCGGCCAGGGCCGCAAGCAGCAGCGCCGCGCCGCCGCGCAGGTCCTTGGCGGTGACGGGGGCGCCGGTGAGCCGCGCCGGCCCGCGCACCAGCGCCTGCGCGCCGTGGCGCGTGATGTCAGCGCCGAGGCGGGTGAGTTCGGCCACGTGCGCGAAACGTTCCGGGTAGACGCTGTCCGCGACGATGCTGATGCCATCGGCGGTCGTCAGCATCGCCATGAGCTGGGCCTGCATGTCGGTCGGCACGCCGGGGTAGGGCAGGGCGGTCGTGTCGACGGCCCTCAGCGGCCCGCCCGCGTACACCCGCACGGACCGGTCGTCGACGTCGAAGCGCACGCCCATCTTCTGCATTATGTCCAGCGTGGCGGCCATGTGCTCGGGACGCACGTCGGTCAGGTGCACGTCGCCGCCCGTGACCGCCGCGGCGGCCAGGAACGTGCCAGCCTCGATGCGGTCGGGAATGACGGTGTGGAGGCAACCGGCGAGCGTCTCGACCCCCTCGATGACAATCGTTCCCGTGCCGGCCCCCTCGATGCACGCCCCGCACGCGTTGAGGTAATCCGCCAGGTCCTGGATCTCCGGCTCGCAAGCGGCGTGTTGGATGACCGTGGTCGCCTCGGCCAGCGTGGCCGCCATCATCACGTTGGCCGTGCCTAGGCACGTGGAGCCCCGGGGGCCGCCGAGGTAGATCGATGCGCCTCGGAGGCGGTCGGCGGAGGCCAGGATGCCGCCCTTTTCCTTGTGGATGGTGGCCCCGAGCGCCTGGAGGCCCTTCAGGTGCAGGTCGATCGGCCTGTCCCCGAGCACGCACCCGCCCGGCATAGGCACAAGCGCCTCCCCGCGGCGCGCCAGCAGGGGACCGAGCACGCAGACCCCGGCGCGCATGGCGATGCTCAACTCTTGCGGGCATGCGCTCTGGTCCGCGCTGACAACTTCCAGGCGCAGGCGCCCACTGCGCAGCCGCTGCACGCTCACTCCGAGCGCGCGCAGGATGGTGCTGAGCGTCCGCACGTCCAGCAGGTCAGGCACGCCGCTGAGCACCGTCGGGCCTTCGGTCAGAATGGCCGCCGCCATGATCGGCAGGCACGCGTTCTTCGCCCCGTTGATCCTCACGGTGCCGCTAAGGGGACGCCCTCCGGCAATCACCAGCTTCGACATTCTGCTCCTCCCCAAGTCACTACTGTTGCCCGCCATGATTCGCGCGTCTGCGCACGGCCAGCACCCTTTCGCAGCCGCCGGCGTCGCGCACGGTCTGGATGCTCTCATCCTCCAGCAGGCCGATGCCTTCGATCAAGCGCCGGACTGCTTCGGCCTGGCCCTCGCCCGACTCCAGCACCAGCCATCCGCCCGCGCCCAAGGCCTCGGCCGCCTCCGGCATTAGGCGCCGGATCACGCCCAGCCCGTCCGGCCCGCCGTCGAGCGCCGGGCGCGGTTCGTGGTCCCGCACCTCGGGTTCGAGCCCCTCGAGCTGCCCGGACGGAACGTATGGCGGATTGCTGGCGATGAGCGCCAGGCATCCGCGCGCCTCGGGCGGCAGGGCGTCGCACAGGTCGCCCTGATGGAAAGCGATCCGCTCCTTTACGCCGCGCATCTCCGCGTTGCGGCCCGCCACCTGGAGCGCCTCGGCGCTGGCATCGGTGGCCATGAGCTTCAGACCCGGCCGTTCGCACGCCAGCGTAACGGCGATCACGCCGCTTCCCGTGCCGATGTCGGCCGCCCTGACGCCGCTCCCGTCGGCAGGAAGCTTCTCCAGGCACTTGTCGACGAGCAGCTCGGTCTCCTGCCGGGGCACCAACACCGCCTCCGACACCTCGAACCACCGCCCGTAGAACTCCCAGCCGCCCAGCAGGTACTGGAGCGGATAGCGTCCGGCCCGGCGCTGCACGAGCTCGCGGAACTCCTCGCGTTGCGCAGGCGTCGGCTTGCAGTCGAACCGGGCGTAGAGCATCACGCGCTCCAGCCCCGCAGCCTTGCCCAGCAACAGCTCTGCGTTGAGGCGGGGACTTTCGATGCCGGCGCGCTGGAAGTGGGCCGTCGTCCAGTCCAGCAGTTCCAGCATCGTCCAGCCCCTGTCCGCCGAGTTTCCACCCATGCCTTCCTCGCGGCGCGTCCCGGGTATCAGCACTTGTCGCAGCCGGTAGGTGCACGACACACTGACGATGGTGATTGTATGCCGGAAGAGAGGAAAGAGGCCAGCAGGGAGTCCGCGTAGCGGCGGTTTTCGCCGGAAGGTGCTGCGGGCGTGCGTTCAGGCGAGTCGCACGTCAAGAAAAAACCGTGAAGAAAAAACGGCGGTTTTTGTGCGACCTGACCCAGGCGGGCCGGTAGGATCACTCCACCTGCCCGGTCTGCACGAAGTGCAAGGGCGATACGTAGTCGCCGCAGGTCTCCAGCGCCTCCTCCAGTCGCCGGCGCTGCCCGCTCAGGACCTCGAACACCACTGGCGGCGTGTCGGCCACGCGGGTGCGGAAGATATCCTCTATCCGGTCGAGCTTGGCCAGGTTCTCGGGGCCGCGCGTCTGGAACTGTTCCACGTAGTCCAGGCGGGCGTAGTCCTTGCCGAGGACGTCCCGGAAGAGCCGCACCAAGTCCTCATAAAGGGGGATCAGGCCGGTGGGGGTGCGAATGGCGCCCACTTCCGCGTGCACGCGCAGCTCCGCCCACTTGACCCAGGCGTGCTTGTCGTTCATGGCGTTCAGGTACTCGCGCCCGGCCCCCCTCAGGAAGTAGTTGACCGCGAAGATCGCCGGCGGTTGGGCCAGCCCCTGGCCGAACTCAAGGTTGTTCCCGATGTAGCGCCCGAGCGGAAGCGAGACGAAGTCCAGGTTGGACATCGGCTGCCACTTGCGCACGCCCTCCTGACCGATGGTCGCCGCCGTGGTCTCGCTCTCCAGACCGGCGCCCATTGTGACCACGCCGTGGGCCCAGTCGAAGGACTGCTGCACGGGCACGCAGGTATCGGAGTCGCGGCCGCCGTAGAATATGCCCCGGAAAGGCACGCCGGCCGGGTCGTCCCAGTGCTTATCGAGGTTGGACAGGTCCTTCAGCGTCACCGTGTAGCGCGCGTTCCAATGGGAGACGGCGACCTCGTTGCCGCCCGCGTCCTGCTTGCCCGCGTGCCACGGGCCGCTGTAGTTGACGCCCTCGCCGGGGGGCTCGCAGCCCATCCCCTCCCAGTACGGGCGCCCGTCGGCGAGCAGCACGTTGGAGAAGATCACTTCGCCCGGCCTGTTCAGCACGTCGTAGATGATGGGGTCGTCCTCGGTGTTCACGTCGCGGATGATGCCGAAGATGCCGCACTCCACGTTCACCGCGCGCGCCTCGCCGTCGATGGCCCGGAAGTAGGCGATGTCGTCGCCGACGATGGTCTCGCCGGGGAGCATGGCGGTGGACGTCTTGCCGCAGCCGCTGGGAAAGGCGCCGGTGAAATAGGTGACGCGCCCGCCCGGCCCGCGCACGCCCATGACGAGCATGTGCTCGGCCAGCCAACCCTCTCTGTCGGCTTTGCAGATCGCCAATCGCAGCGACAGCTTCTTGAACCCCACCGTGTTGCCGGCATACTGGGTGTTGACGCTGTAGACGATGTCGTCTTCGAGGTTCACATAGATGCGGCGCTTGTCGACGTCGGCGCTCACGTGGTTTTCCAGCCGGCCCGCCGAGTGCAGCACGCGGAAGAAGTCCTCTGAGTCACCCAGGCGCTCGAACTGCCCGTACCCGGGCCGGTAGAGCAGGTCCTCGCTGTGGCCAACGTAGGCCGAGTCGGTCAGTTGCACCCCGCTGATGCTGAAGACGGAGTCAATCGGGCCGAGGCAGAAAAACCGCACCAGCATCTGCCTGCCCCGCATGCTGCCGGCCAGGAAGCCCCGGACCTCGGCCAGACCTTCCTCTTTGTCGAGCGAGTTCAGGTGCGCGCCCAGGTCCACGTCGGGCGGCACGAGGTATTTGGTGTTCTCCTTGTCGCGCCCCTGGTCCTTTGCGCCGTCGAAGTGGATCGTATGCCCTTCGAGCTCGAGCGGCGTCTCCTCGCCGTTCTCGACCGTCAGCCGGCGCACGTAGGCGATGTCCTCGGCCGTGTCGGTGCACACGAACACTGAGTCGGGGCCGCACAGCTCCACCGCCTCCGCCACGAACTGGTGCAGCTTGGGGTTCGGCAGGCGCAGTAGCTTCTCAAGATGCTCGCCCGTGAGGCTCGCCCGAAGGACCTGTTCGTAGGGTTCAGACATGTGCTTTGACCTTTCCTCTTCGTGCGGTGCTTTCCGCCGGCACCCGGTGAGCGCAACCTGTAAAAACAGCCATTCTCAGCCTGTCGCGAGCCCAGAGAGCCATCTCTTGTGCTAGTTCACGAAGCCTACGCCATCGGCGCGGCCGATATCCGAGATCATATCATGCCTGTCAAGACGCATACGCGCCCGCCAAGCCGCCGGGAGGGTTGAGGACCGGGAGTTCCAGTTACAAACGGGAAGGGCGTCTCTTCTGGTGCCACCCTTCCGCCAGCACTTGAAGCAGGGACCTCTCATAGCGGTCCATCTTCACCCATCCCATCTTGAGACATGCCAGGGCCAATCCCGCGCCGGCGAAGAAGCCGCCCAGGTGAGCGTAGTAGGCAATGCCGCCGGAGCCGGGCATGGCGCCCAGGATGTCAAAGGCGAGCCATAGCAGGATGATCCAGATGCTGCTGACGGTGAAGATGCCGGGGCGGAAGAAGATCCCAAAGAAGCACTTCACGTAGTTGAGTGGGTAAAAGACGACGAACATGCCCACGATACCATTGATGGCGCCGCTGGCCCCGATGGCCGGGGCGTCGCTGAATTTCATATGCGCTGCGGCAGCGGCAAGGCCCATGAGCAGGTACACGAGGGGGTAGAAGGAGTTGCCCACCTTGGCGCAAACGGCATTGCCGAATACCCACAGGATGATCATGTTGCCCCGGATGTGGAGGACGCTGCTGTGGAGCAGCAAATGCCCGAGCCAACCCCACTGGGATTTGCCCCGAGAACCGTGGCTAACAGGACGTCCTCGGGAAGCTGGAACATCAGAGAGAAGGACACGACGGTCACGCCGATTATGACCCAGTTGGCGATGGGCCAGCGGCTCAAGGGGACGTCAACGTGGTATGGAACCAGCATGCCGGCCTCCTGCTATGCCCACGAACTTGCGCCCCGCGCCTGCCGGCAACGTGCGCGGATGCGGTTGCTTCCGGCCAGGCACTGTCGGACGACGCGCCACTTGACTGCGCCACAGGGCCCCTTTCGCATCGGGGCGGGCGACCGGTTGGCTTGCCGTGCCAGCGCTCGCCATTGTGCCCAGCCGGCAAGGATCTGTCAAAGGGCTATGCGGGCGTATCGGTCCCGAGAAAGAAAGGCCTTGACATCACCAGGCCCATGGCGCACTATAATGGGCCGAAGCATGTCCCGGCTAACTGCATGGGGTAGGAGGTTGCCCATGGCTGTAAAGCTCCAGGCCGCGTACGAGGAGGCCGCCAAAGCGCAGGAGAGGCTCGCCTACTTCGTCGAAGAGTTGCAGTGGAAGAAAGCTAAGACCGGCGACGACGTGTTCCACGGGGCCCTCTGCAGCGGCATTCTGGCCCTTTCCAAGCAGCAAGAGATCATGATCCAACTGCTACTGCGCTACTTGCAGGCCTCGTCCCCGGGTGGGGCCGAGAAGGAAGAGGCCACGGAATAGACCGCACCGTTCAGGCCCCGGAGTCGGTCGGCTCCGGGCCGTCGTGACTCGGCCGGCCGGGCGGGTCTCCTTCCGATAGTCTCTCCACTTCCCCCAGCAGTTCAAGCGCCCCCGTGCTTTGCCGGTTCAGCGTGCGCAGCGCCTCGGCGGCCTCGCCGGGCGGCAGCTCGAGTACCGCCTCCACGCAGGCGCGCTTGATGCGCCTGTCGACGGCCCAGTTGCACGCGCCGGCCAGGCGCGCCGCCGCAGCTGGCACGGTGAACTCTCCGTCCGGTGCGAGCGCGGCGGCCGGCAGCGCCTTTATGCCGGCGAGGGCCCGGCGCGTGCGCCGCTCCACCAGCACGGCGCAACCCACGCCCGCAAGCGATGCCGCCCCCGCCGCCGCCAAAGGCGCGAGGAATTCCGTCCCCAGCGCGGCCAGCAGCACCGCCGCAGCCAACGTGCCGGCGAGGATGATCTTGGGCAGGTTCCCGCGCAGCACGAACGCGCCAAGGCCCGCTCCCGTTGCCAGCACGGCCGACGCCCGCAGCCCTGCCGCCATGTTGCCGGCGCCGACGAACTCCAGGTAGACCATCGCCTCCAGAACGATCAGCGCCGCCGTCGGCAGCCCGACCAGCCACAGCAGCAGGCTCACGAACACGCCCCGCAGCGTGTAGCGCACGCACAACACGGCCGTGAGCAGCGCGAGAGCGGCCATAACGGCAATCGGAAGCACGTAGTGCAGCGTCCGGTGCAGGGGCGAGACGCGCGATTTCGCCCGGTAGATGTCCAGCAGACCCGCGCCCAGCTTACCCTCGGCGTATAGGTCGTCGTTGATGGGCGAGGTGGTTTCTTCAATGATTCGGAGCGCGTCTAGCGGGGAGAGGTTGGGGCGGCGCTGGAGGATGTAGGCCAGCGTGGCGGTGACCCTGGGGGCGGCGAACGAGGTGCCGCGCGCCTCCATCTCGCGCCGCAGGCGCCGGCGCGGCAGGAACTCGTAGTCCAGGAACCGGATGTCGCCTGAGGCCGCCATCCGGATGTGCGGGCCGTAGTTGGAGTGCAGCGATTTGCCCCCGGCTCGCGCGCTCGCCACGGCGACCACGCCGCTGTAGGCCGCCGGGTAGAAGGGTTCGTCCCCGTCATCGTTGCCGGCGGCGGCGGCGATCAGCACCCCCGCCGCGACGAGCTGTCGAACTAGGGCCTCCTCGCGGGGGTTGCGGTCGTAGGAACCCAGGCTGATGTTGGCGAGCACCCGCGTATCGGGGTGTGCCGCGGCGTAAGCGATCACCTCGCCCAGACCCGCGAGGTAGGCGGCAAGGTCGACGCCGTCGCGTTCCGCGGCCACGCTTCGCAAGGGGGCGGCGCTGTAGCTGCGGATCACTCGCGCCACGAGGCTGCCGTGGGTGATGTCAGCGCCCGTCAGCCCCGCGACCCGGCCCTCCAGAAACCGGCGGTCGACCGGCGAATCGACCACAAAGATAAGGACACCCTTCTCGGCATCGGCGTGGGGCAGCAGATCGACTGACCGTCCCGGCCGGGCGGCGAGCGCCAGCAGCGCCAGCGCCACAACTAGCGCGAACGGTCGGCCGGCGCGCCTGATGCCATGCCCTGGCGCACTGCCCGAAGGTCTTCCCATCCGTTGTCTCTTGCCGGTTTGCTTCGTTCTCCACGTCCTCTGTGGCCAATGCCGTGGGCCTTCGTATCACGTGCGCCCGCGGCGGCGCTCGCGGCTGCCCAGGGCGCTCTCGACGTCCCGTCGGTGCTGCTTGTCGCGTTCCTTACCGCGTTTGTCGCCCGGGCGGCGGCTGTGGGCCAGTGCGATCTCCACTTTCGCCCATCCATCTTTGAAGTAGACCTTCAGCGGCACGAGGGTATAACCGCGCTGGGTGCAGCGGGCGATGATGCGGGCTATCTCGCCCCGGTGCAGCAGGAGTTTGCGGCGGCGCGCGGGGTCGGGCTTGTCGATGGTGGCCTGCGGGTAAGGGTTGATGTGCATGGCGTAGAGGAATATCTCGCCGCCGGCGGGCCTGGCGAAGCTCTCCTCGATGCTGCACTGGCCCTCGCGCAGGCTCTTGACCTCCGAGCCCTTCAGCTCCAGCCCCGCCTCGCAGGTCTCCTCGATGATGAACCGGTGGCGCGCCTTCCGGTTGGTTGCGACCACCTTGAAGTACTGGTGTTCTTCTGCCATGATGTCGCCGTCGGCTAATGGCCGGTGAAGGGTGCTGAAACAACATTCTGCATGACTTCAAGTCTACGGAGATCCAGTGCGAAGTGCAAGAAGACGCATGGTTTGGGCGACTATGTGTGATTTCCAGTTTCGGCTGTACTTAGGGCTCCTGGTGTGGTACGATTGACTGCATCGATGACCCTGTCCCAACATTAAGGGATCTCCTATGAACCGAATAACGGTGCCACGAAACGTGCAGTTCATGTACGAACATGCTCTCGGGCAACTCGAACTCCGCGAAGGATTCGGGCTTGAGATACAGGTTGACCCCATGCACCCGTGGGAGATGCGTGTCGATTTGAATGGGCAAGCGGACGATATCCTTGCCAGGGCGGCATACGTTGGAGAGGTAGACGGTGCTAGCACCAT
>CAZHPE010000022.1:0-21827 GCA_964534775.1 uncultured candidatus Brocadiaceae bacterium
CAGATCGCTAAAAAAAGGCCCGTTCGTGAACATGAAGCTCCTGAAGAAGGTGCTTGCGCAGAAGGACGACGGCGGCCGCGAGCCCATTCAGACCTGGGCGCGCAGTTGCACGGTCGTCCCGGACTTCGTCGGGCACACGTTCATGGTTCACAACGGTCGCCGGTTCGATAAGGTATTCGTAACCGAGGACATGGTAGGACACAAGCTGGGCGAATTCGCCCCAACGCGCACGTTCAGGGGCCACGTTAGGGGCCGAAGTTAGAGGTCTTTGAGCCCCTCGGAGGAGACTCGCCAGGTGCAGTTCAGGGCAACCCACAAGAAAGCGGACATATCGCCCCGGAAGGTCAAGGGCGTTGTGAGACTCATCCGCGGGCGGCACGTCAACGACGCCCTGCAGATCCTGCGAGCGACTGACAAGCGCGCCTCCCACTTGGTCGACAGGGTGCTGAGGAGCGCCATGGCGAATGCGGACCAGAGCATGGATGCGGACATGGAGGCCCTCTTCGTGGCGGAAGCGCGTGTAGACGAGGGACCTCACGGCGGACCGGAGCACATGAGGTGGCGCTTCAGGGCGCGGGGCCGCGCGGCGCCAATACGCCACCGCACGAGCCACATCGCCATCGTCATTGATGATGGGCAGGAACAGAAACAGGCCGAGCAGTAAAGGCGGAGGAAACTATGGGACAGAAGGTTTGCCCGACTAGCCTGAGGATCGGCATCACCGAGGACTGGCGTTCGCGGTGGTTTGCGGACAAGAAGCTGTTCGGCACTTACGTGGTGGAGGACGAAAAGATCCGCCGCCTCATAAAGCGCACCTACAGCTACGCCGGCATACCGAGGATCGACATCGTTCGGACGCGAGAGACCCTGAGCATCCTGGTCCACTGCGCGCGCCCTGGCCTGCTTATCGGCCGCAAGGGCGTGGAGGTGGAACGGCTGAAGGGCGAGCTTGAAGCCCTCACGGGACGCAGCCTCGACGTCAATGTCCAGGAAGTCGAGCGCCCTGAGCTCAGCGCCCAGCTCGTGGCCGAAGAGGTGGCCGGGCAGCTCCAGAGGCGTGCCTCGTTCCGCCAAGTCATCGCCAGGGCGGCCGAGGCGACGATGGACGCAGGTGCCGAGGGCGTGAGGATCGGCGTGGCCGGGCGCCTGACCGGGGCCGAGCTGGCCAGGCGGGAAAAGGTCCTCATGGGCAGCATCCCGCTCCAGACCCTCACGGCGAGGATCGACTATGGCTTCGCCGAGGCGCGCACCAAGTACGGCTTGATCGGCGTGAAGGCCTGGATCAACCATGGCCGGCTCGCACCGGGAACGAAGATGGACTTCAGCCAGGAGGCTCCAAATGCCCCTGATGCCTAAGAGGGTGAAGTTCCGCAAATCGCAGCGGCGTAAGAATCGCGGCAAGGCCACGCGGGGCAACTACGTCGCCTTCGGTGAGTACGGGCTTCAGGCGTTGGCCCCGGCTTGGATCACGGCCCAGCAGATAGAGGCCGGCCGCGTAACCTCCGGCCATTACCTGCGTGACGAGGGCAAGCTGTTCATCCGCATCTTCCCCCACAAGAGCGTCACGTCCACGCCCGCCGAGACCCGCATGGGCACCGGCAAGGGCGAGCCGGACCACTGGGTCGCCGTGGTAAAGCCGGGAACGATCCTCTACGAACTCAGCGGCATTTCCGAGGACATGGCCCGGGCGGCCTTGGCGCGTATCGCCCGCAAGATGCCCATCAAGACGAGGATGGTTCATCGGAGGGTGAAGGTGTGAAGGCGAACGAACTTATTGGACGCGACCAGGAGGACCTGCGCCGGGACGTGGAGGTGCTGAGGCGACAGATATTCGACCTGCGATTCAAGTGGCAGGCCGAAGAGAGCCCGGACACTTCGCTCAGGCGCAAGGCTAGGCGGGACATCGCCAGGATATTGACCGTGCTGCGCCAACAGCAGCGTGCAGCCGGAGACGAAGAGACGAAGGGCTGAGAGCGAAGAGACCCTTTTCGACAGGAATGCAAGGCGCCGGGTGGCGCCTGAAAACGAGCGAGAGGCGTGATGAAACAAAGAGTACGCGGCACCGTCACGAGCGATAAGGCAGACAATACGATCAGCGTGGTCACCGAGAGGCTCGTCAAGCATCCGCGCTACGGCAAGTACGTGCGTCGCACCTCGACCTTCAAGGTCCATGACGCGCACAACGAGGCGACGAGCGGGGATGTGGTCGAGATCGAACAGACGCGCCCCCTGTCAAAGACCAAGTGCTGGCGTCTGGTGCGCATACTGAAGCGGGCCGCCGCCGGAGTTACGGTACCTTCGGAGGAGCCGTCCGCCGAGGCTGGTGCGGCCCAGTAGGACGGGGCCAGACCGGCGCGTGCAGACACCGGGAGCGATCGTTATGATTATGGAACAAACAATGCTGGAGGTTGCCGACAACTCCGGGGCCCGGACCGTGCGTTGCTTCAAGGTCCTGGGCGGCACCCGGCGGCGCTACGCGCACGTGGGCGACGTGGTCGTCGGCAGCGTCCAGAAAGTCCTGTCCGGAAGCGAGGTCAAGCACGGCGAGGTGGTGCGGGGCGTCATCGTGCGCACCAAAAGCGCCATGCGACGGCCAGATGGGAGCTATGTGCGCTTCGACCATAACGCCATCGTCCTGATTCAGCCCGACGGGACGCCTCGGGGCACGCGCATTTTCGGCCCCGTTCCGCGGGAGTTGCGTCAGAAGAACTACATGAGAATCGTGAGCCTGGCCGCGGAGGTAGTCTGAGCGGCGACGGGCGCCTTGATGCCAAGAGTTGCTACGGAGGACGCCGAGAGCGCGCAGAGAAGGAAGGGCGGGTCAAGCAGCCTGCGTGCACAGCCGAGCCTGAACAGGTAATGCGGCGTGCACAACGGTGCTGGCTCTTTCGCCCGGCTCGGTGCTCCCTGTGGCGACTTTGAGAGAAGGGACATGAGAAAGAAACTACACGTCCGGCGCAACGACATTGTGGCGGTGACAGTGGGCGCCAGCAAGGGCAAGCGCGGCCGCATCCTGGAGGCCCGGCCTGATAAGGGCAAGGTCGTCGTCGAAGGCGCCAACATGGTCTGGAAGCACCTGCGACGCACTCAGGAAACCCAGAAGGCCGGCCGAATCGAGATGGAGGCGCCGATTGACGCCTCGAACGTGATGCTGCTTTGCCAGAACAGGGACTGCGAGCGCTACGACGGGCCCGTGCGCACCCGTAAGGCCGTCGACGGCGATGGCAACAAACAGCGGGTGTGCGTCAAGTGCAGCCGGCCCATAGAGACGCAACAATAGAAGCGGAGCTGACAGGGCGTGGGAACCGACGGAGATAATCAGGCAGAGACAATGAGCGAGAGCGCCGAGGTAGCGGTCGGTCCCGGCGCGCAGCCCAGGCTGAAGGTGCGCTTTGAGCAGGAGGTGCTCCCAGACCTGATGGAGCGCCTAGGCGTGAAGAACCGCCTGACAGTGCCGAGGCTGCAGAAGATCGTGCTGAACATGGGCGTCGGGCGGGCCACGCAGGACCAGAAGCTCCTGGAAGATGCGCAGATCGTGCTCGCCAGCATCAGTGGGCAAAAGCCCGTGGTGACGCGCGCACGCAAAAGCGTGGCGGGCTTTCAACTTCGCGAAGGCGATGCGGTGGGCTGCAAGGTCACGCTGAGGGCTGGGCGGATGTATGACTTCTTGGACCGCCTCATCAGCGTCGTGCTGCCGCGTATCCGCGACTTCCAAGGTCTGAGTCCCAACTCTCTCGACGGGCACGGTGGCTACACCTTGGGGATTCGGGAGCATATCGTCTTCCCTGAAACCGACCCCGATGCCGTCAGCGGTACTTACGGGATGGACGTGACGATCTGCACCAGCGCCAAGTCGGACCCGGAAGCCCTCGAGCTGCTGAAACTTCTTGGAATGCCGTTCCGGCAGTAGAGGAAAAGGAGTGGCCAACGCTGAAATGCCTGACGAGAGGGGCGCACTGGCGCGCAGCCCCGAGGTCATTCGGATTGGTCGTCGCATTCGTCATTGGTGTCAGTCATTTGTCATTGGTGAAGAGTAGGTCATGGCCCGAAAAGCACTGATTATCAGAAGTGAACGGCCGGCCAAGTTCTCGACACGCAAGAAGAACCGGTGCAAACTGTGCGGGCGCCCGCGCGCCTACCTGCGGAAGTTTCAGGTCTGCCGTATCTGCTTCCGCAACTTGGCCAGCCGCGCCCTGATTCCGGGCGTGCGCAAAGCCAGTTGGTAGAGGCGGCGCGCATACCACGGTAAGCGATGCAGGTTCCCTTAGTGCGCCGGAAGAGGTAAGTTGCAGATGATGACCGATCCGATAGCGGACATGCTCACACGTATCCGCAATGCCCTGGCAGCGGAGCATCCGACGGTTGAGATGCCCGCTTCGAAGGAAAAGGAAGCCATAGCGCGGGTGCTGAGGAAAGAGGGGTTCATTGACGACTTCAGGGCCGCCGGCGAGGCGCCCCGCAGGTTGCTCAAAATCTACCTGCGCTACGGCCCCCTGGGCGAGAAGGTGATCAGCAACATAGAGCGGATCTCCAAGCCCGGGCGCAGGATATACCGTGGCACGGGCGAACTGCCCCGGATCGCCAACGGGATCGGAATGGTGGTCGTCTCGACTAGCCGGGGCGTTATGAGCGACCGGGAATGCCGGAAGCTGCACGTGGGCGGCGAATTGCTTTGCTCGGTGATATGAGCGCCCCACTGCTCGCCCCTGACAAGGGAGGGGAATAGACACCTATGTCCAACATGAACAAGCCCATCGAATGCCCGGCCGGCGTTGAAGTGACGCTGGCAGGCTCGGAGATCCGGATAAAGGGGCCCCTGGGCGAGTTGAGCCGGGAGTTCCCTGACGATATCCAGGTGGAATATGACGAGGCCACCCGGCGCATCAGCGTGGCCCGCAAGGCCGAGACGCGTCAGGCGCGCTCCCTGAACGGGCTCTTTAGGAGCCTGATCAACAATATGGCGCTTGGCGTCACGCAGAGCTTCCGGAAGGAAATGGAAGTTGTCGGCACCGGCTACCAGATAAGGGTGAAGGGCTATGATCTGGTGCTCCAGATCGGCTTCTCGCACGAGGTCGTAATGCCGATCCCCGAGGGCCTTAGCGTGGAAGTTACCTCGCCGATGGCCCAGCCCGACAATCCGGCGCGGTTCTCCATCAGCGGGCCCGACAAGGAGCTGCTGGGCCAGTTTGCGGCGGAGGTTCGGTCCGTCCGCCCACCCGAGCCCTACAAGGGCAAAGGGATCCGATACACGGGCGAACACGTCCGGCGCAAAGAAGGCAAGGCCTTCGCCGGCGCAGGATAGAGGCCAGCAGAGGGCGGGCTTCTTGCGGTTCTGCCGCGGCACAGCCATAGCGAAAACGATTTGGTATCATGGACAAGCACAAGAAGAAAGCACGACTAAAGGTCAAGCGTCACGGGCGCATACGCCGACGCCTCTCAGGCACTGCGGAGCGGCCCCGGCTTTGCGTCTTTCGCAGCAACAAACACATGTACGCCCAGGTCATCGACGACGACCTCGGGCATACGCTTCTCAGCGCATGCACCCAGGAGACGCAATTCAGCGACCTGGGGAGTGCAGGGACCGTGGAGGCCTCCAGCAGGCTTGGAGACATAGTCGGGCAGAAATGCGTGGAGAAGGGGATCAAGAAGGTCGTGTTCGACCGGGCAGGGTACGGGTTCCACGGCCGCGTCAAGGCCCTAGCAGAGGCCGCCAGAAAGCAGTTTTCCGACTCTGGCAGCGAAGGCTTCTGAGGGGACCTGAGCCCGACAGACAACGTCGCCCCGGCAAAAGGCCGGGTGGAATGAGGCGGGGAATTTATGGCGAGGCGAGCACTTACGCAGAGACGTGACAAGCGTGGTCGGCGCGGAGACAGCGAGTTTCAGGACGAAGTGCTCGCGATTCGCGTCCACACCAAGGTGACCAAGGGCGGGCGCACGCTGACCTTCGGCGCCCTGGTCGCAGTGGGAGACCGCAAAGGCAAGATAGGCCTTGGCTACGGCAAGGCGCGCGGCGTGCCCATGGCCATCGAGAAGGCCAACAAGGAAGCCAGGCGCGATATGATCACCGTTCCTCTGATCGGCGACACCGTCGGTCACGAACAGACGGGCGATCACAAGAGTTCCCACGTCCTGATCAAACCGGCCGCCCCGGGCACCGGCGTCAAGGCAGGGGCTACCGTGCGCAGCATGATGAACGTGCTGGGCGTGCGCAACGTGCTGACGAAGTCCATCGGCCGCAACAACCCACTCAACCTGGCGAAAGCCACCATGAATGCCTTTGCGCTCATGCGGCCCGTCGCTGAGGTCGAGCGGCTGCGAAACGTGAAGATCGCCCTGCGCCATCCCCAACTCATCCTGAAGAACAAGAAGGTGGCGCCCCCGACCGAGACCCCAGCGGACCCTGAACCCCCGTCGCAAGAGGCTCAGGCGCCGCAGGAAGCAGACGCGCAGGACCCGCAGCCGCAAGAGTAGGAAGCTCCAGGCCGGCAGGACGGGGTGCGGTCCGCAGAGGACCGACACAACAGAAGAACAAGCGTTTCTGAGTAAGGTATAGAAGCAATGGATATCTCCGAAGCCAAATCACTGACCCATC
Source organism: uncultured candidatus Brocadiaceae bacterium (assembly GCA_964534775.1). GTDB lineage: Bacteria > Planctomycetota > Brocadiia > SM23-32 > SM23-32 > CAZHPE01. The sequence continues at coordinate 6,593 of CAZHPE010000022.1, forward strand.
CTCGCAAGCAGCGTAGGCGCATCGGCCGAGGCCACGGCAGCGGACATGGGAAGACCAGTGGCCGAGGCATGGACGGCGCGCGCTCGCGCAGAGGTTGGAGTTCGCGCGGCATGACGGGCGGCAACCTGCCGCTGTTCCGCCGCCTGCCTCGCGTGGGGTTTTCTAACGAACCGTTCAAGATGACCTACACGGTAGTCAACGTGGGCCGGCTGGAAGTATTCGAGCCCGACAGCGAGGTCTCCCCGCAGGCTCTCAGGCAGCGGGGCGTCATCAAGCAAGTCAGCAAGGACGGGGTCAAGGTGCTTGGAACGGGTGAGGTGGACAGGCCCTTGAAAGTGCGCGCCCATGCCGTTAGCGAGGGCGCCAGGGCCAAGATCGAAGCGGCCGGCGGCTCGGTCGAGATCATCCCTGGCCCGAAGAAACTGGTCCGCAATAAGATGAAACCACGGCCGGCTCCCCGGACCCCGAAAGAATAGTAACTCTTTAAGGGCGCTCTCTGAGAAACCCATGCCTTTCCTCGAGCAAGCCCTGAATATCTATCGCATCCGCGATCTGCGACGCAGGTTGCTGATAACCATCGGCCTGATCGCCGTGTGCCGCGTCGGGGTCTACGTCCCCCTGCCCAGCGTCGACACGTCGAGGCTGGCCGGCGCAGTCGAGGAGGCTGGCGGGCTCTTGGGCATGATCAACCTCTTCACCGGCGGCGCCATCAAGAACGGCGCCATCTTCGCCCTCGGCGTCATGCCATACATCAGCGCCTCGATCATCTTTCAACTGCTCATGAACGTCGTGCCGAGCCTCGAACGGCTCAAGAAGGAGGGCGACGCCGGGCGACGCAAGCTCAACCAGTACACCCGCATCGCCACCGTCTTCATCTGCATGTTCCAGGGCGCCGTCCTGATCCGCAGTCTCCAGTCCTACGGCATCGTGCGTGCCGAAGAGGTAGACACCTGGGCCAAGGGATTGTGGTTCAGCCTATCGAACGGTTTTCTGCTGATGAGCGGGACGATGCTGCTGATGTGGCTCGGGGAACAGGTCGACGAGCATGGCATCGGCAACGGCATCTCGCTCATCATCATGATCAACATCCTCTCGCGCCTGCCAACCGGCATTTACTACATGGCCCGCGAGTTCAGCGGTGACGCAAGCCAGCAGGACGCCGTGCTCAAGAGCATCGCCCTCATCGCGCTGTTCGTGGCGCTGGTGGTAGCCATCGTCCTTATCACCAAGGGCGAGAGGCGCATCCCAGTCCAGCAAGCCAAACACGTGCGTGGCTCCAAGGTCTACGGCGGCCAGAAACACTACCTTCCCTTGAAGGTCAACAACGCGGGCGTCATGCCCCTTATCTTCGCCAGCGCACTGCTCCAACTTCCGGCCCTCATCTCCGAAACTGCCACCAGGGCCCTCACAGAAGGCAGCTTGTGGTATCGCTTCTTCACCTTCGTGAAGGAGGCCGTCATGCCGGGCGAAGACTTGAAGTTAGTCTACGTCGTGCTCAATGGGCTGCTCATCTTCTTTTTCTGCTACTTCTGGACGGCCATCACGTTCAACCCCAAGGACATAAGCGAGAACCTCAAGGACAACGGCAGTTTCATCCCCGGCATGCGCCCGGGCAAACATACCGCCGACTACCTCGAAGGCATCATGGGGCGGGTGACGCTGGCGGGCAGTTTCTTCCTCGTCATCATCGCCCTGATGCCCATGCTGGTGGCAGGGGCGCTCGGTGTGAACCTTTACATCGCGGGCTTTTTCGGCGGCACAAGCATCTTGATCGCGGTCGGCGTCGCCCTGGACCTATCCACGCGGATCAATCAGCACCTGGAGATGAGGCGCTACAGCGGGCTGGCGGCCGGAGCGGCCGGGAGGCGGCAGTCACGACGGCGGCGTTGAACTCGGGGCCTGCCTGCATCTTCAGGCGCAGGCGAGAGACGAAGAAAGAACCGATCTGGTGCAACTCGTATTCCTCGGGCCCCCAGGGGCCGGCAAAGGCACGCAGGCCGTCAGGATGGCCGGAGAGTTCGGACTGCGCCACGCCTCTACCGGGGAAATATTCCGCGAGGCAGTCGGCGCAGACACCGAGTTGGGTCGCACCGTCCGGGCTTACCTGGACCGGGGCGAGTTGGTGCCGGATGAGCACACAAACCGGGTGGTGAGGGAATTGGTGCTCGAACGGTTTGCAGACTACATCCTGGACGGCTACCCCCGCACGATCGGCCAGGCCCAGGACCTGCAGGTGATGCTGGAGCAGCGCGAGGATGAGCTGGACGCCGTGCTGCACTTCGAGCTGGATGAGGAGACGTCTGCGCGGCGCCTGGCGGGTCGGCTGGTGTGCCGGCAGTGCGGCGCGAACTTCCATCGCGAGTTCATGCGCCCCGCGGTCGAGAACGTCTGCGACCGGTGTGGCGCGCCCCTGAGCGTGCGTAGCGACAGCACCGAGGAGATCGTGCGCAGGCGATGGACCGAATACATGCAGAAAACCCGCCCCCTGGTCCCCTACTACGAGGAACGAGGGCTGCTCAGGAGCATTGAGGCTAGTCAGGGTCCTGACAATATAGCTCGGGAGGCGAGGAGCGTCCTCGGCAAGCTGACCCGGCACTGAACCCGGGGGCAGCGCACCGCGCGCCGAGAGACCCGAGGAATGAGACGAATCGTCCCAAAGAAGCCTTCCGAACTGAGCAGAATGCGCGAGGCGGGCAGGATAGCGGCCGAGGCGCTGCGGGCGGTCGAGGAGAAGGCGCGGGTCGGCGTGACAACGGCCGAGTTGGATCAGGTTGCGGAAGAGGTCATCCGGCGCCTGGGCGCGCGGTCTGCATTCAAAGGCTATCGGGGATACCCGGCGAACATCTGCACGAGCATAAATGAGCAGGTCGTGCATGGCATCCCCGGGCCGATTGAGCTGACGGACGGCGACCTCCTGAGCGTGGACTGCGGCGCCGTCTACGAGGGCTACGTGGGCGATGCGGCAGTGACGATAGAGGTGGGCGGATGTAGCGCGCTGGCCCAGCGCTTGGTGCAGGCCACGAAAGAGTCGCTGGCCGCGGCAATAGACGTGCTCAGGGCCGGCGTGAAGGTGGCGGATATCTCTCGGGCCGTCCAGGAGACGGCTGAGGCCGCCGGCTTCAGCGTGGTCAGGGCCTACACCGGGCACGGCATCGGCAGGGACATGCACGAAGAGCCGCCTGTGCCGAACTTTGTTGACCGAAAGGACCTGAAGCACAACCCGACCTTGCCCAGCGGGGCCACGGTGGCCATCGAGCCAATGTTGAACGCGGGCACGGAGGATGTGATGTCGCTTCAGGACGGATGGGCCGTGGTCACGAGGGACCACGGCCTGAGCGCCCATTTCGAGCATACGGTGGCCGTCACCGATGTCGGGGCCTCCATCTTGACACTGCCCTGAGGAACTTGCTGAATCGGACGAAATCTGCTATACTTCTCCCTTTCACCTTTACCGTTGGGATAATGCCAAAAGAAGAAGCGATCAGAGTCCAGGCCGTTGTCAGGGAAGCCCTGCCGAATGCAAGGTTTCGCGTGGCATTGGAAGACGGCCACAAGGTAATGGCGCACGTGAGCGGCAAGATGCGGAGGCACTATATCCGTATCCTGCCCGGTGATACCGTTACAATCGAGCTGTCCCCCTACGATCTGACGAAGGCCCGCATCGTCTATCGCGCATAGACAACAGACCTGTCGCAGGGCAGGCGGGCCGCCCTGGAACGGAGAGTGCGGAAGATGAAGGTGCGCGCATCGGTCAAGAAGTTTTGTGAGAACTGCAAGATTGTCCGGCGCAAGGGCGTCGTGCGGGTCATCTGCAGCGACCCGAAACACAAGCAGCGACAAGGATAACGACCCGAACGGGCGGGCCTGCTCGCCTGTGACAGGAGGGAGAACGAGATGCCACGAGTTTTGGGCGTCGACGTTCCGGGCAACAAGCGGACCGTGGTGGCGCTGACGTATCTGTTTGGGATAGGCCCTACGTCGGCCGAGCAGGTCTGCAACGTGCTGGGAATCGAATTCGACAAGCGGGCGCAGGAGTTGACGGAGGACGATCTGAGCCGTGTGGGCTCCTACATCGACAAGAACTTCGTCATCGAAGGCGAACTGCGGCGTCTGGAAGCGTCCAACGTCACTCGGCTGCGCAAGATCAACTGCTACCGCGGGATGCGGCACCGCCGCGGCCTTCCGTGTCGAGGCCAGCGCACCCGCACCAACGCGCGCACCCGCAAAGGCAAGAAGCGCACAGTGGCCGGAAGGAAGAGCGTGAAGGAGGTGACCCGATAGCGCGCCGGGCGCAGGCATTCTCATTCTCCCCGTCGTGACGGGTCCGATCCAGTCGAACAAGGGCAAATGGGCGTGGACCGCCGGAAGCTTCTTGACTACCTGAAGAGCCGGGATGAAGACCTTCGGAAGATGGAACTTCTAGGGCCCAGCGGGCAGGTAGACGAGAGGAAGGCCTGCAAGCTGGAGGAGGTGGCTGGGTTCTGCGCCGTCATACTTCGGTACGTGCAACAGTATCTGGCAAAGAGCGACTGCATACAGGTTCTGGAGCTCTCCTGCGGGAAGGGCTACCTTGGATTTGCGCTTTGCCGGCTGTTGGAGGCAATGCTGGGAAAAGGCGCTGCGCTCGTCGGTGTGGACTCGAATCGCGCGGTGATCGCGAAGTGCCGGGCGGTTGCGGAGGCGCTGGGACTGGAAAGGTGCGAGTTCGTATGCTCGCGGACTATTGACTACAGAAGCGAGCGGCCCTTTGACTTGGTGATAGCGCTTCATGCGTGTGACACCGCCACCGACCAAGCCATTGCCAAGGGCATCGAACTGGGCGCGAAGCTGATTCTTAGCGTGCCCTGCTGTCAGAACCAGATCCGCGGCCAGATCCGGCGCGGCCATGCGCTGACGGCAATGACGGACTTCGGGCCGGTGCGCTATAGGTTGGCGAACATGCTGACGGATGTTCTGCGGGCGCAGTTTTTGCGCAGCGCTGGGTATCACGTGGAGATCGACGAGATCGCTTCGCCCCGGCTCACGCCGAAGAACTTGTGCATATGTGCGCGTAAGGTCAGGCGGCGCACGCGCGGCCCGCGTGACGGCGATTACAGGATGCTGAGGGACATGTTTCAGGTCCGGCCCAAGATCGAGACCTACTGTCCCGGCATATTGAACGAAGACGACACGCCTTAGTAAGCAGGCGACCTGGAAGGAGAGGCCCTGAGCATGGCGAAGACCAAGGGAAAGACCAAACGCGTAGGCTCGCGCGCTATAGCCCATGTCCGTGCGACATTCAACAACACCAAGATAACCCTCACGGATCTGAAGGGCGAGGTGTTGTGTTGGGAGTCCGCGGGTTCGTGCGGGTTCGCGGGCTCCCGTAAGAGCACGCCCTTTGCGGCCCAACGGGCCGGCGAGCGCGCCGCCGACAAGGCAAAGCGCATGGGCGTGCGCGAGGTGGACGTGAAGCTCAAGGGGCCCGGTTCAGGGCGCGAGAGCGCCGTGAGCGCCTTGGAGAGCGCCGGATTGGTTATTCATTCGATCGAAGATGTCACCCCCCTGCCACACAACGGCTGTCGTGCGCGCCAGCGCCGGCGGGTCTGACAAGGTCGGCCCCTGTGGGTCGTCCCACTGGCAGGGAAGAGAAGCGGCTCGATGGACGCAACCGTAGAGGAACGGAAAGAAGGCAACGCATGTCGAGATACACCGGACCCAAGTGCAAGCTGTGCCGGCGCGAAGGGGCAAAACTCTTCCTCAAAGGCGCCCGGTGCCAGATGGCCAAATGCCCGATCGTAAAGCGCAGCAAGCCGCCCGGCATGCACGGCTTTCGCCGCCGGCGCCCGACTCCCTTTGGCATCCGTATGCGGGAGAAGCAGAAGGTCAAGCGCTTTTACGGCATACGTGAGTCCGAGTTCCGTCGCTACTTCAGCAGGGCCGCCCGGCAAACGGGCAACACGGGCGAGAGCCTTCTGATGTTGCTGGAGCGGCGCCTGGACAACGTGTGCAAGCTGGCCGGCATTGCTTGGTCGCGTTCGCAGGCGCGCCAGCTCGTGCGCCACAGACACATCGAGGTCAACGGGCGTAGAGTCGACATCCCTAGCTACCAAGTCAGGGAAGGCGACGTCATCCGCCCCGAACCCACCGAGTCCATCCTGACCCTCGCCAGGTCCAACCGCGAGGAGCAGGGACATCCCGAGACGGGTTGGCTGGCAATAAACGAGGCGGACCTGACGGTGCGCGTGGTTCGGATGCCGGTGCGCTCGGAGATCATGCTGGAGATTGAAGAGGGGCTCGTTGTGGAGTTCGCCTCCCGCTAGGCGAAGGCGTGGTGACGGACGAGGTTCGGCGCGCCCCATGCTCGATGAGCGCCGAGCGGGATCGTGCCGGTCGGTTTGAGATCTCTGACGGAGGCGATATATGGCGGATAGAATCAGATGGCGTGGGCTCGAACTGCCTGTGCAGGTCAGGGCGAATCGAGAGACCCTAACCAACCGATATGGCGAGTTCCTGGCAGAGCCTTTCGAGCGGGGCTACGGACATACCATCGGCAACAGTTTGCGGCGCGTGCTGCTTTCCTCGCTGGAAGGGGCCGCCGTCGTGGCGGTCAAGATCGAGGGCGTCCAGCAGGAGTTCAGCGCCATTCCGGGGGTGCAAGAGGATGTGGCGGAGATACTTCTGAACCTGAAGGAACTTGTGCTCCGCCTGCACCCGGACGAAGAGCACACGGTGAAGATCGATGTGACAAAGAAGGGTGACCTGACCGCCGGCGATATCATCCCGGACCCGGATGTGGACGTCGTCAACCCCGCCCACAAGATCGCGACGCTCACCGAGGAGACCCGATTCGCCTGCGAGCTGATCGTGCGCAAAGGCCGTGGCTACGTGCCGGTGGACGAGCATGAGGACCTGCCCAGAACCATCGGCCTGATCCTTCTCGACGCTGCCTTCTCCCCCGTGCAGCGCGTCTCCTACAGCGTCTCCGACACACGCGTCGGGCGCCGTACGAACTACGATTGCCTGACGCTGCAGATATGGACCGACGGGTCGGTCAGTCCGGAGATGGCGCTGGTCGAGGCGTCGAAGATCGTGCGCAAGCACATCAATCCGTTCGTCGAATACTTCGAGCTCGGCCGCATGCTGCCGCAGGAGCAGCCCGAGCCGCTCGCGCCAGTGAAGAGCGATCAACCGCCACAGGTCGCCGAGAGCATGCTTTCTATGCCGGTGAAGTGCCTGGACCTGAGCATTCGCGCCCTCAACTGCCTCTCCACCGAGGGCGTCAAGACCGTCGGTCAACTCCTGGAAAAACGCGAGGAAGAGATCCTGGCGATCAGGAACTTCGGTACCGTCACATTGGACGAGGTCAGGGAAAGACTTGCCGGGCACGGGCTGGAACTGGCCTTGCTGGCTCCTGACGATTGACGCCAAGCCGGCCTCTGTCCGCGCATTGCAGCACGCCAGGGCTTTTCCCCAAGGACCAGAACGGATTCGATTAGCGATGAGACACCGAAAACGAGGACGCAAGCTCAGCCGCACCGCGGCGCACCGCCTGGCGTTGCGCCGCAACATGGCCAAGGCGCTCTTGGAGCATGAGCGCATCATTACCTCCCCGGCAAAGGCCAAGGAGGTGCGTCCCTTCGTGGAACGGCTCATCACGCTCGCCAAGCGCGCGCTGCCTTACCAGGCCGCAAGCGGCGGGGCCGATCGCGCACGCTACCTCCACTACTACCGCCTTGCGCTCTCGAAACTTCAAGATAAGAAACTCGTCCGAAAGCTGTTCGGCGAAGGGGAGTGGCGCGAGCAGGAATCCCTGGCCCAGCGCTACGCCGAACGTCCCGGCGGTTTCACCCGCATCGTGCGACTCAGCGGCAGCCGCCTCGGCGTGCCGATCGGGGGCACGCTGGGCGAAATCCCCGAGCTGAGCTACCAAATCGCCGGCAGGAACCGCACCCTCCGCCTGACGGGCAACCAACTGGGCGACAATTCGCCCCGCGTGATCTTCGAACTCGTCGAGAAGGAAATGCCCGGGACCGAAGATGAGGTTGCTCCTAAGATATCGGTCTCCGAGCTGTCTGAAGAGGATCCGGCCGAGCAGGACGAAGACGCCTCGATTGAGGCCCCAACGGGCGGAAGCGAAGCGCAGGAAGACGATAAGGCCTGAGCGCTTCGGCCCGTCCGTGACGGCATGGTGGACCGGCGCACCCCTCTCTCTTTAGTCCGCCAACTCGTCGATCACCTTCTGATAATCGGCTTTCGGCTTCGCCCCGATCAACGTGCGGTCCCCCAGTTTCTCGCCGTTCTTGAAGAACATCACGGTCGGTATGGACATGATGGCGTGTTCAGCGGCGGCCTGCGTGTTCTCGTCCACGTTGATCTTGCAGAGTTTCAACGTCTCGGCATTCTCCTCAGCCACCTCTTCCAGCACCGGGGAGACCATGCGGCAAGGGCCGCACCACGGCGCCCAGAAATCCACCATCACGAGCTTATCTGCCTTCAACACCTCTTCTTCGAAACCCTGGTCGGTAACATCGATCGCCTGTCCGGCCATCTTGCACTCCTCTGGAAAGATGCATGCTCCCACGCAAGGCGCCTGGGCCCCCTAGTGGGAAAGACGGGAACGTTTGAGTTTCGCCTTGCTGATGACGTTGCGCAGGTTCCGCTTGCGTGCCTTGAACTCCTGCTCCTCGGCCCACGTGACATTGTCATCCCGGTATTGCCGCCGCTCGAGATCCCTGTCCATCTCCCCGAACTTCCCTTCCGCAACGCTGACCACTTCATCTGCCAGCGCACGGGCATCGTCGATCCGCTCGGCGCTGGCCAGCGAGTCGATCTCCCACAGGGCGTGGAAGAAGTGCACCTGCTGCTTCTCCAATGTCTTGAAGCTGCCCTGAAAAAGCTCTCGCTTCTCCCTGATAACCCGCTCGGCACGTCGCTGCACCATGCCGCCGCCTAACATCACCAGCACGAACAGCACCGCAGCCCCCATGTAAATCCCCTGATGGTAGCGCTCGGGATGAGTGCGCGTCTGCTTGGCGCGCTCCACCCGCGTTTGGTAGGCTTCGCCAGTGCGGATGTTGATGCCGCATTGCGTGCAGGTCAGAACGCCGACATCGAGTGGCGCCCCGCAGCTGGGGCAGGGCATTTTCCCTGTTTCGGCCATATCCGTACCACGCTCTGGATTCTTCGCGGGCTATCCTTCGTCGCTTCATTATACCACTGTCCTTGCTGCGGTCAAAAGCCATTTGTCGGCCCCGTCCTCATTACTAGGCCGCCGGGGCGAAGACGCGCCGCCCTTGACTTCCGCCTCACTACAGCCGTACGCTCTGGATCGGCACGAGCACGCAGCATCCCTCCGAGGCCCCCGGCTGGAACGCACAAGGTGAACGCGGAAAGAGACCGAATCGCCGCCCTGCGAAGGGACGTGGCACGGATGGCGGGCGTGCGGCCGGAGGACGCCCTTGTCGTGCGCAGCCCCTATCGCGTCTGCCCGCTCGGCGCCCACGTGGATCACCAGTTCGGCATCGTCACGGGCATGGCGATCCAGGAGGCCCTGCTCTTTGGCTTTGCGCCCTGCCGGGACAAGGGCGTGCGCGTGCGCAGCCGCAACTTCAGTGGCGAGGTTGCGCTTGATCTCGGCGATGTGCCGCCGCAGCCCCAGCGCCACTGGGGAGACTATTTGCGGGGGGCAGTCTGGGCGCTGTGTCGCAGCCATGCACTGAATTACGGGCTAGCCGGCATTGTTGACGGATTCGACAACGTGGGAGGGCTGAGTTCCTCGGCCGCTGCGGGGATTGCCTACCTGCTGGCGCTCGAGCGGGCCAACGGCCTGGAACTCGCCGCCACGGAGAACATCGAGCTGGACCGCCTAATCGAAAACGAATACCTGAGCCTGAGCAACGGTATACTGGACCAGTCGACGATCCTCTTGAGCCGCACCGGACGGCTTACCAGCATCGACTGCAGCACCGGCCAGAGCACCCTGCACCCCTGCGGAGCCGCGGCCCTCGTCCGCGTGCTCATCCTCTACAGCGGGCTCAGCGCGCCGCTTCTCGACACGGACTATAACCGCCGCGTGGCCGAATGCGGACAGGCGGCACGCTTGCTCCTTGAGGCGGCGGGCATGCAGGTGGCGGCGGCGCCGCGGCTACGCCATGTGCCGGCCGTGGTATTCGAGGCCCATGGCAAAGCCCTCCCACAGAAGGAACTGAGGCGCGCGCGGCACTTCTTCGGCGAGCAGCGTCGCGTGCGCCGGGGCGTTACGCTGTGGCGCGAGGGCTATCTGGAAGAGTTCGGCCGGCTCGTGGATGAGTCGGGGCGGAGCTCCGTCGAGAACTACGAGTGCGGCAACGCCTACCTGCGCACGGCCTGCCGCGTGCTGCGCGAGACGCCCGGCGTGCTCGGGGCGCGGTTCAGCGGCGCCGGATTCCGAGGCTGCTGCATCGGCCTGACGACACGGGAGGTCTCCGAGGAAATGCGCGGTGACATCCTGCGCCGATACCTGGCCGAACACCCGGACATGGATGGCCGGGCCGAGGTGCGCAGCTGCGCCTCAGGGGACGGCGCGGGCTTTGTGGACGATTAGCGGGCGATACCCAATGACAAAGGAGCGCCGGGGATGAGACTCCTTCGCGCCATCGTCGGGGGCTTCCGCTTCCGCCGCACACCGTGGGCATTGTTGGCTGCGGGCCTGTTGTTGGGGCTTGTCGGCGTCGTGTTCATCACCAGCGCCGAGTCCTGGGCCCTTGGGAGGCGGCACCTTCAGTTCCTTGCCCTGGGCGTCGTGGCATTTCTGATCACGGCCGTCTTCGATTACCGCCACCTGGCCAGCATCTCGATCGTCCTCTACGCGGGCGGGCTTGCCGCGCTGGGCCTGCTGCCGTTCCTTGGGGAGACGAGAAATTTCGCGACGCGCTGGTACGATGTCGGGCCGTTCCTTGTGCAACCGAGCGAGCCGATGAAGTACATTGTCGTCCTCGCACTCGCCACATACTTCCGCTACCGAAGCCGGCTGGACCGATTGCGCGACCTGGCCGCGCCGCTGCTGCTCGTCATTGTGCCCATGCTGCTGATCGTCCTCCAGCCTGACCTGGGCACCTCGCTGCTCTTCCTGCCCGCCTTTTTCGTGGTCGCATTCCTGGCAGGGGTGCCGGTGCGCAATCTTGCGCTCGTCATGGTGGCAGGAGTCTCGCTGGCCGGGGTGGGGTGGGTGACGCCCCGCGTCGTCAAGGATTACCAGCGGGATCGGGTACTGAGCTTCCTCTACCCCGAGCGACACCGCGGCAGCACGGCCTACTACAACGCCGAACAAGCCGCGAGGGCCATAATGGACGGGGGCCCCCTGGGGCAAGGTTTGGGTGAGGGCCGACGCACGTTGCTGAACCAAGTGCCCGAAAGCCATACGGACTTCATCTTCCCCGTCATCGCCGAGCAGTGGGGGTTCTTTCGCACGGCGGCTCTCGTGCTGTTCTACCTGCTGGTGATCGCGCTGATGGCCAGCCTGGTGCGGGAGGCGCCGGACCTGTTCGGCGGGCTGCTGGCCGGGGGCGTGCTGACGCTTTTCGCCTTCCAGAGCCTGCTTCACATGGCAATCTCGCTCCGCCTGACGCCGATCACCGGACTCACGCTGCCCTTGGTGAGTTACGGGGGCTCATCGCTCGTGAGCACAATGGCCGGGCTGGGCCTCATCGCCAGCGTCGGGGCCCGCCGCCTCTCCGCGGAGCAGGAACGCCGCAGGGAGCGGCGCGCCACCCGCGCACGCACCACCGCCCCGCCACGCTCGCCCCACCGTTGACGCAACGGTCGCTCAGTAGTCCACCTTCAGCCCCTCACCGGTCACCCGCAGGCGGATGGCGCGCACGTCCGGCTGCCCTTTATCAATGATGTGGCCCATGTAGAGCACGAACACCACATCCGGCTCGACCTCCAGCGCGTGCTGGTTGGCCCACGTGGGATAGTCGATGATGGTGCCGGCGTCCCAGGTGATGCCGCCGTCGTAGCTCAGGTTGGCCGCGAGATAGGGGAAGCGATGCACGGCCACCAGGGCGCCGCTGGCGGTGCTGGTAAGACTGCTGCAGTAGCCGGGGAACGGGGCGAACGCAGCTGGCTCCCAGGACTTGCCGCCGTCGCGGCTGAGCACCTGCCACATGTAGGGCCAGGGCCCCGGCCGCCCGAACCCCATGACCACGTTGTCAGCCGCCTCTGCCATGCCCATCTCGGAGAAATTGCCCGGGCAATGCCACCGCGTCTGGTCGGGCGCGTTGTTGCGGTCGCACCGCACCGGGGCCGACCACGTGGCCCCGTCGTCGGTGCTGCGGATGACGAAGTTCGTGGAGACAACGTGCCCCCCCTCGTAGGGCGGCTTCCCGTGGTCCACACCGCAGAACAGCGGCGCAACAAGCGCTCCATCACGCAGCCGCACTGGCCGACCGGACGGACCCGCCTCGGGCGGGAAGTCCTCGAGGAGCTCGCCGACGATCTTGAGTGGCCCAGCATCGCTCCAGGTCTTGCCTTCGTCGCGGGACTCGAACATGACCATCCCCTCCAGGCCCATGCCCGGCACGTCGCGATGGACGCAGGCCCACGTGCCGTCCTGCTTCACGAACACCCCGCCTAAGCCGGCCGGCAGCGTCGGTTCCTCGGGCTCCGACCAGGTGCGCCCGCCGTCCGACGAACGAACCCACACGACCCTGCGGGGCGGCGGCCCACCGTTGGGATCGTGGAAAGGCAAGCTGACCATCAGGGCGCCGGAATTGCTCTTGACCATGCTCGGGTAGCCCTGGTAGGTCTCCGGGTCCACCTCGGGGCAGGGCGTAATCCAGTGCTTCGGCGGCGCGGCCAGTCCTTGCCACGGCGAGGGGCCGACTTCCTGACCGGCCACCTGGACGTCGGCGAAGACCGGCGTGCCATGCCCCGCCGTCGCCTCGCCCATCAGGCCCATCCGGCCCGCAGCGAGCGTGCGGTCTTCAATGTCGGCCACCGGGCGCCCGTCGATCCACGCGCGGATGCGGGAGCCAACACACTGAACGCGCGCCTGATACCAGCGCTCGTGCTCGGGACAGATTCCGGTCACCAGCCCCAGGTTCAGGTAGCGCTGAAGCGGCGTGCCGTCGGCCAGGACGATGCCGGCCCAGAAGTGACGGTTGCGGTTCTGCTGGCCGCACCACGGGATGTCCAGCGCATAGTAGCGCATGCTGTCCTGCACTCGGAACAGGAGCCGCGCGCCGCCATGACCCCAGCGGAACTTGAAACGGCACCTCATGTCCACGTCCGAGTACTCGCGGCCGTGGAGGACCGCGAAGTTGGGTTCGCCGCCGCTTTCCGGCGGGCTCAGTTCGCCGTCCGGGCCGTCGGCCCACACACCGCCCAGAAAAGACCACTCCCCGCCATCGCCGATGCGCGGGGCATTCACTTCGTCCGTCTGCATAGCGCACTCCCTTATTTGTCCCCGCCCGCGGATCGAGCGGTTCTACAGAGATTCATCACCCGTGCGCGCTTCATCTCAACGCCCGCGCACAGGCGCGCAAGTATGCGCGTTCCCGGCGCCGTGGTCAACCGTGTTTGAAACACCGTGCCGGGGGGCCGTAGAATGGTCTCGTCGAGATGTTTCTGCTTGCCTGCGAAACTCGGAGGACCGACATGCTCAAAGACATACTGCTTCCCCAACTCGGCCAGACTATGGAAGAGGGCACCGTCGAAAGATGGCACAAGGCGGAGGGAGACCGCATCGAGAGAGGAGATGCCCTCTACGAATTGACCACCGACAAGGCCACCCTGGAGGTGGAGGCGTTCGTCGAAGGGGTGCTGCTGAAGATACTGGCAGGCGAGGGTCAGACGGTGCCGGTCAATGACTTGGTCGCCATCGTCGGCGAGGAAGGGGACGAGCTGCCCGAAGACATTGAGGCCTACCGCGCGCGGGTGGCCGGGGCTGCCAGCTCCAGGACGGCGACGGCCGAGGTGCAAGAGACGGAGGAGGCCCCGGTGACCGAGGCCGCACCGGCCGGCCCCGTCACTGCCGCCCCGCCCGTGCCGGGCAGGGCGCTTGCTTCGCCCCGGGCACGCAAGATCGCACAGGAGCAGAAGGTGCCGCTCGCGGCGCTTGCGGGCAGCGGGCCGAACGGGCGCATCATCGAGCGGGACGTGCGCGGCTACATCGAGAAGCTCTCGGCGGCGAAGCACACGCCGGCCGCGCGCGAGGCGGCCCTTGCTGCCGGCGTGCGCATAGTGGACGTGCAGCCCTCCAAGACCGGAGGCCGCATCACCAGGGAAGACGTGGCCCGCGCAGTGGCCGCCGCGCCCACGACCCCGGCTGCCGCGGGGCCCGGCGAACGCATGCCCCTGAGCCCCATGCGCCGCACGATCGCCCTCCGCATGAGCGAGATCAAGCGTACTGTGCCCCACTTCTACCTGGGCGGCGAGGTGCTGATGCGAAATGTCCAGGAGCGCAGGGCGGAACTCAACGCCGCCGGCGGCCCGAAGATCACCCTCACCCACATGCTGGTGCGGGCCGCAGCGCTAGCGCTCAAGGCGCACCCGGGGGTGAACGCCCGGTTCGAGGGCGACGCGATCGTTGTCAATCAGGCGATCGGCGTGGGCGTTGCGGTGGCGGTCGAGGACGGGCTGTTCGTGCCGGTGCTCAAGAATGCGGACGCCATGACCCTCGCCGAGATTGCGACGGAACTGGGCGAGCTGGCCCGCCTTGCGCGCGAGGGCCGGCTCAGGCCCGATCAGTACGAAGGCGGCTCCATCACCATCAGCAACCTGGGCATGTACGGCGTGGCCTTCTTCCTGCCCATTATCAACTCCCCCGAATCGTGCATCCTGGGGGTCGGCAGGGTGAGCGAACAGGTCGTGGCGCAGGACGGCGCCATGCGGATTGAGCCCGTAATGCAGGTGACCCTGAGCGCGGACCATCGGGTGATCGACGGCGCGCAGGCAGCCGAGTTCTACGCGACGTTCCGCAACCTGCTAGAAGAGCCGGGGGAGCTGTAGAGAGAGTCCCGAATGGCGGAGGCCGGGCTTCAGAGGAGTTACAACCGAAAGTTGTGTTTAGGCAAGGAGGGGAAGGTAGCGTATCCTGGATGATACTTCGCGGGTCACCCACCTTACGATGGAGGAGTGGATACGCCATGAGTGATGGTAGGGTTGTGGAGCTGCCGGGTCCAGCATCCGAGGCCCGGGACTCGTTGACGGAGGTGCTCAGGGAAGGTGCGCAAGGGCTTCTGGCCGGGGCAGTTGAGGCCGAAGTGGACGCTTT
>CAZHPE010000023.1:0-21684 GCA_964534775.1 uncultured candidatus Brocadiaceae bacterium
TCCAGGCTCGCGGCATGACCGAGCCGCCGCTTCTTGCGCACAGCTTCGAGCGCGTCATGCCCGGCAGAGATTACGTCTCGAGCATACGCGACTTCTGGAGGGTGTGCAGCGGGTGCAATCCCGAAGCCAGGGAACGGACGGTCAAGTTCCTCAGCGAAGTGCTCAATACGGACAGGTTCCCCCTGACGGTGATGGACCGACCAATCGAGTCGGAGACTACGAAGGTCGTCGAGAACTCGTTCAGGGCGACGACTCTGGCGTTCATGAACGAGTGGAGCCTGTTCTCGGAACGCAACGGCGTCGATCTCAAGAAGGTCATCGAGGCCATCAAGGTGCGACCCACGCATAGCAACATCATTTTTCCCGGCCCTGGCGTGGGCGGCTACTGCCTGCCCAAGGACGGCGCGCTGGCATTCTGGGCCTATAAGCACATCCTGGGCTTTGAGGATGACATTTTCCGGATGACCACGACAGCGATCGACGTCAACGATACGCGGGGCCTGCATGCCGCGGAGTTCACGCGCGACGCGCTTCGGAACATGGGAAGGTATATCGCTGGCGCCGTGGTCTGTGTTTGTGGGGCGAGCTACCGCCAGGACGTCGGGGATACGCGCTACAGCGGATCGGAGATCGTGGTCAGAAAGCTCGCGGAGATGGGTGCGGAACTGAAGGTTCACGATCCGTACGTGGGTCACTGGTACGAGTTGGAAAAACAGGATACCTATCCAGCGACCGGGCTTTCTCTGGCCCGGTTCTTCCGCAACCAGGAAGATTTGGTCAACATCCGCGTCCAGGATGACCTTCAGGCCGCCGTGAAGGGAGCGGAGGCGGTGGTGCTCGCGGTGCGGCACGAGCCTTACCTGAATCTGGACCCGGACGAGCTGGTTGAATGGGCGGGAGGCCCTTTCGCAGTGGTAGACTGCTTCTGCATCCTGAGCGACGAGCAAATTGGTCGCTACTTCGAGCTCGGCTGCGAGGTCAAGGCCCTGGGCCGGGGACACATCCAGCGCATAAAGGAAGAGGTGCGACGGACGGCGAGATGACGATGACACTTTCTCCAGGCTGATTGGAAAAGGAAGAACCCATGAAGACGATCGTGTGCATCGGGGCTGGATACGTGGGCGGGCCGACGATGGCCGTCATTGCCAAGCACTGCCCCGAGTACCGGATCGAGGTGGTGGATGTCAACGCCGCGAGAATGGCCGAGTGGCAAACCGATTCTCTGCCGATCTACGAGCCCGGACTCCTGGAGACCGTGAAGGCTGCGAGGGGCAGGAACCTGTTCTTCTTCGACAACGTGGAGGAACGGATTGACGGCGCCGACATCATCTTCGTCAGCGTCAACACCCCCACGAAGACATTCGGGGAAGGGGCCGGCCAAGCGGCGGACCTCCAGTACTGGGAGCGCACGGCCCGGCAGATCGCCAGGTGCAGCACAAGGCCCAAGATCGTGGTCGAGAAGAGCACGCTTCCCGTGCGAACCGCCGAGGCGATGGAGGCCATCCTCCGGAAGAACGACAGGGGCGTCCATTTCGAGGTTGTATCGAATCCTGAGTTTCTTGCCGAAGGAACGGCAATCAAGGACCTGGAGGACCCCGACCGCATTCTGATCGGCGCCCACCCTACGCCGACCGGTCGGAAGGCATTGCAGGAACTCGCGGACATATACGCCCACTGGATCCCGCGCGAGCGGATCATCAGCACGAACCTGTGGTCCGGCGAGCTTGCGAAGCTTGCGTCCAATGCGTTCCTCGCGCAGCGTGTGTCCTCAATCAACGCCATCTCCGCCCTGTGCGAGAAGACCGGGGCAAACGTCGTCCAGGTGAGCCGCGCCATAGGAATGGATCATCGGATCGGCCCCGAGTTCCTGCGCGCCGGCGTCGGGTTCGGCGGCTCATGCTTCCGCAAGGACATCCTCAACCTCGCATACCTGTGCGAGTGCCAAGGGTTGCCGGAGGTGGCCGCGTACTGGTCTCACGTAGTGAAGCTCAATGAATATCAGAAGCAGCGCTTTGTCCGCACGATAACCCGCGCGATGTTCAACACCCTCGCCGGAAAGCGCATAGCAGTCCTGGGATTCGCCTTCAAGCCCGGCACCAGCGACACCCGGGACTCGCCCGCAATCGCTATCTGCAAGCACTTGATCGATGAGCGTGCCTGCCTCGTGGTGACCGATCCACGCGCCCTGGACAATGCCCGGGATGACTTGAAGGACGCGCCCGGGTGCACGTTCGCCGCAGACCCTTACGGGGCCACACGGGGGGCCGACGCCATTGCGCTCGTGACAGGATGGCCCCAGTACCAGGAGCTTGATTTCGAGAAGGTGTTCGCACAGATGGAGCAGCCGGCCTTTCTGTTCGACGGGTGCAACCTGCTCGACCACGAGGCGCTGGCGAAGATCGGCTTCTGCGTTTACCGCGTGGGCGCGGCACCGCTTTCGCCTCCCGGCGCGGCAGAATAGATTGTCTTGCCATCGCCGTATGGACCGGCCAGCTGGCGTGCGAACGGCGTGATCTACTCGTGACGTGCGGCCCGCCTGACCCTCATCCGTGATGGTCCCCCGGGCAGCAGGGCCACGCGGCCCTGCTGGAGACGGAGGACGGGGCAATCCTGACCATCTGTTCCAGCCGAAACGGGCCGGAGGGGGCCCCGCCCGCGGCCACCCGGGGGCGGCTGCCGCAATCAGTGGTCTGCCCGCCATTCCAAGAGGACATCTTGACAGCCGCGCCAGTAGGGGTATAATACTCATAGTAGACTTAGTCCCATAGCCGAGGTGATCCATCATGGTTGATTTCGACGACTGCTCGTGTTCAGGAAAGGGCTTGGGGCGGCTGCTCCAGCCAACCATCATGACGCTGCTGGCCTACGAGCCGCTTCACGGCTATCGGATCGTCCAGCGTCTGAAGCAGATGGCCATGTTCAAGGACCGCCCTCCCGATTCCACGGGCGTCTATCGACTTCTGAAGTCCATGGAGGAGGACGGGATCGTGACGTCGGCCTGGGACCTCGCCGACAGCGGCCCGGCCAGGCGGCAGTACAAGGTGACGAAGCCCGGCATGGATTGTCTCGCAAAGTGGCAGGAGACCCTCGAGGACTACGCGGCGGCCATCGCCGAGCTGCTGGCATCCGTCAAGCAGCGGGCCTGACGCGGGCCGATACGCCGGGCTCCTGGCATAATCACGGGAGGTTATTGGATGTCACTGCTGACAGTCTTTCTATTCCTGGCCGTCTGTTTGCTGGCCTATGCGAACGGCTCCAACGACAACTTCAAGGGCGTGGCCACGCTCTTCGGCAGCCGGACCACGAACTACCGGGGGGCCATCGCTTGGGCGACGGTTACGACTCTGGCCGGATCGGTTGCGTCGATCTTTCTGGCCCAGGAACTGGGAAAGAAGTTTTCCGGCAGAGGAATCGTTCGCCCGGAGATCGCCGGTGCGCCCGACTTCCTCTTGGCCGTGGCCTTGGGGGCAGGCTTGGCCGTCTTGCTGGCGACGTTGACTGGATTTCCCATATCTACAACCCACAGCCTGATCGGCGCCCTCGCCGGCGGCGGTTTGGCGGCCGTCGGCGCTCATGTTGATTTCGTCGCCTTGGGGAAGTCCTTCTTCCTTCCTCTCCTGCTCAGCCCACTGATCGCAACATGCCTTGGAGGAGGCACTTATGCCTTGTTCCTTCGCCTCCGGGTTCCACTGGGTCTAACCCAAAAGTGGTGTCTTTGCCTGGGTCAAACCGACCAGGCAACTCCCGCGAATCAGCCGGCGTCTTCCCCTTTGCCCGGCTGCGCTATGATGCCCGAAGTCGACGTGAATGCAGAAAAGGGCCACGCGCAGGCGCTTACTTCCACTGCGATGCCCGATGTCTCCCTCGACACGCAGGAGAGCTGTGCGCAGAGGTATCACGGTAGAATCCTGCGGCTGAACTCCCGGCGACTCCTGGATATCGCCCATTTTCTCAGCGCGGGTGTCGTGAGCTTCGCACGGGGGCTGAACGATACCCCCAAGATCGTGGCCCTCCTGATCGGGGTCCGGGCCCTTGGAATCCGGGGTGGAATGATCGCCGTGGCTGCAGGTATGGCGGTCGGCGGGATCATCAGCGCCCGGAAGGTGGCCGGCACGATGAGCAACAAGATCACGTCCATGACGCACGGACAGGGGTTTACGGCCAACCTTGTCACGGGCGCGCTCGTCATCTTTGCCAGCCGATTGGGCATGCCGGTTTCGACCACTCACGTGTCTACGGGTTCGCTCTTCGGCCTCGGCCTGATCACCGGGAAAGCCAACGTCAAGGTCATCTCGGAGATACTCTTGTCCTGGGTCCTGACCCTTCCCATCGCGGCAGTCTTGAGCGCAATCGTTTACTGGATGTTGAATAACCTTTAGGATCAGCGGAGAACCACACATGGCAACGATTCGGGGACCCAGATTGCAGCGCGGAACATCACTGCATCGAGCGCGCCTGGCCGAGTTGATCGGCACGTACGTGCTGGTTTTCTTCGGCGTCGGGTCAGTGCACGTGGCAGTGCTGACGAATGCGCTGCACGGGTTCTGGCAGGTAGCGATCGTCTGGGGCCTCGCCATCTCGCTGGCCATCTACGCCACCAACGCTGTCAGCGGCGCCCACATCAACCCGGCGATCACGCTGGCGTTCGCGGCTTTCAGGGGGTTTCCGCTCAGGAAAGTCCCGGCGTACCTGCTCTCCCAGCTCGTCGGCGCCTTCGCTGCGGCGGCCTATTGGGCGCGTGCATCTACAAACACGTCGTCTGCCCCTGCGTGGTCGGATCGGGTGAGCGTTCGGCCGGGGGCGACGCTAAGATAACGAAACAGCCAGTTGCCACAACGTAGCCCGGCGGCGTCTGTCACGCGCCAGCTATTGACCAAGAAAAGGAGTTTCACCCATGAAGCAGGTGAGATTGGTTTTTGTCGGCGGTTTCCTGGGCGCAGGCAAAACGACGCTGATTGGCCAAGCGGCCCGCCGCCTCGTCTCCCAGGGCAAGCGCGTGGGTCTGATCACCAACGACCAAGCCGATGACCTCGTCGACACCGGCATGCTGAAGCGTTACGGCTTCGGCGTGGAGGAGGTTGCCGGCGGGTGTTTCTGCTGCCGCTTCGACGACTTGGTCTCGGCCACCGACAGGCTGATGAACGAGATGAAGCCGGACGTCTTGCTCGGCGAGCCGGTCGGCAGTTGCACGGACATATCCGCGACCGTCCTCCAACCCATGAAGAAGCTCTACGCTGACTGGTTCAGGGTTGCCCCCTTCGCCGTCATCGCGGACCCAGATCGGCTTCGGCAGGCGCTGGATTCGCACACGCCGAGCGGCTTTCCGGATAGCGTGACGTACATATTCCGCAAGCAGCTCGAAGAAGCCGACCTCATCGTCATCAACAAGGCTGATCTGCTCTCGCAGGAGCAGCTCGCAAAGCTAGAGGAGGACCTGGCCGCCCGTTTCCCGAGCACGGAGTTGTTGGTGATCTCCGCACTCAAGGGGGACGGGGTGGATGAGTGGCTTGCTTTTGTGATGCAGGACAGGCCCGCGGGCGAACGCATCGCGGAGGTCGACTATGACACCTACGCCGAAGGCGAGGCCGTCCTGGGCTGGCTGAACGCAGCGGTGCAACTGCGCGCCCGGGACGGGGCCGACTGGCAGGCTTTCTGTATAGCCTTGCTGGAGGCCCTGCAGGATGAGTTCAAGGGGCGCTCCGCCGAGGTTGCCCACCTCAAACTGCTGCTCACCGCGCCTGACGGCTCGCTTACCGCCAACCTGACCAGCACCTCAGGAGTCCCGACCGTCCAGGGAGAACTACCTGGCCCGTCGAAAGACGCCGCGCTAATCGTCAACGCCCGCGTGCACATTTCCCCCGAGGATCTGCGGGCCATCATAGAGGACACCTTGCAGGCAACGTCCGCCCCCGGGGTTGAGGCCGAAATTGTCAGCGCCCAGAGCCTCAGGCCAGGCCGTCCCGAACCCACCCACCGGTTCGAATCCGTGACTTAGGCGCGCTGGGTGGAGGGCGCGTATCACTGCGGTGCCGAGGCCAGTTCCCGTTCCAGGAGCTTCTCGAGGCCGCCCTTGACGGGGACCATGCCGGCGCACAGGACCTTGCCGTTGATGACCACCATGGGGGTGAGCACCGCCCCGTAGGGCTGTGCCTCGGGCTCGTCGCGCCGGATCACGCGCACGCTCACTCGGCCCGCCCTGGCCTCGGCCAGCTCGCGCAGAACGACCTCCGTGGCGCGGCACTTCCGGCAGGGCGGCTCACTGCGAATCATCAGGAACTTCACGCCGGGCCCATCCGCCGCCATTATCTCTTCCCTTCCTCGAAGAAGCAGGGGCAGTTCTCGTCACAGATGCCTATATCCTCCGGGGCTGTCACCAGGCGGAGCTGCTCCACGGTTTCACTAAGCTTCTGCGACGCCCTCTGCGCCTCTTCCATGGTGTTCTCCGGCCCGGTGGAGATACGAATGGAGCAGTAGGCCGCCATCTCGCTGAGCCCCATCGCCCGCAGCACGCGCGATGGCTCCTGCGTGTGGCTGGCGCAGGCCGACCCGGTGCCGATGTACAATCCAGTTATGCTCAGTGTCAGGACGACATTCATCGCATCGGCGTAGAGACAGCACAGGTTCACGGTGTTCGGGATGCGCTCGATGTGATGGCCGTTGAGCCGCGTGAGCGCCTGTGAGCTGGTGAGTTCCTCGAACACCGCCGCCAGTTCCCCGGCATGCGCCATGTTGCGGTTCAGGTCACGCAACGCCACCTCGGCAGCCTTGCCCAGGGCCACGATGCCGGGCACGTTCTCCGTGCCAGCCCGAACGCCGCCCTCCTGATGGCCGCCCTGCTGGACCCATTCGACTTGGAACCCCTCTCGAACATACAGCGCGCCCGTGCCCTTGATGCCGCCAAACTTATGCGCTGACAGGGAGCATAGGTCGCAGCCGAGCTCCTTCACGTCCACGGGGATCCGACCTGCCGCCTGAACGCCGTCCACGTGAAACGTGATACCGCGCTGATGGGCCAGCTCGGCAATGGCCGTGACGGGCTGCAGGGTGCCGACTTCGTTATTGGCGTGCATGACTGAGACGAGAAAGGTGTCCGGCCGGAGGGCGGCCTCGACATTGTCGGGCTCCACGCGACCGGCGTGGTCCACGGGGACGACGGTCACCTCGCAGCCATTACCGGCAAGCCAAGCGCAGGTTTCCCGGACGGAAGGATGCTCCACGGCGCTGGTGACGATGTGCTTGCGCCCTTTGTCACGCCGGGCGAAGAAAGTGCCCTTAATTGCCAGATTGTTCGACTCGGTTCCGCCGCTTGTGAATGCCACCTCGCCAGGGGCGCAGCCCAGGAGCCGCGCCGTCTGAACGCGCGCGGTCTGAACCCTCTCGCGCGCTTCGCGCCCCGCCGCGTAGGGTGCCGAGGGGTTGCCGTACCCGTGGGACAGAAACGGCATGACCTCCTCGGCAACCTCCGGATGGACGGGGGAAGTGGCGTTGTGATCCAGGTAGATATGCTCGTTTTCGGTCATCGGGCTACTTCTCTCCGGGGACCGTTAGTTCCTGTCGAACGGCCGCTTCCAGCTCGGCTTTGGTCCATTCGCCGTCTATGCCGCGCAGCAAAAGCACCTTCGTCGGCTTGCCGTTGGTCTCGAGATCGAAGGCGAAGGTGCCGTTGACCGCGACCCCAGCGCACGTCAAGCCGGCATCGCTACGCTTCCGCATGCCCTCCTCGTGGCGCCAGTCCACAATCTCGACCCGGACCCGGCCCTCAAAGGTGCCGAGCAGCGACTTGACCGCCGCGATCGTGTCCGCGTGCCCGCCGGGGTAGAAGGCGACGACCGTCACGGGGGCTTCGTCCGGACCGGCCTTGAAGTCGATGTACTCTGTTTCCTCTACGCTGGAGGCGGGGGGAGGCGTGGGGGTCTTCGCATCATCGTCCCCATCCGGCGCTTTCGAACACCCGCCGGCCGCAATGACAAGAACAGCCAATGCCGTGCACAGGACCGGTTTGATCCATCCGCCGACAGTCCGTCCGCTTGCTTCAACTGATGTCAACATTCTTTCTTCCTCCCTACTACTTGACGGGTTCAAGCCCGCTGCGTTTGAGGATGGCCTGGGCCCCGGGCGTCTTCAAGAACCGGGCGAACGCCATGGCCTCGGCCGGGTGCTTCGAGCTGCTGAGCACGCTGGCATTGGCCACCGCGCCGCCATAGGTCTCGTCGTCCAACACCTGGACGGCAACGACTTTCGAGTACTGTGCTTCCTCCGGGTCGATGTTGATCGGGCATCCCAGATAGGCGAAGCCCGCGTCGGCGCCCCCATTGGCCACCTCCGCGTAACAGTCCTTGATCGTCGGGAGATAGTCGACCTTGTCTTTCACCTTCTCCCAGAGGCCAAGCTCAGTCAGGGACTCTTTGACGTAGAACCCCACGGAGCTGTTCTCAGGTGGGGTAAGCACAATCCGCTTCACTTCCGGCTTGGTCAGGTCCTCCGGTTTGGTGATGGCCCCCTTCCGCGACACGTGCGTGCAGAGCGCCAGTCGAAACCGTCCGACGGGGAGCACGTCGGCCCGCTCAACGCGCCCCGCATCCACCAGCAGACCTGTCTCGACCGCGCCGATCGACATGTGCAAGTCCGGGGTCTCGCCATCTTCCACGATCCTTGCCGTCAGCTTATCCGCACGGTCGAACGTGATGTGCACTAGCACGCTGGGGTCCTGCTTCTCGAACGCGCTCTTGAGCTTGAACAACGGATCGTACATGCCGCACGGCACGAAGACGTTCAGCTCGACCGGATTCGGCACGCCGTAATCGATCAGAAGCTTGCGGCCCCTGTCAGAACTGAGGAAGGCGATGAACTTCTCGGCCAGGGCACGTCGGCGAGTGTCCTTGAGGACGGCAATGGTGGCATGGGCAGGATCATAGAAGTCGCGCGGCACGCTTTTCAGGATGGTCACGTTCGAGTAGGAGAGCTTCTCCGGGGCGCTCTCGAGGGGGCAGGAACGGTACGCAAAGCTCGCCTGCGCCCTGCCCCGCGCGACCCACGTGTAGGCCGTGATGGGATGGTCTAGCGGCCGTATCTTGCCTTGGGCTTGGAGTTTCTCCCAGAGCCCGAGCCTCTCGAGGGACTGCTTCGTGTAACGTCCCACGGAGTTGTGCTCGGGGTCTGCGATGGCGACGACGCTGACTTCAGGGTTCAGAAGATCCTCGAAGTCCGCCACCCCGCCGACGTTTTCGCGCGGCGCGAAAAGCATGAGCTCGTACCGGCCGAAGTGACTCACATCCTTCTGGTCAACCGGACCCGCCTCAACAAGCGTTTCCATCTCCAGCACTCCGGGGGAGGCTACGATATCGGGCCGCTGACCCTTGTCGATGATGCGCCTGACAAGGACGTTCGCATTGTCGAATATGGCGTCGACCTCTATGCCGGGGTTCTCCTCCTCGAAGGCTGCCTTGACCTCCATGAAGGGCAGTATCATCCCGCAAGGAATGAAAATCGTCAGTTCCTTCGCCTCCGCCATCTGGGACGCTTGCCGGTCGCAGCCCGACCCCGTCAGGATCAAGCCTGCGACAATGACCAGTAGTATTGCGTGCCTCACCGACCGCCTCCTTCACAAAAGTCCATATGGCATCCCGAGCACGAAAGCGAACGCCACCACAAGCGCAACGTAGCACAGGACCCTCTTCAGACCAACCTCCCTGCGCGCAGTCAGCATCGCCGGCAGGCTCAGGCCGGGCGCGGCCAAGAGCAGGACCACGGCCGCCCCGCCGCCCCACCCGAATGATTTCACGAGCGCAACATCCGCCAGCATCGGGAAGTACATCAGCGTCCCGCCCACGGCAGCCACGGAGCCCCACGCCGGACCCTCCGCTGCCGCCGCACTCCAGCCGAAGCGTTGTGCCGCATAGCCGAGGAGGCCGAGAATCAACGCTGCGACCGCCAGCTTCGGCAGCGTCCGAAGCATCTGCGCCCCGGATTCCCGAAGCCACTGCACGCAAAGATCCCTCTCCAGTCGCCGCCAGGCGATCAGCCCTATCAGCACGACGACGGGCGGCGCCACAGCAAGCCGGAACTGCGGCGTCATCGGGACGAATCCCAGCGTGATCAGCAGGAGCATCAGTGTTCCCATGGTCAGCGCAGCACCCTTTCCCGGACTGTGCGACATGGCGTCAATGGTGGCAATCGGCTTGGACTCCGGCGAGGGGAAGAACGTCTCCATCGCCAACCCGAGGAGCGCGCCCATAAGGAGGCGGCCCGCTATGGCGGCTGCGGCAACCAACCACAGGCCCATCCCGAAGCCGAGCACCTTGCACACATACGCCACGGCCACCACGTTGACCGCCGGACCCGCATAGAGCAGACAGAAGGCCGGGCCCGCGCCTGCGCCGCTTCGCCAAATGCTACCGAACAGCGGCATGATGTTGCACGAGCACAGCGACAGAAGCGTGCCGGAACCCAACGCCGCCCCGTAGGCGGCCGGCCGCCCCGCCTGCGGACCGAGGCAGCGAAGGAGCCGATGGCTCGGCACTGCAACCTTAATCAGAGCAGCCAGAAAGAAGGCCGGGATGAGAGTGGCCAGGATCGCCCAGTTCAACACGCACTCTTTCAATGCCCGCAGGGCTGCGCCGGCCGCGCCGGGCTCGGCGACGGCATTACCGGAACACGCCGCCAGGAGAAGGCCGACAACTCCCGCGGCAATAAGGCTCCTGGAAACCCTGCGCACTGGCCATCCTCAGCTATCTCTAATACGGGCTGGGCTGCTCTTCTCCGACCGCTGCCGGGAGTTCCGGAGCCGAATCACCGTAGACCTTCTCCAACTCGAAAGCCAAGGCGCGGCGCACGTCATTGGCGAATAGGCTCGGTCCTTTCAGCTCGAACTGATCCCTGACCTCTGGGCCAAGGCTGAAGTAACGCTCGCCATTAATAAGCACGGTGGCACAGGCGATTCCGTACTCCTCCATGATGAGCTGTCCCTCGTCGCTCCCCATGTCGGCGATCTTGACCGAAACCATGGACGGATGCTTCTCAGCTACGGCGGCGATGAAGACGCCGATGTGGTCCTTGCATGCCGCCTCGACGGGCAGCGCGGCGACCACCTGCACCTTCGCCGAAGAGTCGCCGATGAGCGTGTGGAGGGGGTACTTCGGTGGAGTGGGAGTCGACACCTCTTCAGGGGGCGGCGGCGGCTTCCAGGGCCAGAGCAATGCGCCAGTGACGACTATCGCTACCACGAGGAGGACCAACGCGGCGATCCTGTTGAAGCGTCCAGGGGACATCCGCGGGGCTTCCTCGCCCGGCATTTCTTCCGGAGGCAATTGCCATCCCACGAAGTCACTGGGCGGGGCCTCTTCGGTCGACGCTTGTTCCTGACGGTCTTCAGAGCCCACGGCACCACTCCTTACTTAGACATGCGGAAACCCAACGGCCATCGGCAGCTTTTTCGATGGTTGGCCACACGGCCACTCGGACCCAGCCGATTGCGCACTTTCGAAGTTTTCTAGTGAAAAAGCGTGAACAATCCTTGAATCCCACCGGTAAGGATCGTCACGCGGTAAGGCGCCATTAATTAAGTGTCTCAGGTCACCCAAAAGGTTCATTGATGTGCGCCGCCAAGCCCGCCTCGCACGCCAGAGGAACGATCCACGAAGCGACCAGCGCACTTCCCCGGCCTCAGTCCGGCGCTTCGGCACGCGCGATATTTCCGGCCCTTGCGGCCTTTCCCGCACTGCCGCGACTTCCCTGGCCCTTCGCGGCTCCCTTCTTGCCGCCAGCACACCCACACTTTCCGCACATGGTCCCACTCCCTTCAAGCCGGATACGAAAAGGACATGGACTACATTACATTATACACCATCCCGCCCGCCGTGCAAAAAAGGCGGAACCCGCAGCCAGCGAAGGCCTTGGCGCCTGGAACTTGGCGCGGAAGCAGGGAGGGATTCAGGCACGCCCCTGCGCATCGAGGGGCGCGCCTTGCGAGGGCCGTCGAGCGGCTCATCACGCCTCGACTGCGATGCTGAAACTGACCGCCCCCTCCGGGCCGACGGCCGCACAGAGGCGGCATCCCACGCAAAGCGAGGGCTCCACCAGCGTGCCATCCGGCGCCAATGCGGCCATCGCGCACCGGCTCGCGCAGTGCCCACACTGGGTACATTGGTCGCCCACGAACCGCCCAACAAGCGCCACGCGCGCCAGCAGGCCGTAGAGCCCCCCCAACGGACACGCGGTCCGGCACCACGTGCGCGGCCCGCGTATGGTCAACCCCAGAACCCCGACAAGCACCAACGCCGAAAGCGCGTTGATCTGATGGATGAGCGCTTCCTGATCCCAGAACCCGCTCTGGCGCATGGACACCGGCCAGTGGTACGCCTCGGCCCAGGTGGGCACGCCGGGGGCGCCCGCGCTGCGCGTCAACAGGGACATGGGATCAAGCCACGCGCTCGGGTTCACGCCGGCGATGGCGACGAGCACCAGGGCGAGCATGATGCCGAGCTGAAGGCGGGGTTTCGGCCCGGTAGGAACGCACGGCCGGGCCGAGGCCCACACGCGTCCCACACAGTCGATAAGCGTTCCCAACGGGCACACCCAGCCGCAGAAAAAGCGCGGCCATACCAGCCCAAGGGCCACAAACAGCGCCGCAGGAGCGAAGCTCACCACCCAGGCGCGCGTCGCTATCCGCGTCGTAATGGCCAGCAGAGGGCTGAACCGCGGCAACAAGTCCAGAAAGTCCATGTCCCGCGCCAGGAAGCCGCCGACGGCCGCGAGGCACAGTGCCAGAACTGCTCCCTGACATAGCCGCCGCGCGTGGACTGTTTTCACTCATGCCTTCCTGCGAAGCTGGCCGATGGCGATAAGAATAACCGCCAGCCCCATCAGAAACAGTTCAACGTAGACGGCCGGCACGGAGACGTTGCCGCCCGCCGCCGAGCCGCCGCCGAAAACGTCTCGCAACGAGGGCATGGACGCTGATCGTATGGCGCCGCCCCCACCGTCGCGGACGGGGCCTTCGATGCCCGACGCGCTGTCGCGCCCCGCCACCGCCTGCCATGTGTCATCTTCCGAGGGGTGAAGCTGCCGCCCTGCCGCTGCCAGCTCACTCATCCGAGCCGAATCCTTTGCCAGGTCCAGGACTGCTGTTGCCTCCGTGCCGACCATGCCGCGCAACGCCTTGGAGATCGCGGTGGCGCCGGTAACGGCGTCGATGTCCTTGAGGCTGACGCCCACTTCCCGGCCCGCGAATCGCGCCAGGAAGTCTTCCTTCTTCAGCTCGTACGCCTCCAGTCCGCGAAGGCGGCCACGGGGCGACAATGTCATCACGTCAGTGATGTTGGCGCCGGTCGCGTCGGTTTCGACTCCCACGGCCAGGACCATCTGGGCGTCCCTGTCGCCGATCCGGCTAAGCGACGCCATCTTCGCGGGCTCCGACTCGTCTTCCCGATAGCCCATGAAGACCTCGCGAAGGGGCAAGCGCGTCATCACGACGCGGCTGCACCCGGCCGTAAGCCGCGAGAGAACCCGGGACAGTTCCGCCCCCGTCAGGAGTGCCGACACGCTGCCCCCGGGATTGCGCCCGTCCCGGCCGTCCATTGCGCCGTCGCCGGGGAGTCCGGCCGGTGAGAGGGGCAACACGGGCAGCGCCCCCATGCTCCTGCAACCGGCCAGCAGCAGCACGGTCAGCCCCAACAGCAGCGGAAAGCGTCTTGCACACATGCCTTCAAGCTCCATACGGCGCCGGCCCCGTGCAGGGTCAGGTGCGCAACAGGCTCCGGGCGCGGTCCGCGGCCGGCAGTGATTCCTCACACAGTTCCCAAAGATGCGAGAGCCCGCGCAGGCGGAACATCAGCTTCACCAGGTCCGGGGCAACCTCGCGGCTGACGGCGTGGCCCAGGCCGTGCAGGCAATCGTAGCCGTCCATGACGAAGCCGAGGGCGAGATTCAGCACTTCAGCGGTGGCCTTCGGGAAGCAGCGCTCCGGCGCGGCACGGTCCGAGGGCGACAGGGAGACCAGCCCCCCATCGGTGGCCGGCCCGTCGGGCGCCCGGTAGACGATCCAACTGCGCAGCATGTTGTGATTGCGGCTCTCGATGTCCTCGGCGAAGTCGGTGACGTCGTCCAGGGTCTGCAACCCGAGCCCGATCAGTTTCACGCCGCGCATAGACTCCTCTATCTTCGGGACGAGTTCCGGCTCATTGGCCAGCGGGACTGCAAAGGCGAGTTGGAAGAGCCTGCCGCCGCGAAACTCGTGAATGGTGCTGAGCACATCCTCCGGGCTGAGAACGGTCTCGACGGCCTGTTCCTCGCTGCACTCCTCGCGCGCAATGTCGTGGAGCGCTTTGACCAGGGCCCCCCATCCGTGTTCTCTGACGGCGTCGTCACGGGCGACCTCGGAGATGACCTGGTGGGCAATCCCGTCGTGGAGCAGAATCAGCAGGATGTTCGGCAGGACATGGCCGCCGTCCAGATGCAGCCGCACGCCGCCGTTCTTCTGGCCGTCCAGGATGTTGTCGGAGGCCGTCACTACGCCGCGCACCGCGTGCATGATCATGCCGTAGCTGAGTCGTCGTTCCTTCGGGATGCCGATGACCTCGTATATGGAAAGGAACATGATGCTGAAGAAGTTCCGCTGGAAGTACTGAAGCGGGGGAAGGCGGAGATAGGGAAAATCGAGCCCATCTCTCCCGCCCAGGGCGCTCGATGCCCTGCGTCTGAATGCCTGTTCAACACGCCGGTGCTCAAGTGCCGACTTTGCGAGCGCAAAGGCGATCTCGCCCCTCGTGCACAGGCCTCTCAGGCTCTTGTACAGTGGGTCCATGCTCGTCGGTCCTCCTCCATCCGGTTATTGGGAGCTTACCGCTGCCCCGTGGGCGAAGCGGCACGCAACACATGCAGCCGGCAGCACGGTGAGGCTGGCGACCATGCATACCGCCAGCCCGACGGAGGCCTGCCAGCCGAACTCGGTCAGGGCCTCGGTGCCGCTGGGAATCAGGGAGGCGAATGCGGCCACGGTGGTCGCTGTCGTGGCGACGACGGCTATGCCGGTGTGCCGGTAGACGTGCTCCAACCGGCCGCCGCTGCGGCGGCACGCCATGAGCATGTGCACCCCGTCGTCCACGCCCACGCCAAGGATCAACGGAGCGATGGCAACGCTCATGACGCTGAGGGGGGTATAGGCAAAACCCATCAGGCCGCCAGTCCAGATCAGCCCGCAGGCCAGTGGCACGAGCGCCAGCAACGCCCCGCGCATCCCGCCCATGCCCACAACCAGCACGAGCGCCACCGCGGCAAGGGCGATGCAGACCGTGCGCGGCAGGTCTCGCCGGAGCAGCTCGCAGAGCCTGGCGTTCACCACGGCGGCCCCGGCCACCCGTGGGGGATAGAATCCGGATTCACCAGCCAGGGCCGAGATCGAGTCCATGAGTTGCTCAAACTCCGCCATGTTGAACGGGTTCCCCGCCGGGTGCAGCACGGCGACGGCCCCGGTTCCCGTCGGCCAGAGCTCAAGGCGCCCGACGCGCCGGGCCGCCTCCGACCCCGTGCCCGACGCAGCCTTGAACTGCTGCGCCGCGTCGACGGACGGGAACGTGAGCAGCATCGGCGCCGCGCCTGCGCCCGTCGTCTCGGCCAGCTCCTCCTGAAGCTTCAGGGCCTGCAGGTTCGGGTTGCCAAGGCGGCTGATGTCGGCGTCGAATCCCAGCCGCCCGATCCCCACGAGCGCGCCGACGGTGATGGCGATACCGGCGACCAGCACCGGCCAAGTCGCCCGGCGGGCCAGCGGGCGGGACACCAGGCCAGCAACATCGGCGTGATGAGCACGGTGGCGAGCCAGACGGTTGACGTGGTGACCGCGCCGGCCAGCCCCATGTCGGAGAGGCCGCGCAGATGCGCGAACGAGAGGCTCAGGAAGGCCGCGGCGGTCGTGACGGCGCCGACCGTAAGGGGGCGAATGACGGCGGCCCATGCCCGGGCGATGGCCTCGCGCTTAGCGGCGCCGGCCTCGAGCTGCACGCATGTCGCCTAGAGGAGGTGGATCGAGTAGTCAATGCCCAGCCCCACCAGGAGCGTGGGCACCATGGCCGCCAGCAGGGTCAGTTTGTCCGTCATCAGGCTCACGCCGGCCAGCCCCCAGAGGATGCCGACGCCGATCGGCACCAGGGCCGCCAGCGCGAACCAGCCCGCGCGATAGAAGAACAAGAAGAACACCGCCACGCCCGCAACGGCGAGGACCATGGCTTGGCGCAGGTCGGCCGACAACGCGTCGCGCGACTCCACAAGGAAGGCCGGAGACCCGGCAAGGCCGGCGTCGGGGTCGTGCCGAGCCAGTATGTCGCGGACCCCCCGGACGGCAACCTCCGATCCGTCGATGTCCGACTCCGGCACGGTGAGTAGGGCCGCGAGAACGGTTCCCCCTCGCGGGCCCGAGCCCGCCGGGAGCACCTCCGACACCTGTTCGAGCGCGGCGACCTCGGCGGCGATCTTCGCCGCCACAGCCGGCGTGCCGGGCGAAAGGACCAGGTGCAGGGCCCGGGCCGTCGGCAGGCTCGCCTGGGCCTCGCGGTAGGCCACAAGGGCCGGGTCATCCCGCGGCAGGAGACTCAGCATGTCCGCGTCCACCTCCAGGGACTTCATGCGCCAGAGGGCCGCGGCACTCGCCACGGCGACGAAGCCGATGACGAGGAGATGGCGCCGGACGGTCCGCTTCCCATTGCCCGGGGCGAGCATCTTCATCAGAGGCAGTCGGCCCATGTGGTTCTTTCGCGAATTGCGCAGCAGTCATGCGCGGAAGGCGAATGGAGCGGTACCTGTCCGCAGAGGATTCGCTCCGTCATTCCATGAGTATACGGCGCGGCCACTTACGCGATGCTTGCGGCAGGATTACATTTCTGCAATGTTCGCCCGGCGCGCCATTTCAGGGCGGGATATGCTTGCAAGGGTCCGGCACAACGGCGTATCGTGTACTAGTGAGGAAGACAAGGGAGGCGGCCTCATGCGGGTGCTGCTCGTAGAGGATGAAAGACACCTTGCGGAGTTCGTTCGCAAGGGGCTGAAAGAGAACGGCCACGCTGTAGATGTCGCCTGCGATGGCGACGAGGGCGAGCTCCTGGCGGGCACCGACGCCTACGACGTGTTGATCCTGGACATAATGCTGCCCGGCCAGAGCGGATTCGAGGTGGTGCGCAAGGTGCGGGCGGCCGGCATCTCAAAGCCGGTGCTGTTCTTGACGGCGCGCGATGACGTGGCGGATCGCGTGAGAGGGCTCGACCTGGGCGCGGACGACTACCTGGTCAAGCCATTTGCGTTCGACGAACTCCTCGCCAGGCTCAGGGCGCTCGAGCGCCGGTCGGGTTCGGTGGCCCCCACGGAACTGCGTTGCCATGACCTTGTCGTCAACCTGCCGCAGCGCAAAGTCACGCGCGCCGGGAAGACGATCGATCTTACGCCAAAGGAGTTCAGCCTCCTTGAGTGCCTGCTGAGGCGATGCGGCGAAGTGGTCACGCGCACCTCGATCATCGAGAAGGTCTGGGACATCCATTTCGACGCGTTCACCAACGCGATGGACGTGCTCGTCAACCGCCTGAGAAAGAAGGTCGACGAGCCGTTCCGGGAGCAATTGATCCACACCGTGCGGGGGGTTGGATATGTCCTTCGTCATGCCGGGGATTAGGCCTACATCCCTCCGAACAAAGCTGGTCTTCTGGTACTCCGTGGTGTTCACGGTTTCCGCGGCCGCCCTGGTCCTGGCCATCTACCTCTTCGCTTCCCATCACCTCAAGGCCGAGGCAGACGACTTCCTGGCGGACGAGACTGCGGAGTTCGTTCGACAGGCGGCGGCAAGAATGCCCGACATCGAGGACCTGAAACACTATCTCAATCTTGAGATCGGGGAGAAGCGGTCCCTTATGCCTTTCTACCGAATGGCGGACCCGGCAACCGGCAAGGTGCTGATGGCCATGCCGGAGCCACCGATCGACATCCCCTGGAATGACGAGGCCCTTCGAGAGGCTGCCGCAGGGGAGAAGACCGTGGAGACCCTGCTCTCCAGGGGAGGAGCGCCCAGGATCTACAGGGTCCGCACGGTGCCCCTGGAGGCAGGCGGCCGCGTCCTGGCACTCCAGTGCGGCTTCGCTCTGGGCGAGCTTTACGTGCGGCTGGGCAGGCTCAGGACCTACCTGGGTTTCGCCATCGTCGCCGCCGTGCTTGTGGCCGTGACGGGTGGGTACGTCTTCGCCACCAGGAGTCTCAGGCCCATGGCCGAGATCCTCCAGACCCTGCGGAAAGTCCGCTCCAGCGAGCTCGCCCTCAGGCTGCCCGAACGGCCCGTCCAGGATGAGATCGGGGCGCTCACAACCGCCATAAACACCATGTTGGACGAGCTGGAGCTGGCGTTCGACGGCATCAGATCGTTTACGGCCAATGCGGCGCACGAACTGCGAACGCCTCTGGCAACGCTGCGTTGCGAGTTGGAGGTGGCCATCGGCCGGGATCGCCCGGCAGGCGAGTATAGGGAGACACTGGCCTCCGCCCTCGAGGGCACGAGGACTCTTTCCGCGACGATAGAGAACCTCCTTTTCCTGGCAAAGGCGGACTCATCGGCAGCCGTGCCGGATGAGGCCAGGGTGGACCTGTCGGGCATACTGGAGCACGTGGGCGGATTGTTCGAGGCCCTCGCGGAAGCCGGCGACGTCGACCTGTCCGTAGACGTCGCGCCGGGCCTCACCGTCAGCGGCAACACCGAGTGGCTCAAGATGGCATTCGCCAATCTGCTCAACAACGCGGTGAAGTACACACCCGCGGGAGGCCGAGTGTTGCTTAGCGCCTGCAAAGGAGGGGGGAGAGTCCGCGTCAGCGTAGAAGACACGGGACCGGGCATACCGCCGGAGGACCTGGAGAGGGTTTTTGACCGGTTCTACCGGGCGGACAATTCACGCCAACACCGCACGGGCGGGGTCGGGCTGGGCTTGAGCATTACAAAACGCATAATCGACCTCCACGGGGGCCGCATCACCGTGCGCAGCGCGTCCGGCAAGGGAAGCACGTTCGGGGTGCTGTTGCCGCACGGGGAAACACCGTAGCTGGTGGGGCCCGGTGGCCGGCATTCGGCCCTCGAGCCTGCGCTCACCGGCCCGGCTCATCCATGAAATCTTCGGCGAAGAACTCCGCCCTCTCTTCATCCACCCGTCGCTCAAGTCCCACGGTGACGGAGCCGCCGGCGGGGCACGAAATCTCCCGGCCGCCGATCTGCACGTGTTGCTCCAGCTCGCCCGAATTCACCAAAATGGCCTTCTGGTCGTGGAGGCTCGTGTACTCGATCCGGTGAGCGGCGCCTTCCGAAACCCATCCCTTGATGTCCGTGAACCTGTCTTCCGGTATCAGCGCGAGGCCCCGTACGATATAAGCCAGCCGCAGGTCCGCCGGCGGCACGTCCATGGTGGTTATCAACTTCCCATCTATCCAGACACTGGCAGGCTGGACCGTATCGAAATCCGTGTTGAGAAGGTTACCCCCGGCAGGTGTGTGGCCATGAAATTGCCGAGCTTGAACTCCTTGAGCCGGCTCGGCCCGCCGACGCCCACGCCCATGGTCGCGCCGACCTTGGCCGAGCCCATCGCATCGGACGCGGCAGCGACTGAGTCGGGTCCGAGGAGCACTGGCCGCTCAGTCTTCGTCCCTGTCTTGCGGGTTACGGGTTCCCGTCGGAGCCAGACCGAGCGAGGATCCAGGGGGCGCCTCGGAGTGTCAAAGGCCCGTCAGGAGGAAAGCTTTGGAAGTAGTTTGGCCTCCCGGCGCCGCCGCCTTATAATACCGACCTTGTTGTCGGGAATGCCCGTCGGCGCCGTTCCCTTGTCCAGGGAGTGATCCGCTGAGGAGCAGGCCCGTGCATTCTGAGCAGCCGCGCGCCGGTCACGCGGAGAGGACGGAATCCGCGGCCGGACGAAGATAATCGAAAGGAGAATCTATGAAGGTCGTTTTTCTCGACGAGTCCACCCTGACGCTGGATGACATCGACTTCTCCCCGCTCAAGGCCCTTGGCGAATACGCCGCGCATGCCAACTCGACGGAGGCGGAGATAATCGAAAGGGCGGCGGATGCCGCTGTCGTCATTGCGAACAAGGCGCCGATGACGCGCGGGGTGCTTGAATCGCTCCCGCAGCTCAAGCTGGTCAGCGTGATCGCCACGGGCTACAACAATGTGGACCTTGACGCAGCGAAAGAGATGGGCGTGCGGGTCTGCAACGTGGCGCGCTACGCGTCCGAGACCGTCCCGCAGCACACGTTTGTGCTGATCCTCGCGCTGGCGACGCGGCTGCTCGATTACAGCGCCAACGTTCGCGCGGGCGAGTGGCAGAAGGCGTCCTCCTTCACGCTTCTGCGCTATCCGACGTTCGAGCTGAGCGGCAAGACCATGGGCATCGTCGGGTGCGGCGCGATCGGGCGCGGAGTGGCGCAGATCGCGGAGGCCCTCGGCATGGAGGTGCTCATCTACGATCCCTACGCCGGCTCAGAGAACGTGCCGTCCCTGGCGGAACTCGATCATCTGCTGCGCTCATCGGACGTGATTTCGATCCACTGCCCGCTCACCGACGAGACGCGCGGCATGATCGATGCGGAGGCGCTGGCGAAGATGAAGCCTTCGGCGCTGCTTGTCAACACGGCCCGGGGCGGGATCGTCGATGAGCAGGCGCTCGCAGAGGCGCTGAACTCGGGACGGCTGGCTGGCGCCGGGTTCGACGTTCTCACCAAAGAACCCCCGAAAGACGGGAATGTGCTCCTGGAGACCAAGAACACCATCGTGACGCCGCACTCGGCCTGGTCGACCGTCGAGGCCCGCCAGAAGCTCGTCAATGAGACCGCCGAGAACATCACGGCCTTCGTCGACGGAAACCCGCGAAACGTCATCGCATAGATACGGGATGCAACCATGAAAGCTTTGTGCACGGCCGCACCCGGTGAGTACGGCCTTGTCGAGAGGCCGATGCCGGAGCCGGCTGCCGACGAAGCGCTTGTCAAGGTGGTCAGCGCGGGCCTGTGCCACACGGACGTGATCATCCGCGACGGGCTGGCGGGGCACGTGCGGTACCCCGTCATCCCGGGCCACGAGTTATCGGGCATCGTGGAGGCGTGCGGGCCGGCGGTGAAGGGATTGCAGCCGGGCGACCGGGTGGCGGTCGAATCGATCCTCTGGTGCGGCCGCTGCACGCCCTGCCGCAATGGTGACACCATGGGCTGCGAGAACTACGACGAGCTGGGCTCGAAGCGCGACGGCGGGTTCGCCGAATACTGCACCGTGCCCGCGCAGCACCTGGTGAGGCTGCCCGAGCACGTGACGCTCGAGGAGGCGGCGTTGGCCGAGCCGCTGGCGAACGCGCTGTCAGCGGTCGGTCAGTCGGACGTGAAGCTGGGCGAGCGGGTCGTCATCATCGGCCCCGGCGCAATCGGGCTGATGGCCGTGCGCGCAGCGCGGCTGGCCAACCCATCCACCCTGGTTCTGGTCGGCACGCGTGACGAACGACTGGCTCTGGGCAAGACGTTCGGGGCCACGCACACCGTCAACATCAAGCGCGATGGCGCCCTGGATGGGCTCAAGGGCCTCCTGGGCGGCAAGGGCGCCGACGCGACCGTCGAGTGCGCCGGCACGCGGAGCGCTGTGGAGCTGGCGCTGGACATCGTCGGCTGGCGCGGACGGGTCGCAATCGAGGG
>CAZHPE010000024.1:0-21111 GCA_964534775.1 uncultured candidatus Brocadiaceae bacterium
CTGCGAACCGTCGGCAGAAAGGCCTGACCGACATTGGAAAATAGAGAATGTCAGTCCATTCGTGATCGGAACATCAATAGAAGGCGCATGGCGCTTTGAGGCCGGGATTGAGCTCGCGGTTCTTACGAACGGCTCTTCGTGGTGGCTTTACCTGCCTCTCCTTCCAAGCAGTTGGGAGCAACGCAAGTTTCTTGCGATTGACATTCAGCAACAGGAAACCGCTGTAGTCACGCGGCACTTGCAGCAATTCCTTGGGCGAGACACCGTGAAATCGGGGGCCACTGTTTCAGAAGCCAAAGCACTGCTGAAGAGCGAGGACAAGAAGCGGCAGATGAGGAAGACAATCCCACGCGCTTGGCGGGATCTGTGTGAGGAACCCGACGAACTCTTGCTTGATCTTCTCGCAGACAGAGTGGAGAGCATCTGCGGCCACAAACCGGACCCCGACAGTCTCGCAATCTTCTTTAGAGACCAGTGCAAACCGCGAGACATAGAACATCCTCCGAACGAGAAGAAACCGACGAAGCACATAGAGAAGGACAATGCACGACCCGGCAGGCGCATACCGACTGGGTACACGAGCACGAGGCCAATAGCCTACCGATTCAAAGGCGAGAGGCGCGAAGTCTCGACTTTCAGGGACATCCTCCTTGGCTTATGTGAGCGTTTGTTCCGGGAGCATTATAGTGAACTCGAGCGGGTTCTGGCATTACGGGGACGAAAGAGGCCGTATTTCGCAAGGGATTACCAAGACTGTCAAAGGATGTTCGCGCCCCGGGAGATCAAAGGATCTGGCATATATGCGGAGACCAATCTCAATGCAAACAACGTGATAAAGATGTGCTGCGACGTACTGGAGAAGCTGGGGTATTCGCGTGAGGATCTGGAGGTCGAAGTGGAAGAACAGTGACTTGCCGGTGCCGTGCGTATTGCGGATTCTTCCATGTCAGTTTCTGCCCTCTATGATTGGTTTGCCCGTGCGTAGATCGCATGCGCACAGCATGCCGTGGGTGACGTCGAAGGCCTGCGAATCGTAAAGCGTGAGATAATCTGGGGCGACAAGAACAGTTACAGGTAAGGCTTGGCGGCGGGGTCACGCCCCCCGCGCGAGCAGTATCAGCACGAGCCAGAACACGCCCAGCGCCAGCGCCGCCATCGCCCTGCCCATCCCGCCGAGGCGGCGGCGGCTGAAGATGATGCGCAGTGCGGCAAGCGCGCCCAGCACCGTCCCTCCGGCTGCGACGGCCGCCGAATACGGATGCGGCAGGAAGAGGCCCGCGGGCGCCGCTGCACTCAGCACCAGGGCGCAGTCCGGCAGCAAATGCCGGCGGCCCCTGCGCCTGATCGTCGGCTTCCCGCGCCGGAGCGTTAAGTCGCGCCCGCAGTTCTCGCAGTAGTGGTCGCCCTTCAGCACGGGGGACCGGCAGCCCGGACAGTCGAGTTCCGCGGGCAGCGCCAGCAGCTCCACCGGCGTCGCGTCGGCCGGCGCGCCGGCCTGCTTTCGGGCGGGCAGCGCAGCAGGTGGGCGGGCACGCCCGGTGAGGCGCGCGAGCCAGCCGGTGCGTCTGGCGGGCAGGTTGGCGGTCGGGGCCGGTTCACCGTCCTCTTCGCCGGCGGGCAGGAGTCGTTCGGGGGCCGGCGTGCTTTCGGGGATGGCAGGCGCCGCCGTACCGCGCAGCAAGGGAACATCGAGCGGCCGCCCGTCCGGGCGCAGCAGTTCCATGCCCTCCTCGCCGCTGCGGGCGGCGATTATTGCCTTCTCGATGTGCAGGACTTGCTGCGGTCCCGGCGGGTGCGCGGCGCGTCCGTCCAGGAACTCCCCGCAATGCTTGCACTTGATGGCTACGGCCCGTATCGCCTCGCCGCAGAAGGGGCAGACCTTCTGAAGGTGCTGGCGGATCAGGACGGCGCCGCAGTATGCGCACGCGGGGCAATCCCGCGCGATGATGCGGCCGCACTCGCGGCAGTACTTGATCGAAACGCGCGCCATCGCGTCGGTTTCCTCGCCGAGAGCTCGCGGGGTGTCGCGGCGTTGGGTCTTCTCCGCCGACGATTATAGCCACGCGCTGGTGCCGGTGTAAACCCGCGCAAGGGCCAAAGGGGCATCGCCCCTACACCATGGTCCCCGTGGCCCCGCCAGGATCGATGGTCAGCCGGACGAAGTTCAGCGTCACGTATGCCTCCAGGCGTGGCGAGCGCTCCCGGAGGCATACCGTGAACTCATTGTTGCCCCGTTTCACCCACTCTGCCGGAAGGTCGAAGCGGAACCCCCGGTTGGAGTAGACGATCAGGCCCATGTAGGGCTCCGCGCGCGGCGGGAGCGGGCGTCCGTTCCACTCGAACTCGATCACGTCATCGGCGAACAGGTCCACGATATTGATCCAGAGTTCCGCGCTCGCGTCGGGGAACCTGTCGAGATCGTCCGCTACGTCGAACGTAATGCTCTGGCCGATCCCGTCGTCGGCGGTGGCGATCATGAGTGGACCTTGCCCGCACCAGCACGCATGGGCCCAGCGCTCTCCCATCTCGTAATCGAAAAGATACGCCTTCTTCCTGCCCGCCAGGCCCTCCGGGTCGGCGAGTTCGTGCGTGAACTCGTAGCCCAAGCGGTGCGTGCCATCTTTCTGCTCCGGGCTGTAGTAGTGCGGCATCTCGTAGAAGAAATTCCACAGCTCGACGCCGCTCGCGCCCTTCTGGTAGGCCCGGTGGGCGGCCGCGCGGATCTGTTCGAGGATTTGCTGCGGGCTCGGCTCGGGATGAAGGCCGGTCTGGGTCCGCATCCAATTCCACCGCGTGACCCTGCTGTAGTTCAGGCACGCGAGGGTGGGCACGCCGTGTTCTCCGGCCAGCGAGACGACGTCTTCCCAGGGGATGCTGAAGGGCATGTAGCCGCCGCTGATCACGCACATGTCCAGCAGGCCTTCGGCGAGCAAGGCCGGCACATCGACGCCGATTCGACGCAGATCTCGACGGTGTCGGGGAAGCGCGCCGAGAAGATGATCGGCCGCCCGCGGCGGCTCGCCTCCTCGTCGATCATCCGACGCAGCTTTCGCACGAAGGCGGTCATCACGTGCCGGTGCGCCCAGGCCCTCCCGCGGGGGAAGAAGAACGGGAAGCGCATGAAAATCGATCTCGAACCCGTCGATGTCGTACCCGCGCACGACCTCGGCGGCAAGCGCGAACATGAGTTCGCGCACCGGGGCGTATAGGTAGTTGGGCGCGTTGGCCTCCACGGCCTCGAAGCTCAGATGAGAAGGCACGGCCCTGGCGTCGCCGATCAGCCACTCCGGGTGGTCCTTCTCCCACTTCGGCGTATAGTGAACGGGCTCCATGAAGCCGGTCTTGGGCTTCCTGGTCGGCGCTGCCAGGTTGGCGTGCTGCCCCACCCGGTCATGCAGGTCGTTCAGGCGCATGCGCAGGAAGAAGTCCTTGCCGGCCGCGTGGGCCCCCTCGCACATGACCTTGAGCGGGTCGTTGCCCTGCTCGACCAGCCTCTTGACGCCCTCGTTCACATGAAGGCCGGCGGATCATTGATGTCCTGGAGAATGACCCTGATGTCCTGCACTCATGTGCTGCTTACCTCCTGCGCTCTAAACCAGCCGCCAGCGGATTATCATCATGTCCGAGTGGCCGGTCAGGTAGGCCACCGGCCCAGGTCCCCCTTGGCATCCCCGTTGGAGGAGCCTATGAGCGTGAGCATCTCCTCGCCGTCAGGGGAGACGGACGCCGGGAACCCGGCCACCAAGCCGCGTGCAAGGTAGTAAACCTCGTCCTCCCACGTCAGGCCGCCGTCGTGGCTGACCATCGCCCGGCCGGTACCGAGGTTCCGGGGATAGCGATGATCGTGGATGACCACGACGCGGTCATCCGACAGGCCACCCCGGCCCCGTGGCACTGCCCGTAGACCGCGGTGAGTTGGCGCGGCTCGGTCCAGGTCCTGCCGCCGTCCGGGGAGTCGGCGAGGAAGATGTGTTTGTAGGGACATTTGGGCGTGATGGGGGCCGCCCCGGTGCGTTCGAGAAGATCGGGGGGATCGTCGGGGAGGTTCCGCCGCTGATAACGGATGACCGCCTGAAGTTTCCCGCTCGGGAGCACCGCCACGCTGACCTCTTGGCACCAGTCGCCCAGGACCGAGTGGTCGGCCCAGGTGCGGCCGCCGTCCGTTGAACGGAATGTGTAGCAGACGAAAGCCCCGGACAGGATGAGGCTGCAGTCCTCGTTGAGCTTCGCCTCCAGGGCCGTTACGGGCACCAGCAAGGTTCCGTCCTCAAGGCGCGTGACGTGCCATCCAACATCCTTGGGCGCTGTGGTCGGCACCTCGATCTTGCCGCGCGGCTCCCATAGCCGGCCCTCGTCCCGGGAAGCAACCACCTGGGGATCGAGCTCCGGGTCGCGTGTGCAGACGTTGATCATCGTGCCTTCCTGGTCGAACTGAAAACGCCACGCGCCGAGGGTTGTGGGGTCCCTTTGGAGGTGCTCCCAGGTCCGGCCGCCGTCGGTGGATTTGTGGAGGTAGATGTGCTGCGCCGCGTAGATGGCACCGTCCGGCGCCTGCACCATGGACACGCGCTGCACGTGTCCCAGCGGGTCGCGGGGCAGCCTGATCTTCTCTACGGGGATCTTCTGGAGCTTCCCGCCGCGCGCGTGCAGGATGTAGTCGCCCGCCTGCATCGCGCGGCGCTGCTCTTCTGTCACGGTCACGCCGCCCATGTTCTCGGTCGAAAGCATACGCCTCTCTCCTCGTCTTGTCCCCCCCGCCCGGGGGGGCGGCCGCGGAGACCTCTCACGGCAACGGCAGGTTGATGACCCCCTCACACTTTGACGGTCTGCCCCAGCTCGTCCGATTCAAAACATCCGTCCATGATCTTCTGGATCGCGGCGCCGCGAGCGAAATCGGGCTGGTCGTTCACGCCGGTTCTGATGCTCCTGATGAACCGCTGGTGGATGCTGGGCGTTCTGCCGCACTTGACCGTGGTCCATCGCGCCCTGTCAACGTCCCTGCCGCGGCAGATTTGCAGCTCCGCGCCCGAGGTGTCCAGATCCACGACTATGGCGCCAGCATCGCCGTGGATCCGCAGTCGAAGCGAGTTCACGTGACCCGTCGCCCAGCGCGACATGTGGATGGTGCCGATGGCCTTGTTGGCCAGCTCGGCCGTGATGACGGCCGAGTCGTTGGCGTCGAGGACATACTCGCCGATCCGGTTTCCCTTGGCCTTGGGGTAAGTTCTGAGCCAGCAGTTTATCTTCCTGATGTTGCCCGCTGGATACGATGCGAAGTCGAGGATATGCACCCCCACGTCGCCCAGGACGCCCTTGCTGCCGTGCTTCTCCGACAGGCGCCATAGCCAGGTCGGCGTCGTCCTCCAATCCCCCCAGCACTTTGAACTGAGCCAACTCTGAAGGTAGCTGGCCTCGAAGTGCATGACTCGCCCGATTGCGCCATCGCGCACCAGCTCGTGAGCCTTGTGAATGGCCGGGCAGTTGCGATAGGACAGGTTGACCATGTTGATGACGCCCTTGCGTTTTGCCGCGGCGGCCATCTTCCTCGCATCCGGGTAGTTCACCGCCAGGGGCTTTTCGCAGAGGACATGCTTGCCCTTGGCGATCGCCGCGAGGGATATGGGCGCATGGAAAGCGTCGACGGTCACGTTGCTGACCGCATCGATCTCCACTGCGTCCAGCATCTCCTTCGCGTCGGCATAAACCTCTGGGATGTCGTAGGTCTTGGCAAATGCCGCCGCCTTTTCCTCGATCACGTCGCAGGCGGCCACCAACTGGCACTCTCTGATGTCCTGGAACGCCTTCGCATGCGCATTGGCCATTCCGCCTGTGCCGACAATGGCGATCTTGATCATGACGAACTCCTCAGAAAGCTCCGCTGCCATCCGCAGCGCGTCGCTCGCTTGCGGACAGTGCCTGGTAAGGATATGACCTGCACTCGCTCTTGGCAAGTACGCGCATCCGGCCGCCGTTCCGTTGACCCCGCTGGCCGAATGCTGGTAGACTCCTGCGGGCGGCAGGCGATATCGCGCCTTTCGGTGCGCCCTGGCCGATAATCATTCATGCAGGGTTCGCCCTGACATGCTCACGTCCGTTGACCCGTAATCGCCACGAAGTCCGGCCGAGTTGAGAGGCCTGCGACGGCCCTGCAGGGTGTGGCGCTGAGCCCGGGCATACGCATTGGGGAGTTCTGTTCTTGAACATTGTTGCCAGCCTGATACCGGAACAGTGGATCGCGGACTTGGCCGGGTCGGAATGGGCCTTGTGGCTGATCGCGGTCGGCGCCATTGCCTTGTTGGTTGTGGGGGCGGGCGCTGCCGTCAACGCAGCCGCAAAGCTCGCCGCCGTGCTCGGGATGAGCAAGCTCATCATCGGAGCGACAGTTGTGAGCCTTGGCACGACTGCGCCGGAGGCCTGCGTCTCGGTTATGGCCGCCTGGCGGGGCAACGCCGGCCTTGCACTGGGCAACGGGATGGGCTCGATCATCTGCAATACGGCCCTGATCTTCGGCCTGTGCTGCGTGCTAAAACGTATGCCACTGAACCGCTTCCTTCTGAACCGCCAGGGCTGGGTGCAGTTTGGATCGGGCGTGCTGCTGGCGGGAACCATGCTGCTGCTCTGGGCGGCTGCGGGAGGGGACCTGAGCCGCGTGGTGATAGGCCGGTCGAGCGGCCTTGTCTTCCTGACTTTGCTGGTTGGCTACATGTTTCTATCGGTCCGTTGGTCCAGGCAACACAGGGAACTCATCCCCGATGAGGCAGGCCTCCAGATGAAGGACGACCACCGGGGTTACCGGCTCTTGGGAAACCTTGCGGCGCTTGCCGTCGGCCTGGCCATGGTTGTCTTTGGCTCCGACGTGCTGGTTGTCTCCGCCGTGCAGATATGCAGGAACCACGCAGTTCCCGAAACGGTCATCGCCGGCACCTTCATAGCCTTTGGGACGAGCCTCCCGGAGCTGGTGACTGCGATCACCGCGCTGGTGAAGGGCCACAGTGAGCTATCTGTCGGCAACATCGTCGGGGCCAACATTCTCAACGTCCTGTTCGTTGTCGGGGCGGCCGCCACGGCCAGACCCTTGAACGTTGATGCGGCGGCCTTCTATCTGATGATGCCCACAATGCTGGGGGCTCTTGTGCTGCTGCGGCTCTACATCACGTTCAGCGGGGCAAGCTTCCGCCGGTGGCAGGGGGCGCCACTGCTGGCGGCTTACGTGGTGTTCGTATTGCTCTCCGTGTTCAAGTTTGGAGGGGGCATTGGCTGACAAGATGCGCAGGGGCCGAGGGGATGCAACCCCGCGCGGCGAGCAGGCTCCTCGCAGTTGCAGAACCCCGCGGCGGAGAGGGGCTCGTTCGTACGGCGGTTATGCGGCCCCCCAGCTTCGCCGTGCCGCCCGATGTCTCGTTTGACAGAATCGGGGCGGTCCGGTAGAGTATGGGGTCGCAAGAGCTTCGCTGGAGGCCGGTTAGCGGAGAGGGATATTGGCGACCAAGGACTTGTATGGCAAGGCGTGCGAGGCGGCCAACATTGCAAACTACGACTACGCCGTCGAGCTGTTTCGCCAGGTGCTGCGCCTGGAGCCGGAGTATCCGGGCGCGCGCACGCTGCTGAGGGGTACGGAGCGCCGTCGCGAGAACGATGCGGGGCGTCCGGTGCTTGCGCGCATCAAGGGCCTTCCAGCCCTTGTGATGGCTGCGGTGAGCTTCGGCAACCCGCTGAAGAAACTGGAGCACTGCGAGGACTACCTCGAGCATAATCCGCGCAGCCTGAGGGCCCTGATCATGGCCGGCGGCGCGTGCGCGAAGGCCGGCTTGAAGGAAAGCGCCGTCGGCATCTACAAGGACGTGCTCGCCGTGAGCGTGGAGAACAAGAGGGCGCTGAGGGCGGTTGCGGCCCTGCTGGAGGAGACGGGTGCGTTGACCGAGGCCGCCAGGGCCTATGGCGCG
Source organism: uncultured candidatus Brocadiaceae bacterium (assembly GCA_964534775.1). GTDB lineage: Bacteria > Planctomycetota > Brocadiia > SM23-32 > SM23-32 > CAZHPE01. Next base: position 7,944 of record CAZHPE010000024.1, read on the forward strand.
CTGGCTAGGCTGGATCCGAAGGACCGAGAGCTACAAGACAAGTTCCGTAACATACAGGCCGCCGCGCACATGAAATCCAGCGGCATGGAGACGGCCACAAGCTTTCGCGATTGGGTCAAGGACCGGGGTCGGGCCGACCAACTTGAGGCCGAAAACCGGCAGGTGTCGACAGCGCAGCAGCGCTCAACGCGTCTGGCCGAGGCGATCCAGGAGTTGAGTCAGGACGACATGAACGTGACCAAGATCACGCACCTGGCGCATCTCTACGAGTTCGGTGAAGACCTGAAAAGCGCCCAGCGCGTGCTGGAAGAGGCGAGGAAGAAGCTGCCGGACAGCTTTGAAATACGGGAAAGCTGGGGGGACATGAGGCTCAGGGCTTACGCGAAGGCCCTCCAGAAGGTCGCCGCACAACTGCGGGAGACTCCGGACGAGGAGAAACTCCGGGCCAGGGCCGGGCGGCTCGATGCGGAACGCAAGGAGTTCGCCCGCAAGGAGTACGAATGGCGCGTGGGGCGGCACCCCACGGACCACGGCATTAGGTTCCAGCTCGGTCAGGCGCTCTATGAGCTTGGAGACTACGACGGGGCGATCCCCGCCTTTCAGGCCGCCGCGCGCGACCCCAGGCACGAGGTCGACGCGGCAAGAATGCTGGGACAGTCTTTCGGCGCCAAGAACCAGTACGACTTGGCTATCGAGCAGTACCGGCGGGCCATCGAGCGCAAGCCGACGATGGACGAGACAGGGATAGGGCTTCAGTACCTGCTGGCCGAGGCGATCGAGGCCGACGGCAAGCCGGAGGAGGCGCTGAGTATCTACAAGCGGATCTACAGCCACGACATAACGTTCCGGGATGTGGCGCAAAAGGTAACATCGCTATCTGAGCGAGGTACGCCGGGCAGGGCCGGGACCCGGAGTCAGCCCGCGCGAGCACCTTCAAGAAGAGAAATTATTTCGGGAGAGCAGTAAATGCCGCACAGAGAATGCGCAAGAAAGGCGCTTCGGCAGAACACCACGCGGCGCCTGCGCAACAAGGGCGTCAAGAGCAGGCTCGGCACCGAGACCAGGAAGTTCCTGCGCGCCGTCGAAAGAGGGAACGTGCAGGAGGCCAAAGGGAAGCTCAGCGTGCTCACGAAGCTGCTGCAGAAGGCGTCGGCCAAGGGCATCATGCATGCCAACACGGTCGCGCGCAGGCAGGCGCTCCTTCACAAGAGGCTCAATCAGGTCGAGACGGCCGCCTCCGGCTGAGCGCACGGCATCATCAGCGCGATGATCGTCCGTTCGCGGTCCTTGCCCGTTGTCCCCTCCGGCGCCTAGGCGCCCGGCAGGTGGGTCATGCGTTTGAACTCCCCGAGGCGGGCCTCCAGCTCCTGGCGGCCGACGGCCTGAAGGTTTGTGGTGCCGAACCCCTCGATGGTGAACGAGGCCGCCACTGTTGCCCAGGCCAACGCGTGCTGAAGCGTGCGGTGCGTCACGTCCGGCGCGCCGGCCTGCGCCGCGTAGCCCATCAGCCCGCCGGCAAAAGAATCACCGGCCCCCGTCGGGTCCACCACGTTCTCGGTGGGGAAGGCGGGGAGCACGAAGACGCCCTCGCCCGTCACCAGCAGCGCGCCATGCTCGGCCTTCTTGATTATGCAGCAGCGCGGCCCTCTCCTGCGGATCCAGCGCGCCGCTTTCAGCAGGCTGGATTCGCCGCTGAGCTGGCGCGCCTCGCCGTCGTTGAGTATCAGGGCGTCCACGCCAGCCAGCAGGTCCAGCACGGCCTCCCGCTCGGTCTCGACCCACAGGTTCATCGTGTCAGCCATGACGAAGCCTGTTCCGGCGACCTGCTCCAGCACGTGGAGCTGCGTGCGCGGCGGACCATTGGCCAGGAACACGAACGGCGAACCCCTGTAGGCCTCGGGCACGGTCGGGCAGAAGTCACCGAGCACGTTGAGCTGCACCTCGCGGGTTGCGGCCTCGTTCATCAGGCCCTCATACCGCCCCGCCCAGCGGAACGTCTTCCCTTCGGCGACGGTGAGACCCTGGGTGTCGATGGGGCGCCCCCGGAATATCTCGTAATGCTCGGCCGGGAAGTCGCGGCCAACTACCCCGACTAGGCGCACGGGCGCAAACAGCGACGCCGCCAGGGAAAAATAGACCGCCGACCCTCCCAGGATCGAATCGGCCGTCCCGAACGGGGTCTCGACCGTATCGATTGCCACCGATCCGACTACAAGCACGCACATGTTTCGTCCCCTATCTGCCAGCACGCGGTCACCCGTCATCGGTCGTTGGGAACTGGTCACGGGCGGCGCGGCCCCGCCCATGCATGCCGGGAGCGACGGCGGGTAGTGTTCGTCGCCCTCGAAGACCGCCCGCACGCCCGTCGATTCCAGGTCCTCCAGCATCGCCTGCCCCTGGAGACCGGCCGACCTGATTCCGGCCGCCGCGGCCGTCAGCGTCGGCGCAATCCCGAGCCTTGCGCTCAGCTCGGGCGGGGGCAGCCGGAGGGCTTCGCACAGGGACAGGCCCGCGCCCCGGGCGCTGGAGATGATCCTGCGCATGCTCACCGGGCCGAGGTCGTCCCGTGAGGCAAGGCACACAAGGCAGAGCCTGTCATCACCGAGGTCGCCATTCATCGTGTTCCATCCGTTTCCGCCATTATGCGCCGGCGCCTCTCATCAGGCGCGCACGCTCTACAGGCGCTCCCTGACGTCCTCCCGCACCAGGTCGACAATCGCCTTCAGGGCCGGCACGACGCCCTGGCTATTAAGGGCCGCAGCCGCGAACTCCGGCACGTTGTAGCGATTCAGCCTCATGCGCATCTGCGCTAGGTCGGACGCCCCGGGCAAGTCGCGCTTGTTGTACTGGAGCACGTGCGAGAGGTGCTCCAGGTGCACGTCATAGTGCGCCAGGTTCTCCTCGAGGCTGTCCAGGGAGTCCTCGTTGGCCGCCATCCGGCTGCCCCGACTGTCCGCCACGAATACGACCCCGTCCACCCCCTTGAGCATAATTCGCCGAACCTCGTTGTAGAGCGCGTGGCCGGGCACGGTGCACAGATGCAGAGTGGCATCGAAGCCCTCGATCGTGCCCAACGAGAGGGGCAACAAATCCACGTAGAGATCCTCCTGTCCCCTCACGCGGCGGGATACGAGCTTGCCCCGTTTCTCCGCTCCCGTCTGGGAGTAGATGGCGCGCAGGTTGGTGGTTTTGCCGGACATACCGGGCCCGTAATAGACGATCTTGAGCCCGACCCGCTTTCTTTGGGAGTCTATAGTCGACATGAGCCGCCCGGAGCACGCCTGCCTGTTCGAGACCATGGAATGCGGAAGCGAACCTTTTTGACGGATGACATGTTAGGAAGATTCGCTCCATTTCGCAACAGCAAAACCGTTCCTGGGAGCGCAAGTGGCGGCCGCGGCACTGGCGGCGGGGCGGGGAGAAACCGCCGCGCGGCGGGGCGTCGGAGGGCTGCGTAGCAGGGGCGGCACGTGGGGACGGAGCGGGTGCCGGTCAAGCTACGCCACGGCGTCCGGCGTCCGCCGCCGACTGACCCTCCGTGGCCGCTCGGGCCGACGAGAGTATGTCTTCCACCAGCTCCGGCGGCACAAGCGAGCGCATGGGCGTCTCGCCGGCGACGGCGCCGTTCAGCATGTAGCGTCGCCGCACCCGCCCGCCCACCGAGCAGGTGAGCTCGTACGGGACCCTGCCCAGCAGGCCGGCCATTTCTTCGACACTGATGCGGCGGCCTCGCTGTTCGCCGTAGATGACAACTTGGTCGCCCTCGCAAACCCCGGGGATGTCGGTCACGTCAATCAGGGTCTGGTCCATGCACACGCGCCCGACCACGGGGGCCCTCCGCCCGCGCACGAGGACTTGCCCGAGGTTGGAATATTGGCTCAGGAAACCGTCGTGGTAGCCGATCGGCAGCGTCGCGATGACCGATTCGCGCCAGGTCGTGAAGGTGTGGCCGTAACCCAGCTTTTCGCCTGCAGCCACCCGGTTGCAGTAGGATATCCGGGTTTGCAGGGACAGGACGGGCTTGAGCCGGATTCTTCGGCTCATGAGGCTCTGGAAGTCGCGGGGGTACATGCCGTAGAGGATCAGGCCGGGCCGCACGCAGTCCAGGTAGCTTTCCGGCATCCGCATCACGGCGCCGCTGTTGGCCATGTGCAGCATGGGTAGCTGCATCCCGCCGCCTTCGAGCGCCGACATCACCCGGCGGAAACGGGCCAGTTGCCGATCCGAGAAGCCCTTGTCTTCCTCACCGGAGCAGGCGAAATGCGAGAAAATGCCAGTGATCTTCAGCGCCGGGAGGCTGGCTATGCGCAGGATCGCCTCGGCAGCCTCGTCGTGAAAAACGCCCATGCGGCGCATGCCCGTGTCGACGTTCACGTGCGCCTCGGCCGTCAGGCCGCGGCGCACAGCGCGTTCGGAGAGTTTACGGGCAAAGCCGTCTCCGCCGACGCAGGCGGTGATGCGGTGGTCGAGCAGTTCGTCGATGTCGGATTCAGGCACCGTCGTGAGCAGGATGATGGGCTCGCGGATGCCGCACTGGCGCAGCTCGATGGCCTCTTCAGTCATGGCCACGCCGAACACATCCACGCCGGCCTCGCTCATCATCCGGGCCGTGAGCGGCGCCCCGTGGCCGTAGGCGTCGGCCTTCACTGCGGCGCACACCTTGCGCCCGTCCACAAGCTGTTTCACCGCGCGCACGTTGTGCATCACGGCATCCAGATCGATGCGGGCGAAAGTGGGCCTTGGCATTCGGCTGCCTCCGGGGCAGTGGGTTCAGAAACCCCGAGTATAAGATCAGGTATCGAGGCTAATCAATGCCGCGACTGCGAAGCCCGCAAGAAGCGCTGAAAAATGTGCCAATGGCGGCGTCGATGGCCCGGAATGGCAGCAGAAAAATGTCGGCCGTCTCAGCCGCTCCGGCCCGTCTATGAAGCGCCGCACTGCCGGCGGGGCACTGCGCTCCGGTCGCAGGGCGCTTGATTTGTCGGCCGTTCTCTGCAAATAATACGTGTAGAGACTCCATCGGGGGATGGAGTTCGTTCCGGAAGAGCATTTTGCAGGGGTGCGATGCGATGACGGACAAGGATCGACTCAAAGGCGCGCTGGAACACGAAGAGTTCGCCGTCGACCTCTATCGCGAGTACGCGCGCGTCACCGGGGACGAGCGGCTCAAGGAGATGTTCGAGCAGTTCGCCATGAACGAGAGCTGGCATGCCGCCGCGATCCGCGCAAAGCTCCAGGCGCTGAAGGAATGACATGGGCGCCAAGAGGGGCTCGCGCACTTACAGGGGCTTGGGCATCGCGCCCGGCGTGGCCGTGGGCAGGGTGAAGGTGATGGACGTGGCCCACTTCCCCGCGCAGGTCCCCAGTTACACCATCGCCGAGGGGGACAAGGCAAGGGAGATCGAGAGGTTTCGCGGCGCGTGTACGCAGGCGCGCGAGGACCTCAACGCCCTTGCCGACAAGGTTGAGGTGCAGCTTGGGCGTCGGGAAGCGGACCTTGTCCGGCCCCAGGCCCTCATGGTGGAGGACCCCGCCTTCCTCGCCGAGGTGGAAGAAATCATCATCGGGGAACACAAGAACGCCGAGGCCGCCGTAACCGAGGTGGCCCAGCGTTTCGAGAAGCTTATCGCCGCGATGGATGACCTCTACCTGCGCGAGCGCAGCACCGATGTACGCGACGCCGGACGCCGGATCCTAGGCAACCTGCTCTTCGTAGAGGGTGGGCCCGCCGTGAGCCTCACCGAGCCGTGCATTGTGGTGGCCAGCCACCTTGTGCCCTCGCTTGCCGTGCGGCTGGAGCGCGAGATGGTGCGTGGTCTGGCTACCGAGCACGGTGGCTACACCTCCCATGCCGCTATTCTAGCCCGAGCCTTCGGCATCCCCGCCGTCACCGGCCTGGTGGGGATCACAGATGAAGTCACCGACGGCGAGACGCTCGTCGTCAACGGCTCGCGGGGCACGGCCACCGTGCGTCCGACCACGGCCAGCTTGCGAACCTCCACGCGTCTGGCGCGGCAGCACGCGACCGACCGGCGCAGGATCCTTGCCGAGTCGAGCGAGCCTGCCGTCACCCGCGACGGGGTCCGCGTGGTGGTGCAGGCCAACGTGGGCCGGCCCGAGGAGATAGACCTCGCGTTAGAATACCACGCGGACGGCATCGGGCTTTACCGGACCGAGTTCGAGTACCTGACCGATCCGGCCTTGCCCTCCGAGGAGACGCTCTACGAGCACTACGCGCGCGCCGCCGGGGCGTTCCCCGAGGGGGGGGTGACCATCCGCGTTCTGGACATCGGCGGCGACAAGTTCCCGCCGTCGGTCCCCCTCGCGCACGAGGACAACCCGTTCATGGGCCTGCGCGGCCTGCGCCTGCTCTTGGCGCGGGCCGAGGAGCTGATGCTTCCGCAGCTCCGGGCCATCATCCGCGCCGCCGCCCACGGGCCGATCTCGGTCATGTACCCCATGGTCACGGGCGTCGAGGACTTGATGGCCGCGCGGAAGGCGTTCGCACGGGCCGCCGCAGAGCTTGGCGAGCCGAACGTGAGCATAGAGCAGGGCGTGATGGTCGAGGTGCCGAGCTGCGTCCACATGCTCGGGGAAATGCTCCGTCGCGGGGGCTTTGCCAGCGTCGGGACGAATGATCTGGTCCAGTACGTGCTGGCCGCCGACAGGAACTCCGAAAGAATGGCTGACGCCTACGACCCGTTCCACCCGGCGGTGATCCGTATCCTGGACAATATCCGCTGCGCCTGCCGGGATCTCGACAGGCCGGTGAGCGTCTGCGGCGAGGTGACGAGCGACCCGCACTTCCTGCCGATGCTGCTGGGGTTGGGTTACAGGACGCTGAGCGTGAACGTGGGCGCCCTCGCTTACGTAAAGCACTCCGTGAGGGGCCTGAGCCTGGCGGACTGCGAGGCACTCGCCCAGCTAACCCTCAGGGCGGACACTGCGCAGAGGGTGCATCGGACGGTCCGCCGGTTCGCACGGGCCCCGGGCCCCGGGCCCCTTGGGTCCGAAACGTGACAAGGCATGCCGGGTCCCGCAGGCACGCGCGCGGGGCGGCTCTTCTCGGTCGTTGGACTAAGAAGTATGATGGCTGACAGGGACGAAAGACAACTGCGTCGGCTGTTCTGCGAAACCGGCAGGTGGATGCACGACAGGGGTTACGCCGCCGCTGCCGAAGGGAGCCTGAGCGCGCGACTTGCTGAGAACGCCTACCTCCTGACGCCGGCCGGGTGCTGCCTGGGCAGGTTGCAGCCGGAGCAGATGGTGACCACCGATGCCGGCGGCGCGCCCCAGCGGGCTGGGCGGCCGCGGCATGCGGGGTTGGCCCCGTCCGAGGACTGGCGCCTGCACCTGACCTGTTACCGGGAGAGGCCGGATGTGGACTTCGTCGTCCACGGCCATCCGCCCTGGTGCTTGGCCGCCTCGGTCGCCGGCGTGTCGCTGGGGCGTCCGGTGCTGCCGGACGTGGTGCTGCATGTGGGCACAATACCCACCGCGCCTTACGCTACGCCGGCCAGCCAGGAGTCCGCTGACTCCGTCCGGGGGCTAGTAGCCGCTCATGATGCCATCTTGCTGGACCGGCACGGCGCTGTAACCGTGGACCGGACGCTGGAAGGTGCGCTGATGAAGCTGGAGCACGTGGAGCTTCAGGCGCGCGTTATGATGGCCGTCGAGGCGGCCGGCGGGCTGCGTGTGCTGCCGCGCGAGGAGGTGCAGAAGCTGAAGGAAATGCGCGCGGAGATGAGCCTCAACCCCGATGCGGTGCTGCCCGATCCAAGCTGGCTCACCGGACCCCGCGTCGCAGGCCCCCCAACCAAGGACCCCGACCGGGCGCCGGAGTGACCGGTGCAACCGGGCTTGGTGGCACAGGCCAAGACCCCCCAACCGAAGACGCCGTCCGGAACCGCGCAGGTGCAACCTGTAGTTGTGGCACCGGCTACGGGGCGGTATGATAGCCGTAGGTGCTTCCGGCAGGAATGATCAGCCTCTGTGTGACAGTGATTCCATGCAAAGAGCAGCACATACTCCCGTACGCGCGCGGACGCCTCGGCGAGCCCGCGCGCGGGCTTTCGTCATTGCCGCCGTAGGGGGCCTTGTGCTGGGGCAGACGGTGCAACCGACGTCCGGTGCCTCGGGCGGGCTCTCCGCGGCGCGGGAGCTGCAAGCTCCACTGGTGGCGCAGGCCAAGCCACCCATCCGCCTGGAAGCGCTGCAACCGGAAGGCCTTGCACTGACAAAAGCAGGGCGCACCCTGCGGATCAGCAGCGGGGGCCAAGCGCAACCTGGTGCGTGCGAAATCATACTGCGTCCCGATCACGGCGCGACCATCAGCGCCCTGCGTTTCGGCAGGCCCGACAGGATCGACCTGACCGCGTGGACGCCGGAGCGCTGGAGTGGCCTGCTCCAGGAGCAGCACACGGCCGACCGCGCCTATGTGGCCGAATGGGAAGAGACCGGCGGTGCAACCGCATTGGATGGCGCTCGCGGCGCTGGGATAGTCCTCACGTGCACCGGTGGCGACGGCGAACTGAGCGTCAGCAAACGCATCACGTTTCGCCGGGGCGTACCGTTCTTGCATGTGGAATGGGTCTTCAAGAACGAGGGGCCCTACGCCCTCTCCGGGGCACAGGCCCCGGCCGTGTCCAGCCTGGTGTTGCCCGCCGGCGGTGCAACCGTGCGTGGCGCCAGGTCCAGCGGACGAGAGTACTACTGCCTGGACCGTGGCAGGGGCGCCGAGACGATGACGCCGGGCAGGGCGCTGCAGGAACTCAATCCCGTTCGCGCCCCAGAGGGACCGCTGCGCTGGATGGCGGTCACGGATCCTGCGGGCCTGAAAGGCCTGGGCTTCGTCTTCCTCGACGATGCAGCGCATAGCCCCTGGGCCCGTAAAGACCCCGACGGCCGCGTGCTGATCGGCTGGCGATACCGCAGCGTCCCCCCTCATCATACGCTGCGCACGGAGATGCTGGTGGTTCCCCTCGAGGGGCTGGCCGCCGTGAGCGGGTTGGGCGGAGCCTTCGCTGCCGACACTTCGTTCGCGGGCGGCAGCCGCACTGCTCGCGTGAATATCATGGCGCTCGCGGAGCCGCTGAGCAATGTATCGGTTGTGACCAGGGCCTATGCCACGGACGGCAGGGAGCTTGACCCGTGCGACACGCTGATCTTCCCACGCATCGACCCGTACCGCCCGGAGTCGGGCCGCATCGACTTGCCGGGCGGCGAGGGACAGGTCAAAGCGGTCTGGCTGCGGCACGAGGTCTACAGCTCAGGCGGGAGGGTGGGCAGCTACACGGTGCCCGTGACGCCTCCGGCCGGTGCGGTACCCGTGCCGGTGCGCAGCCTGCCGTCGGCCGGCGTCGAACGATGGCGGACTCCCTCCAACTCCCCCGATGTGTCCGGGGCGGGGCGCTCCTTTGCGCTCCGGCTCCTTGGGTCCGAAGGTGAACTGGGCTTGCCCGAGCGCCTCACCATCGATCTGACGGCCGGCGAAAAGGAGACGCTCTTCTTCGGCTTCGAGGCCCGGAAGGCGATCGGGGGGGTTGTCGCGAGCGTCGTGGCCGACACGCGGGGCGCCCAGCGCGGGGTGGAGCCGCTCCATCCTGCCGCGGCCTTCCTGTGGTCGGTCGAGCCGGGTCCCGGGGGGGCCGATATTATGCGGCCGCTGACGCAACGGCGCGCTATAGCAGGAAAGAGGCTGTGGCTGGCGCTTACGCTGGATGCCGGGCCCCTTGCACCCGGCGCGCACGCGGCCCGGTTGTTTGTGGAAGCGGATGGCGAATCGGTGGAAGTGCCCATCCAAGTCAGCGTATCTGCATTGCGCGTGCGGCCGCGGGAGGGCTTTGCGCTCTGGTATGTGGACGTGGGCTCGCCGTCCGGCCCTATCTCGGCGGGTGAGGTATCGAAGCTCGCCTCATATACGGTGTCTGCCCTCGGCAGGCCCACCCAGGCTCCGTCGCTCATCCGGCAGGCGCGGGCCGGAGGGATGGACATGGCGGGCTTCTACGCCCCGGGGGCGGGCACGGCGGCGGCGGAGCAGTCGGGCGTCTCGCCTGACGTGTTGTGCGAACCGCTGATGGCCGCGGGGCCGGCGTGGCTCCTGTGGTCGGGTTCCGACGACCTGCAGGCCGCCGAGCGCCTTCGCTCGCTGGGCTATGTGCCGGCGCTTGGGCTGCAAGGGTTGAGCGCGCTACCCGGCGCCGCCGCGGGCGAAGGGCCACGCCTGGTGCTGGTGGACGGCGGCTGTGAGCCGGGCGAGGTCGCGGGATTTGTCAGGGCCGGTCTCCTGAGGGTGGACGATGCGGTATGGCTCTGGCTGGACCTGCAGGGAGCGGACTGGCGCGACGCGGCCGTGAGGGTCAGAAGCGCGGTGTGGGCGGCGGCGTGGCAGGGCCTGGACGGCGTGGCGGTTCGAGCGGCGCGGCCGCAAAAGGAGGCGGATCGGCAGTTTGCAATATGGCACGTGCTCCGCGATGCGCGCGAGGAAGCGGCCTTGCTGGCCCTGGCGATGGGCCGCTCTTCGCTGGCGACCTCTCTGTCGCTGCAGGGGCCTCAGGGCCATGGGCCGCGGGTCCGCCTCGCAGCCGCCCTGCTCGCTTTGCAGACAGTCGTAAACGCGGACAGAGCAGACCTGACAATCCGCATGCAGACCCGCCGCGTGCCGTTCCGACAGGTGCTGCGGGCCGAGCCGAATGGGACCGGCGGCCTCGCGCCCCTGGAGGCATTTGCGGCCGCGCGCAACGTGGTCCAAGAGGCATGGCAGGAGATCAAGGCCCTGCCGGGGATGCGTCGGCCCTGGCCCAACGCGTTCTGGCGGGGCGTGCCGTTGCTGGAGGATGGAGTGGTCCGCTGGAGCATCGTTGCCCTGGGCGAGAAGACTACCGGGGTGCGTGCCCGCAAGCTCCAGTCGCTCCTTCATGACCTCACCGGCCGGCAGGTGCCCATAGTCTATGCTCGGGCGACCCTAGAGAGCGCCGGAGTCGAGCAGGGTCCACGCCTCATCTGGCTGATGACGGACCAACTCGATCCTGATAAGCTGCCGCCCGTAGTGCGGACGGCCGTGCTGGCGGCGGGCCCGGGGCGGCCCGGTGCGGCCCGGCTCAAGGACGGGGTCTGGGCAGTCGTGCTGGGCCCGGACAGCAGACTTCAATCGCTCGTTGCAACCCTTAGCCCCGGCCCGACGCTCTGGCGGAGCGCCGGTGGCCTGAGGTAAATGAAACGCATCTCCGTGACATGGTGGTAGACTGGGGAGGCATGATGATCTTTTGTGGCGTGGACGTGGGAACTCAAGGCGCGCGGTGCCTGCTGGTGAGCGAGACGGGCGAGGTGCTCGGTCAGGGCGAAAGCGGCTTCGAAGAGGCCGCCGTGCCGGGCCTTCCCGACGGCTGGTTCGAGCAGAATCCGGCACATTGGATCGCCGCGCTGAGCGCGGCGCTGCTCGGGGCCGTGCAGGGGCTGACCACCGCCGGCCATGACGTCTCGAACCTCGCGGCCATCAGCGTCACCAGCACCAGCGGCACCCTGTGCCCGGTCACCGCCGAGGGCGAGCCGCTCGGGCGAGCCATCATGTACAACGACTCGCGCAGCTCCGACGAGGCCACCGCCGTCCAGAAGGCAGGAGGCGCCGTGGCCGACGTTCTTGGTTACCGGTTCGGGGCCTCGTTCGGCCTGCCGAAAATCCTGTGGCTCAAGAGGCACCAGAGTGGCCTGTTCGCTCGCGCCCGGTGGCTGATCTCCCCGACGGACTACGTGATCGGGTGGCTGACGGGGCGCTGGGGCCGCGCGGACCAGACCAACGCATTGAAGTTCGGTTACGACCTGCTGGAGGGCCGTTGGCCGGACTACATCCAGGCCGTCCTGGGGCTGCGCATGGGGCGTTTCCCAATGGTGCAGATGACGGGTCAGCAGGCGGGTGACCTGAGAACGGACAGGGCCTCGGAGCTGGGTTTACCCCCCGGAATACCAGTGGCTGCGGGGCTGACGGACGGGTGCGCTTCGCAGATATCGAGCGGCGCGGTCGCTCCCGGCGAGTTCAACACCACGATCGGCACGACCCTCGTGATTAAGGGCGTCACCGAGCGCCTGATCGTCGACCCCCAGGGCCGCCTCTACTGTCACAAGCACCCCGAGGGTTGGTGGCTCCCCGGCGGGGCGAGCAACACGGGGGCCGAGTGCCTCTCCAGGCAGTTCAGCGACGAGGAGGTCGACGCGCTCAGCGCCGATGCGCTATCGGTCAGCCCCACCGGCCTGGTCATCTACCCGCTGGTTGGTCGCGGGGAGCGCTACCCGTTCCGCTGTGAGCACGCGACGGCGTTCATGCTCGGGCGGGCGGCAGGGACGGCGGAGTTCTTCACAGGATGCCTGGAGGGGGTGGCGTGCCTGGAGCGGCTGGCCTTCGAGATGCTCGAGGAACTCGGGGCGGAGGTGGGCGAGCGGATCTACTCGGCCGGGGGCGGCTCGAGGAGCGACGCGTGGCTGCAGATCCGCGCCGACACGCTGGGTCGCACCGTCGTTCGGCCCGCCGTGACAGGAGGCGCGATGGGGGCGGCTATCGTTGCGGCCTCGATGGTCCAGGAAGGCACGCTCACCGACGCGGCGCGGCGGATGGTTCGCATCGAGCGCGAAGTCCCGCCCCGTGCAGATATGCTCGCGGCCTACGAGGCGAAATATCAGCAGTTCAAGGACGAGTGCCGCCGGCGCGAATACATCGAATGACCAAGTGACGAAACCCGAAGCCGCAACGATAAATCAATGACGAAATCCGAATGACAAACGACGAAGGCCGGCGGCGCGCGGGCCTTCGTCGTTTGGTCTCCGCCATTCCTTCGCCGCACGCTTCTTCAACAGTTCCAACGACAAGGGGGGAATCGGCGAGATGAGAGGGGCGGGGACGAGTCCGGAAAGGAAGCGCCTTCTCCGGCGCCTTGTGAAGAAGGTACCCGGTGACGAGCGCGACAGTATTGCGGTCTGGTGCAGCCTATGTGACGGCCGCTGGGTTCGCACACCGGGTAGGATGGCTTCCCGGCCAGGATTCGAACCTGGGATAGCAGGACCAAAACCTGCTGTGTTGCCTGTTACACCACCGGGAAACCGTCTGCTTCAGGCCCCATTGTATAGCAGGCCGGCCGCCGCTGCAATCCCCGCCCGCGGGGCAGTCGGCCGGGGCGCG
>CAZHPE010000025.1:0-21019 GCA_964534775.1 uncultured candidatus Brocadiaceae bacterium
GCGCGTGGGCATGGAAGAGGACATGGCCCTGGAGAGCCGCATGGTGAGCCGCATGATCCAGAAGGCCCAGCAGCGCGTCGAGGAGTACAACTTCGACATGCGCAAGAACGTCCTTGAGTACGACGAGGTCATGGACGAGCAGCGCAAGACCATCTACTCCTGGCGCCAGAAGGTCCTGGAACGGCGGAAGGTCGAGGAGGAGCTTGTCGCCCTGGCCGAGGAGGCGACACAGGACGCGATGGACGTCTACGTCGACCCCAAGCGCTCGGCCAGCGAATGGGATATGGAGGGTCTTGCTGAGTGGTTCAAGCACAAGCACGGCGAGCCGCTCGACGTCACGTCGGACACGCAGGGGCGCGCACAGGAGCTGGAAGACCAGCTCGTGGGGCGCGTGCGCGACATGTTCCAGTCCCGGTGCGAGGCCGCCGGCCGGGAACTCATGGTGGAGTTCGGCCGGGAGGCGCTGCTGCGCACGATCGACGTGAGGTGGAAGGACCACCTGCGCGCGATGGACGTGCTCAGGAGCGGCATCTCCTTGCGCGCCTGGGCCCAGCACGATCCCAAGATCGAGTACAAGTCCGAGGCCGGCCGGATGTTCGAAGCGATGATGGCCAGCATCGCCGAGCACGTCTCGGACCTGTTGTTCCGCGTGCACGTGGAAGAGCGTGACCGGAGCGAACTCGGCGGCGTGTGGCAGATAGCAGAGGCCCGACACGATGCTTTCGACATCGCCGCGCAGGCCGACCACCAGCGTGAGGCGGCCCATGCCGCCGGCGAACACAAGCGCATCGAGCCGATCCGGGTGGAGCAGAAGGTGGGCCGCAACGAGCCTTGCCCGTGCGGGAGCGGAAAGAAGTACAAACAGTGCTGCGGTCGGACGGGCTGAATTGGTTCCTGAGCCTGCCGGTGGGCCATATCGCCCGGGAATGTCGGATTGCGCGGGTCAGGCCTGCGCGCAGTTCCTGCCGCCGGCCTGACATGGGGCCGCCGGACCGCTCAGCGCATTCCGCCCTGCCTGCGCACCACGTCCAGCACGTCTCCCACCGTCCTCAGGCAGGCGAGGTCACGGGGCGAGAACTTGACCGCGTATCGCGACTCTATCCTGGTCAGCACCCGCAGCATATCCTTGGAGTCGACCGGTATTTCCTCGCCGAGCACGTCCCCCTCACGGAGTTCGACAGCGCCGAGGTCGACGAACTCGTCGAGTATCTCCGCGAGTTCTTCGATGTTCATCTCGGGCACATTCCCTCGCAACACAGGTGACACAAGAGCCGACTCCCCAGAGCGGTGTCCCGCGACACCCGCGAACCCGCCGAAGAGATCATAGGGCCTGGCGACCGGGACAGCAAGAGCCCTTCACGAATGTAAGAAACGCTGCCGGGCGACGCTTCTCCCCGGTCACAGTCCAGCCAGGCTCACGGCGTAGACGTGTTCGTGGCTCTGAAGCGTGACGGCCATGAGGTCGGTCTCGGCTCTTCGAGAGAACCTGCACACAATGTAGCCACCCTCCGCTCGTGCACTCGCCAGCAGGAGATCTTTCGCAGAGCAGGTGTGCGCGCCCACGGCCTTGCGCACCGCCTCCTTGGCCGCCCATAGGTCCATGAGGGCGAGGAGCTTCGCCGCCTTCACGTCCCGCACTATTCGGTCCACTTCTTCCTGAGTGCAGAACTCATCCGCGATCTCGGTGATCGAGAGGGACAGCTCCTCAACATCTATCCCAGGCGCCCCGTCATACGCAGCAGCAGCCGCCGCCACGTCGCCGCTGTGCGCGATGGAGATGCGTGGGGCGCCCGGGTCGCCCTCGTCCCCGATAACGACCTGCGGAACGTTGCCCCCGGAGCTGCGAATGATGATGGTTGAGGCCGGGGACGCCTCGGCACCTCCGAGCACCCGGACGGCGCCTTTGGCCGCGATACGCCCCGCCAGCCATTCCAGTTGTCGCTTCGGGTGCGAAAGCGAGCCGAACAGGTCCAGCTCTTCGCTCGACAGCTGCTCGTTGAGAAACTCATCGCGTTCCGGCCCCTCCAGCGCGGCCCCGACGAGGGAGACCGGCACTTGTGTCAGCGCCAGCCGGCCACCGTATCCCAGAAGCCCCGCAATCTCATCCAGCTGAGGGTTCCAGCCAACAGCGTCCCAGATCGGCTCCGGCCTGTCCATTCCGTCGCCGGGGGACGAGGGCACCTTCTGCAACGCCACCATTCGCTCCCTTACCCGCCCCAGGCTGTCGATGCCCTCGACGTCGAAGATGGTGCCCTCTCTCTTCCGTGCGCGAACCAGTCGGGCATCGACAGCATCGTGCGCGCCGAAGAACCGAACTGCCTTTGCGCCGGCGACGTAGTGCGAGGCGTTCGGAGAGAACACGGCGCTCAACAGGTCGGGCGTGAAGACCAGACCGTCCAGGCGGATGGGATCTCCGGTGAGGGGCGCCTCTCCCAGCTCCACCATGTCCGCGGCCATGACCTCGCCGATAACCCCGTCCGTGGTCACCGAACTGAGGTAACTCATGTTCCGAAAGGCCCCTAAGCGCCCGCTGGCAAACTTCGTGCTCCAGAACGGCTTCATGTCCAACCGCGAATCTCCCAGACCCGTGCCGACCACCACGAGGGCGGGCTTCGGCGGCGCCTGGCGGACCCCGAATCGCGCCCGGCACCGTGCGTGCACGACCTGGCGGGTCTCCTCGCCACCGGGCACTTGCATCCGCGTAAGCACCTGGACATCGAGCCAGGTGCCGTCCTCCCCCCCATCTGTCGCGCGGGCCCGGACCAGGAGATGGCGCGGCTGGGAGCGCGGGAACCTTACCACGCGGACGAATGCCACGTCCTCAAGATCCGTCAGAAGATGCTCCGGGTCGGCCAGGAGCGCGGCCGTCTGCGCCATCATCTCCAGCATGACCGTCCCCGGCACGATCGGCTCATGCCGCATGATATGGTCGGCCACGAAACGGTCGCGGTGAGGATCAAGGGCCGTGCGTCCCTCTGCGACGCCGGGAGCAACCACAGCCAGCTCATCAAACAAGGGCGTCTCTCCGCCGCGCCAACTCTGCTGCGCCAGAAGAACCCCGAACGCCTCCGTCCCGCGGAAGGCGACGTTGCCGCTTGCCCCGCGCTGCAACTCCGTAATGAAGAGCTCACATCCCGCCTCTTCCGTCACGAGGGCGCCTCCCCTGTCCCGCAGGCGTTCAAGAACCGCCCCCTGCCGGGTCATCCCGACGCCCAGCCACGGACCATAGAAGATGTTGAGCCACTGGCCGCTGTGCGTGCCGCGAGCGCCTGCCACGAGGGCGGAGGCTATCTCGTGGCCCGCCGCATACGCCGAAAGCCCCATGTACCCCCAGCGCCCGACAACGCTGGTCAGGTTGATGAACGCGCGGCAGCCCACCTCTTGCACGGCTGCCATCAGGCAGGCGGTGCCCAGGGCCTTGGGTTTCATGCCCTCGACGAAGGTCCGCGCCGCCATGCCTGCGGTCGCGTCTTCGACCAGTCCGCCGCTGCCCTGAATCACCACATCGATCCGGCCGAATTCGCGGCTCACCTCCCGCACGAGACGTGCGACCGCCCGGGCGTCGGTGATGTCGCACTGGCGGTAGAGCACGCTGGCGGCATCATTGCGCAAAGCGCTCAGGTTGCCGACGCGCTCCGCCGCCCACACCCGCTGCCATGCTTCCCGTTCCACGTCTGCCGGGATCACGGGCCTGCCCAGACGCTGGCGTTCCTCCAGAACGTCCTCCCTGGCCTTTTCGAACGCGGGAATCTCAGCGACCCCCTGCGCATCTGCATCCGGCTGCGGGCTCTTGCCGACCACGACGACGCGGGGGTGGAATCGCCGGGCCAGTTCCCGGCAGATGCTCGCCGTAATCCCCCTGGCCCCGCCGACTGCCAGCACGACGCTCTCGGAGTCCAACGGGACGGTTTCTTCCTGCGGCGGAGAATCGTCCGGTTTCCAATGGATTTCGAACCGCTTACCGCCGAAATAACCGATCTCGATGTGCCGGCGCTCGTGCGTCAGTTCCGCCGCCACGCTCTGCGCCACCCGGTCGCCAGGCAGCCCGGAGTCGAAATCAATATAGAGGACGTCGAGGTCATCGCTGTGCTCGGCGAAAAGGCAGCGGCTGATGCCAAGACCAATGCCGGCCAGGGCCGGCACGCACTCGATCCGGCGCGCCCCCAGCTCGCCTCCGAGGGAGGTTACCTCTACCCAGAGGGCCTTGCTCCCGCCTCTCTGCTCGGCCGAGGCGATTAGGTTCTGCGCGATCCTCAGGAGTGACGTTCCGCGCTCTGCGGCACGCTCCCACCACTCGCTGCTCTGCTGGAGGGTCGGGGATTCATCCTCACCCAAAGACGACATGTCGATGACCGTATCGTAGCCCTCATCCGGCGGGGCGGCCATCTGTGACGCAGGTGCAACCGAGACGCTTGCACCTGCCTCCTCCAGCAGACCCGCCAGTACGCCTCCCGGTCCTTCCGGCCCGCCCACAACCAGCATCTTTCTGCCTGCAAGCGCCTCGGAGGCTCCCCCGCCGGTCAGCGGGGCCTCGAGAGCCTCGCTCACCCACCGGTGGCTATCGACATTCCAGTCCCCCTCGGGACCGTGCGGGGCGTGCTGACTCCCGGTTTCGGGGCCGGCGGCCGGGACGCGTTCGGGGAGCTGCTCACGGAAGGTTTCTACCACGTCCCGCAGCGTCGTGATCCTCCTGTGCGCGCGCTCCGCTCCTGCCACCAGATCGACGCCGAGCGTGCTCTCAAGCTCGCGGACGATTTCGACCTGTTTGATTGAGTCGAGCCCCAGCTCTGCTTCCACGTCCAGGTCCAGGTCTATGATCTCCGGAGGATAGCCGGTTCGACGCGAGACCAGTTCGATGACCTGCCTCTCCAGCCCGTCCCCACGTGCCTGCCCGCCTCCGGGGCGTGCCTGCTCTCCTGCGAAATGCTGGAAGTCCAGGCGAACCATATCCCTCAGGAAATCGCCGCGCTGGCTGACATAGTCCCGGACCAGACGGTCGTCCTGACCGGAAAGCGCTTCCCGGAGCAGCGCCGGCGGGCCGACTGCCTGGTGCTTCGTCTCCGCCGCTGGACGCGCCGGTGCCTGCCTGGAGGCGACCAGCCGGTCTTTGGTCCGGGGACGGGGCAGAACCTTCTCCGGATCCACGTCCAGCCCCTTTGCGGCGCAGAAGGCGAGCGCATGCAATAGCTGCACGCTGGCGGAGCGGCGTGGCAAGTTGGTCGGGAACGTCCAGTGCGGCCTGTCTCCCAGGATGCTATCCACAAAGGAACAGAGCGTCGAACCAGGTCCGATCTCGATGAACAGACGGGCGCCATTGCGATACATGGACTCCACATTACTGATGAACTCGACGGGGGAGATCATGTGTCTTGCCAGGGCGTCGCGCATGGCATCGGCGAAATCACCGCCCGACGGATAGGCCTCACCGGTGAGGTTGCACTGCACAGGCAGGGCGGGGGCGCGGAAGGCAACCTTGTCGAGGAATTGGCGGAATGGCGCAACGAAGGACGAGAACAGGGGCGTGTGGAAGCCGCTCGAAACGGCCAGCCTCTTGCACTGAATCCCCAGCTGCTCGAACCGCCGCACCACGTTCTCTATCCCTTTCACGTCGCCGGAGATCACCGTCTGCGCGGGGCAGTTCCTGTTGGCAACCCTGACGAAGTCGGCCACTTCGCTCAGCACTTGCTCGGTCTGTTCTGATGGGGCCGCAACGCTCGCCATCGCGCCGCTCGGCAGGGAGTGCTCGTAAAACCTGCTCCCGCGGGCGCAGATCACGGCCACGGCCGCCTCCAGATCGAAGACCCCCGCCGCCTCCAGAGCACTGTACTCGCCGACGCTATGCCCCGCGAGCAGATGGGGCCGAACGCCGGCACGCCGGAGAATGTCGCTTATCACGATTCCCATGGTCAGAAGGGCGGGATGATTGTAGTCAGCACGGATCAACTGCTCGGCCAGACGCTGAAGCTCCTCTTCGCCGAGGCCCTCCTCGCACTGGATGGCCGGCAGCACGGAATGATCGCTCCACTGATGGACGATGCTGTCGACCTTCCGCAGTGTTTCCCGCGCGGCGGGAAAGCAGTTCGCCAGGTCGCCGGCCATATTCACGTACTGCGCGCCCTGCCCGGGGAAGAGGAAGGCGATCTTTTCGTCCGCGCCGAGGCGGCTTTCGCCGTAGTAGATGCCCTGGGCCGAAGTGTACTCGGTTCGGGACCCGTCGTTCAGCAGTTGCCAGGCCTTTTCCAAGCGGCCGCGCAGCTCGTCGGCACCGGCGGCCACCACGGCAAGGGTCGGCCCGTGCGTCGAGGCGTGCTGCCGCAGTTGGGACGATACTGCCCGCAAGGACGCTGGCTCCCCACGCCCAAGCCCGTCCAGAACCGCCCCGACCTCCTCCAGCAGCTGGGCGCGCGAGGGGGCGCGGAATGTCAGGACCTCGGCGGGAGCTTCGACAGCTTCCTCCCCGGGTTCGACCCGTCCGGCAGGCACGAGGTGCTCGCCCGGCGCTTCTTCGAGGACGACATGGTAGTTCACCCCGCCGAAACCGAACGCGTTCACCGCCGCGCGACGCGGGCCGTCCCCGGCATCCCACGGGCAGGGTTCAGTATTGAGATAGAGCGGCAGGTTGTCCCAGTCCACGCCGCTGCGGGGTTGCTCGCAGTTGATGGTGGGCGGCAGCACGCGGTGGTGCAGCGCCAGGGCCGTCTTGATGAGCCCTGCCACGCCGGCGGCGGTCTTCAGGTGGCCGATCATGGACTTGACCGAGCCGAGGGCCACCGATTTCCTTTCCTCGACGTATTCCCGGAACACCTCGCTCAGTGACGTTATCTCCGCGTGGTCGCCTGCTACCGTTGCCGTGCCGTGCGCCTCGACGAGCGAAACGCTGCCGGGGCCGAACGGGAGCCCCTCGTAGGCACCCAGTATCGCGCGCACCTGCCCCTTCGGATCGGGGGCCGTAACCGACCTGGCGCTGCCGTCGCTGGAGCTTCCAATTCCGCGCACCACCGCGTAGATCTTGTCGCCGTCACGAATGGCGTCCGGCAGCCGCTTCAGCAGTATGAGGCCGGCCCCCTCCCCCATTACGAAGCCGTCCGCACGCTCATCGAACGGGAAAGACCCCGTGTCCGACAGTGCTTGCAGGCTGGAGAAGAGCGTGTAGGTCGCCGGGTCGAGGCCGAAGTCGGACCCGCCGGCCAGCACGAGGTCATACTGCCCGTTGCGCAAGCCGGCAACGGCCAGGCTCACTGCGGTCAGCGACGAGGCGCACGCGCCGTCGACAGTGAAGGAGGAGCCGCCCAGGTTGAAGTAGTTCGACACGCGTCCGGCAACGATGCTGCCCAGCACCCCCGGACACGAATCTTCCGTGAATTCGGGCAGGCTCTCCCGAAGGGTCTCCCCGGTCTTGCGAGCGATCATTTCGCTGAGATCCCCAGGGAGTTGCGTGAACTCATCGACGGACTTGAGAGCGTCGAAGAACACTGCACTGCCGGAGCGCAGGGCATAGAGCCGCGCCAGGTCGCTCCCGGTGCTGGTTCCCAGGATTACGCCAGTCCTCTCCCTCGGAAACCCCTTCTCGAGGTAACCGGCATCGTCGAGCGCCTGGCGGGCCACCTCGAGCGTTGCGAACTGGATGCGCTCGATGGACGGCTCGGAAACCGGAGGGATGCGGAACTTGACCGGGTCCTTTCGGAAACCCTCGACGAAGGCGCCCAGCTTGGACGAACTCTTCTCCAGATTCTCCCGTGAGGGATCGTAGTAGACCTTCGGATCCCACCGATCCTCCGGCACCTCTTTGATCGCGCTCACGCCCCGCAGGATGTTGGTCCAGTATTCGGACGCGTCGTTGGCCTTGGGGAAGATGCAGCCTATGCCGATGATGGCGACTGCATCCTGCGCTACCTCGTCGGCCCCCGCCCCCAGGGACGCAGCGCGCCCGGCCAGCTCCTGTGCGCCCGCCGTAAGCTCCTCGTGCAAGGCGCTGATGGTAAACGGATGAGAGCGGGTCGCGATCACCTGCCCGCACATGAACTCTGCTTGCTCGGGCTGGTCGACGCCTTCGGGCGCTGCCACTTCAGCGCCGGCCTCATCGGCCTCTCCCCGCCCTACCAGGGCCCCGCGCAGGTGTTCGAGCACCGCCCGCTCGGCCAGGGCCTTGCGCTGCGGCAACGGGAGTCCCTCGCTCTCCCATGCCAGCTCTTGTTCCACCATCCCGCGCACGCCCGGGCACTCCAGCCACCTGGCCGGAAGATTCACGCTCCGGCCGGAAACAATCGTGTTCTCCCCGCGCAGGAGCGCCGCTTGCAAACGCGGCGGCACGGCCCCGCTGGTCGCGGCGTCGTCCGTCATCAGGTAGGCCGTGCCGATCTGGATGCCGACGCCGGCGCCGGTTTCCTCGATCCGGGAGGCCAGCACGGCAGCCGCCAAGGCGCCCCGCACGCCCCCTATGCCACCGGCAAGAAGCACCCGCGTGGAAGCCGCCTCCTCCGGGGCGAGTGCGGCAACCTCCCGCGCCCCCAGTTCCCACAGCACCAGCGAACCCAGGGCGCCGACATGGCCACCCGCCTCATGGCCCTCCAGGATAATGCTCCGAACGCCCTTGTTCAGAAGGTCCTTCACATGGGCCACCGAGGGCGCGTGGAGATAGGTGCCGATGCCGGCTTCTTCCAGGCGATGCGCGAGCCCTGCGTCACCGCCGGCCACGGTGACGAAACGCGGGCGCTCGGCCAACACGCCCTCAAGCTGACGGGCGCTTTCCTCGGCGTCGGCAAACCCGATCAGACCTACCCCGAACGGCCGCTCTCCCAAAGCGGCCCTGGTCTGCACTATGAGCTCACGGGTCTGCCCGGCGGAAAGGCCCGCCGCCGCAACGAATGGCAACGCCCCTTCCCGCGCGACGGCCGTGGCGAGACGCGGATTGTCACAGACGCCGGCCATCGGGCCTTGAACGATCGGGTATCGGACCCCGTGGTATTCCGCGAGCGCGGAGCCGGGCGAAAGTGGAAAGCGCCCCTTGATGCTGCCTATGGAATCCGTGATCGCTGAACGGTAGACGGCGAGCACCTCGCGCACGTCGCGCCCCTCCTCCGCGAACTGCTGCGCGAACGCGATGCCCTGCCCCACGGGAAGGAGACCGGAGTCGCCCTCGAACCCCTGACGCAATCGGGGCAGAACTTCCTGCTCATAGGCGCGGGCCTTCTCTTCCGCAGAGCGGCGCCGACGAAAGATATCCTTCTCCCGGTCGGCCAGCTCGCGATACGCCCTCGCGCCGCCCGCGCTGAGGAACCGGCACGGGCGCCCCAACAGCGCCCCGACGAGCGCCGTGTCGTGTGGAGAACAGCGCCCCAGGACTTGCCTGGACTCGGCGCTCAGGGGGGACTCTGACACCAGAAGCACCTGCGTGTCGAGAATGCAGCCGGCACCCCCTGCGGCCAGTGCTGCTGCCGCACCCCAGGGGCCGAGGCTTCCCCTCACCACGAGTGGCACGTCGAGGTCCTCAAGGAGTTCCGCGAGCAGGACCAGGGAGGTCTTTGCGGAGACCGGCCCGTAGGCTTCGTTGCCCGAGGCGACGAGGAAGTCGGCCCCGGCTGCCACGGCATCCGCGGCGAGGGTCCTGCTGTCCACTTCGAAGGCCACGTCGATGTCCCGCTTGTGGAACTCGCCAACCAGGTCCCCCGCCGCCCCATCCCCTGGCACGGCCGATGCGAGGATGATCCGTGACCCCCCTCCCAACTCGCCTCGGAGGAACCCAAGCAGTTCCACGTCACCTGCGTCCACGAATACCGTCAGCCCGGCAAGTCCCTCTTGAATCGCCGCATCGGCCATCGCCCTCCTGTGCTGCGAAGAGCCGTACCGCAGGTCCAACAGCGGCTCCGCAAAGCCGGCACTCTCGCGCAAGAGGGTCAGTGCCCTAGCGCCAGGAGGAAGCCCTACCCAGAAAGTGATCTCGCCGTCACGCACGCGTTGCGCCCCTTCTCTCAGTACCTGTCAGCCCAATCGGCCAAATCCTCGCCCTGTCCCGACCCAGCCGAACCGATGGCGAAGACCGCCAGGCCGGTTCCGACGTTCCAGACAAGCCCAGCAATGTGATTGTGGTCCAACAGGGGGCCTCTTCTCAAGCGAAAACGGGCGTGAACAGCCCGGCGCAGGCGAGTTCAGTGCGTGAACCAGTCGCCAAGGCTGAAATACCAGTTCGACGGATCGAGTTCCGGGCAAGCTCCTGCGCTCCGATCAGTTATGACGATGAACTCGGTGCCCCAGAGCCGGCTCGCCCAGCGTTGGAAGCCCAGGTCAATCAGCGCGCCGGCCTCTCCTGAGCCGGCGGGAAAAGAAGCGCCCACCATCCCGATTCCATCCTCGCCAAGCAACTCCAGTGCGCTTTCCAGAAGGGCCCTCAGAACGGCCGGGCAGTCGTCTCTCGCATAGAGTTCCAAGAGGTAGCCGGCCCGGAGTTTCGGACTTGAGCGAAACACTACGAGCCCCTCCGGCCTGCCGGAACGAAAGGCGGCCAGTCGCGTGTATTCGCGGTCCGGGCACTTCACGTAGCGCCAGTTCAAGTAAGCGGCGTCGCGAACCGCCGCGATCCCGCGGCTCTCCGCCACGGCGCCCCAAAGCTCATCGAAGGGGCGGCCGTATGGCCCTTCCAGGCGCCGGATTTCCAGCCCGCGCGTGCCCCGCGGGAAGGCGGGCGCGCCCCCTCTCCTCAAGCGCACCAGGGGCTGGACGAGGCCACCCGCCAGCGATAGCCAACGTGGCACGCCGCCGCCCTGGAGCGCCTTCGGGACGTCCAAGACCCCCGCAAAAACCGGCGGGCGGGCAACGCGCGCGCCGCCCATGCGCTGGACCAGCTCCACGCTGGCCCGAATCACAAAGCAGTAGCCCAGCGTGACACGATCCGCAACGGCTCGTGCCAGACTCTCCTCGACCAGGCCAACGTAGCAGCGCCACGATCTTTCCGGTTCAAGAATGCTCAGATCACCCACCACGCTGGCCATGACGCGCCGCCCGGCGAGGCGGAACCGCACGTACACGTTCGCAAGCATTCCGACGACGCACCCGTCGCGCAGCGCCACAACCGAAGCGCTGCGGCCGGCGGGATTCTCCACGCAGCACCAACGCCAGTATCGCGGGCCAAGCCGCTCATCCGCCGCCCCATGCCATTGGCGCTGCTGGCGCAATTCCTGCCGCGCCGCCCTGCGGAATGCAGAAATCGGCTCTGCGAGCGCGTCAACATTGGACGGCCCCACAACCTGGAAAGCATAGGAACGCTTTGAATGCGGCATTCTCCATGTCCCCTTTCGGCAGGAACTTTCGGCGCCTCGCCCGGAGCCGCCTCGCTACAGGTAGCCCAGCTGTCTCAACGCAGCCACCACTTGCGCGTCCATTTCGGGCGAATGCGGCGGCTCCGAGTCCGAGCCGAAGGGCGGTTCTTGATGGTCGCAGTATTCGACCGGGTGGGCTGCGAGGAAACCATCCTCGAACAGATCCGTAAGGACCTTGCCTTCCATGTGCTCGGGCACACTAAGGCCCATGCCGTGCAGGGCCGTGGGCGCCACGTCCATTATGTTCGCGTCGAGCTGCGCGCCGCGCTTGACGTTGGGGCCGCACGCGATCAACACGCCCTCCCCTCGGTGTGTGGCCCGAAGCCGCCCCTTCACGAACAAGGGACCGCCCATCTCATTGTCCATGACATGGCTGCCGTTGCTGAACACGTAAAGGTCGGGTGCTTCCGTGAGGAACGGCCCGCTCAACACGTCTTCCTTTCGGAAGACGTACTCTACTATGTTTTCACCGCTCTCCGGATCCTTGAGTTCGCGCAGGACGTCCGTCAGGTTCTGACAGACTCGCTCGTAGTCCTCACCCGGCTCGACTATGCCATTGGGGCACTTGCCACGCAGGTTCACGACGATGCCGCACTCGGAGCGTGACCTGAGATACGCACTGGTCTTGCCCCAGTCGACCAGTCGCATCATGTCCAGGCGACGCGCGAGGTCGCCGCGCTCACGTTTCCGGTCGCCGGAGGCGCGCTGCAACAGCCGCCGTTTGGCAAAGTCCCATAACCCCAGACTCGTAAGCACGGTCTTGATCACACGCCAGGTGCCCAGACGCCTCCGTAAGCGGCGTGACCGGCGGTCGTCGAACTCCAGAAAACCCTTCTCGGCCAGATAGTTATTGAGCCGGCATGTCCCGCGAACCGGTCCGAACCCATGGTCCGAGACGACGTAGAAGGTCGCGTCTTCGCCGAAAAAGCGCATCAGCCGCCCTATGGCGTCGTCAAGCGTGCGAAAGTACTCCAGCACGCGGCTGCGCAAGGTCGGGTCATCTGCATCGGCCGCCCGAACGCAGTAGGACCAAAGGTGGTGCTGGAGGCGATCTGGCCCCAAGAACACACCCATAAAGAAGTCCGGTTCATGTTTCTTGAGCAGATAGGTCATGGCCTCCACATTGATAGCGTGCTTGTTCAAGAGCAAGCTCATGAACTGGCGCTCCGACCCCTCCTTCTTCGGCTTGCCAAAAGGGCAGATATCACGCTCCGTCAGCTCCTCATGCACCGCCGCCGGATGTGTCATCGCCGGTCCCGGAGCGGGCGTTAGCATGCCCGTGACCATGAATCCGTTGACCGGCCAGGCAGGAAACGTGATGGGCACGTTGAAGACGCCGACAGACCGACCGGCCGCGCCGGCCACGTCCCACATGCGCGGGAGCGGGACATCTCTCGAGGTTACCAGCCGCCCCGTGGTCCCGTCTATGGACCACTTGAAGAAGTCGAAAACCCCGTGTGATCCAGGATTTACGCCGGTCACCATGGAGGTCCAAGCCGGACCCGTGACGGGGGGAACGGTGGAGGTGAGAACGGTGCGCGTTCCGCGCTCCATCAGGTCCGCCAAGTTCGGCATATCCCCCGAGGAAACCCACTTGTCCAACACGTTGTAGGTCGCCCCGTCCAGCCCGATCACACACGCTCTGTTTCTGATGCGTTCAACGCCATTCCCAACCTCTTCAACTCGTTCCTACGTGGGCACTGCAGACGACGCTATACCGCCCCTGAGGCTTCCTGACGGGGCCGAGGGTCTCTTCGAGAGTCCCAGTGCCGCTCAGCAGCGGGCAACAAACGTCCCGAGCACCTCGGCGAAATAAATCGCATGCTGCGCCTCCAGGGGTTTCTCTCTGTGCTCCGGGGTGAGGATGAAGTGCGGCGCGCGCTGTTTGTGATAGATCCTGCACTCGACGTGGATGAGGCATTCGGCAATGGAGACGGGCCTGACGTGTGTGGACGGCACGGGAGTAAGGCCCGTCCGCTTGAACTTGTCGAAATCCCGACCGGACTCCTTGCCGCAAAACGCGACGGCCTCGGCCATTTCCTCGGTCGGCACGCAAAGGACAAACTCTTCCACCTCGTCCAGGAGCTTGAATGTGTGGCAGGCCGGCCGCACCGCCACCACGGCCACCGCATGCGAGTGATAGAACCAGCCGTAGAGACCCCAACCGATGGTCATCACGTTCGATCGGCCGTCCCCGCCGATTGAGGTTAACAGCACGCCATTGCCACCGGCCTTAGAGCTCGTATGGCGATTGAGTGGATCGATCACATCTGCAAAATCCACTTCTTTTCGAGACACCGCCGATTGCCTTTATACGCCTCGTGTCAAGAACCCGCCGCCCGTACCAGCTTGCGGACCGGCATCGCGCCGGCCCGGGCCTTTGCATCCGGCGCTAACGGAGCCAAGCTTCAGGTAAGAGGGTACATCGATAGCCCACGGCTGTCAAACCGCAGACATATGGCTCGGGCAGCCTGGGCCGGTTGAAGGACGAGCTTCATACCGCTACCATGCAGTGCGCGGCGGTTTCGGCGGGATCCCGCCCGATGTTGGTCTGACATCCCGGCAGGGGTTGCGCGCATGTGGCAGACGGTCCCCTTCAGCTTTCTGGCCGGGCTTCTCACGCTGGTCGGCATAGTGACGATCAAGCTGTTCCACGACCAGGCGCTTCGCTACAGCCACTACATCAACTCGTTTGCGGCCGGCATAATCCTCACCGTGGCGATCGCATCGCTTCTGCCGCACGCAGTGGAACAGAACCGGCATGCGGGACTCTATGCCCTTGGGGGCTTTGCAGCGTTCCTCGTGCTGGAGACGTTCTTGGTGCTGCACTCCGGGGCAGAGGTCCATTACCCTGAGCGGTCCAACGGGGCGGCGCGAGGGATCGTCTTCTTCTGGGGGCTGTTCCTGCACAGCCTTCTGGACGGGGTGATTATCGCCGCTGCATTCGCCGGCGGTAACAGGATCGGCCTGGTAACAACCCTGGCGGTGGTCAGCCACGAACTGCCAGAAGGCATCACCACGTTCGCGCTCCTGCTACGCAAACTCAAGGAGCGAACGGCAATGTCCCTGGCGATTGCGGTCGCGCTGGCGACGCCCGTCGGCGGCCTGATCGGGCTGGCCGTGCTTCCGACGCTGGCCCCCGCCTCAACCGGCGCCCTGTTGGCCGTGGTGGCAGGCTCTTTCCTCTACATCGCCGCCACTGACATCGTGCCCGAGATCAGAGAACAAAGCCCGTTGCGCAACATCGTTTTCATGGTCGCCGGGATGGCGTTCCTGGCCGTGGTGAACGAGTTCACGGGGCACTGACGCCGCCCTCGAGGTCCGGCCATTCGCGCGGGGAAGTGACCTGCTCTTCCTGGTGCGAAACGTCGCATTCCATCTGCAACGTGGCATGCCCGATCTTGTGGTGCTCTCGCAAGTAGTGGTTTATGCGTTCGACCACTTCGTCCGTCTGGGCCATGGGCATGTCCCCCACAACGACATGAGCGGTCATCACGTACATGTTCGTGGTGATCTGCCAGACGTGGATGTCATGCACGCGCTGGACGCCCTCGACCCCGCACATGTCGCGCCGCACCTCGTCCAGGTCGATATCACGAGGCGTCGACTCCAGCAGGATCGCAACGGACTCGCGCACGATCTGCCAGGCCCACAGGAGAATCAGCACCCCGATCATCATGCTCACCACGGGATCGAAGAGCCACCATTGTGTGAAATGAATGATCAGCGCCGCCGCAACGACTGCGACGGACGAGACCGCGTCGTAGACCACGTGGACGAAGGCGCTCCTGAGGTTGATGTCGCCGGCGCTGATCCGCATGAGCAGCAGAACGCTCGCCCCGTTGGCCACCAGCCCTATCACGGCCACTGCCAACATCTGGAGCGGCAAGATCGGTTCGGGGTGCACGATGCGCGTGACGGCCTCGTAGAAGATGTAGCCCGTGATCGCGAACAGAAACAGGCCGTTTATGAACGCCGTCAGCACTTCCGCCCGGAAGTAGCCGAAGGTGCGCTGGCGGTCGGCCGGCCGGGCCGAGATGACGATGGCGAAATAGCTAATGCCCAGGGCGAACATGTGCGTGAACATGTGCCCCGCGTCGCTCAAGAGCGCCAGGCTATTAGTCAGAAGGCCGCCCACGACCTCCAATACCATTACGGTGCCGGTGATGATCAGGGCCCCGCGCAGCCGCCGGATTTTCGACATGGCCGGCTGCCGAACCTCAGCATGCATGTGTCCGTAGTCCGGGCTCAAGACCGCCGGTCCCTCGGCATGCCCGTGGTCGTGTCCATGTCCTGTGCGCATCCCACCTCCCTGAAAGAACCTTCACTTATCCATGCTAATGGCATATCACGTGCCGTGTCCAACTCGGGCGGGGAAACGTCTGGGGCGCTGTCACTTCTCGTTCTCGACCACCAGCACCCAGTCCTGGAACACTGGCGGCAAGGGTGCCCTCCAGACCCCGTCCCCGTCAGGCCTGACCCCGCCCAGATCGTGCTCGCCGCCGGTGATCGGGTCGAGCCAGAAGGCCCGGTAGCCCTGCGCCCCCTCCAGACCCTTGACCTGCACCCCCTGCCACCACCACCCCTTGCTGCCGGTCGTGAAGTAGACGATTCGGCACTGGCCGGGGATGACGACCGCATAGGGCTGCAGGTAGTCGTCGGGGTTCCAGTGGGGCCCGACCGACTCGGGCGCAGGCTCCATGCGCCACCATTCGTAGCGCTCCAGCAGGCGCTTACCGACGCCGAGGTGCTCGGAGCCGGGCAGACTGCAAGCTTCCTGCCAGAAGATTATAGGCCCTGAGGCTGCAAAGTCAACCGTGGGGTCATTTCGCGACAGCTTGCCGCGCCAGAGATGGCCCAGCGCCGGCATTCCGTACTGAGAGTTGACAAACTCGGACGGCTCCCGTACCATCGCGCCGTCTGAAACGCCGGACGGCCGATTCCCTCGAATCCGCTGCATCGAAGGCCACAAGTTGGACCAGAGAAACGGGAATCGGGCACATGACGCGGCACGCCCCCCCCGAATGGAGCAAGTCGAAATGGCGCCCGTGCGTGAGTGGCTGGTGGGACACATCGGGTTTCCAGCCTTCCTGGTGGCCAAGATGCTGCGGCGCGGGGGGCGCACCTGGCCCATGGGCCAGCTCCGCTCTTTCCAGCGATTATCCCGCTCTGAGCCGCGCGCCTGGCAACCCTACAGGGACCGGCTTCTGTCGGAGCTGCTCGACCACGCGCTGGGGCAGGTCCCCTTCTACCGGGGGCTTGAGGAGCGGCTTGGCGGGCTGGCGCGCGAACGGCCGATGGAGGCGTTGCGGCAGTTTCCGATCATCGCAAAGCGCGACCAGCAGGAACGCGGAGAGGAGTTGCTTGCCCGCGATGCGAATCGGAGACGGATGCACATCAACTACACCAGCGGCTCGACGGGCGAGCCGGCCCGATTCTGGCAGGATTTCCGCCGGGACCTTGTCCGCGAGATTGGGGCGTTTCGCGACGAGATGTACACCGGCTGGCGGCCCGGAGAGCCCGTCGGCATCATCTGGGGCAGGGATTATGATTTCCCCTGGGAGTCACTGCCGCTTTACCGCCTGCTCAACCGCCTCTCGAAGATGTACATGACGCTAAGTCCCTACAGCATGACGCCAGGGACCATGCGGGAGTTCCTGGGGGTGCTCGAACGGCGCCGACCCGGGCTCCTGCGCTGCTACTCTTCCGCTGCGGACGAGTTTGCTCAGTTCTTGGAAGGAGACGGCCTGGCAGCCCGCGCGCGTGCGCTGGGGCTGCCAGGCATCGTCTGCTCGTCGGAGAAACTCCACGAGCTGCAGCGAGAGCGCATTGAACGCGTTTTCGGCTGCAAGGTGTTCGACCTTTATGCCACCCGCGAAATGCACGTTATCGCCATGGAATGCTCGGCGCATCGCGGTCTCCACGTAAGCGCAGATAACGTTGTTGTGGAGGTTCTGGACGACGACGGGCAGCCGGTGCTTCCGGGAGAATCGGGGCGGATCGTCGTGACGGACCTGTGGAACTTCGGTTTCGCGCTGATCCGCTATGATCTGGGCGATGTGGGGAGTTTCCTCCCGCCGGATGAGGCCCCGTGCCCCTGCGGGGTCACCTTTCCGAAGCTCGCGCCCGTGGAGGGTCGCAGCGCGGATTACTTGACCCTGGAAGACGGCACCCGCATGCACTCCGGGCAGTTGCTCCACCTGTTCTTGGGTTTCCCGAGCGTACGGATGTTTCAGATCGTCCAGGAGACGCCAAGCGAGTTCACCGTTCGGGTTGTCGGGGATCGCCGGGAGGTCGAAAAGGACCTCCCTACCGTCCTGGCCAGGTTTCCACCCGGGGTTGCGGTCAACATGCGCTATTGCGACGAGATTCCCCTAACCCCGGGCGGGAAGCGCGCATTCATCGTCTCGAAGGCCAACGGGACGCATGTGGGCAGTTGATGCGACCGAGATCAAGAAGGCGTGGAAGGTCTGGGGTATAATGTTCGAGGAGAACCGCATATCGAACCGCAAGTAGGGGGGGCGAGAAGATGAAGACTGCGAAGGCGAAGGACACGGGCGACCGGCTACGGATGGCGTTATTCCTGACCGTGGCGCCGGGGGTGCTGGCGCTCACCGTCTTCATCGCTTGGGTTCTGTGGCCGGAATACAAAACGGCGAATCAGGACTCTTGTGTACGGCTGGGAGGGGCTGGGCCCGGACGAGAAGACGTGGCTATCCGGCTATTTGGCATATTGCAAATCAGTGGAGCCAGATTTCATCAACAGGCTGTGTAAGAAGTATGGGTATAGTGCCATCACGCAAATCCTGGGGTATGACTGACCTGTGGGAGGTTAGACAGTGAAGGATGTTGTGCACATCGGCACCCGGACCGAGCCGTTCGTTGACGGGTGGCTGATCGAGGAGATGCGCGGCGGCGCGGGCCTGAAGCTGCACGAACCGGTGCGGCGTGAGGTGGTGCTGGAACTCAACAGCCCATACGAGTGGAGCGGATCGGCCTACTTCACCGTGTTTCGGGACGTCGACCAAATCCGCATGTACCACCGCGGCGGGCCGTCCACGAACTATGCGGAAAGCACCGACGGCATCCACTTCACCAAGCCCCGCCTCGGGCTCTTTGAAGTGACGGGCACGAAGGAGAACAATGCCGTCCTGCTCGATGACGGGACCCATAATTTCTTCGTCTTCCGCGACGAGAACCCCGACGCTCCGGCCGAAGAGCAGTACAAGGGCATCGGGAGCATCGCGCCCGACAACCTGCTCGCCTTCAACTCGCCCGACGGCATCCACTGGAAGAGGATGGGCGAAGGGCCGCTGGACATCACGGGCTCTTTCGACTCGCTCAACGTCGCCTTCTGGGACCCGCGCCAGCGGCGTTACCGGATGTTCAGCCGTTTCTTCGACGACGAGGTGCGGGCCATTCAGAGCTGCTCGTCCGAGGACTTCGCGCACTGGACCAAACCCGTGCCGCACCAGTACGGCGAGGGCGTGCCGCACGAGCAACTCTATACCAACGCCACCATCCCCTGCCCTGGCGCGGAACACATCCTTCTCTCTTTCCCGAAACGCTTTGTCCCAGAGCGCACGAAAGACATCGATGGCATGGAGCAGCCGCGCGAAGGGGTCTCGGACGCGGTGTTCATGTCCAGCCGCGACGGTGTGCACTGGGACCGCCCGTTCATGGAGGCGTGGCTTCGGCCCGGCCCCGACCCGCGAAACTGGACGCACCGGAGCAACATGCCAGCGCATGGCATCATCGAAACCGCGCCAAGCGAATGGTCGATGTATGTGAGCGAGCACTACTGCTGGCCGACGAGCCGCCTGCGTCGCGTAACTGTCCGGCAACTGGGGATAGCGTCCGTGAACGCCGGATACGGCGGCGGCGAGTTCATCACGCGCCCGGTGACCTTCGACGGCGGGCAACTGCTCTTGAACTACTCAACCTCGGCTGTCGGCTCCGTCCAGGTCGAGGTTCAGGACGAGGGTGGCAAGCCCATCGAGGGCTATGCCCTGTCCGACATGGAACCGCTCTTCGGCGACGAGTTTGACGAGCCGGTCGTTTGGAAGGGCGAGAGCGACCTGTCGGCCCTCGCCGGCAGGCCGGTGCGCCTCTGTTTCGCGCTGAAAGCCGCCGACCTGTTCTCGTTGCGGACGGCTTGCGGCCGCTGACGGCGCCCGCCTGAACCCCTGCCAAGTGACAAGGCGCCGCCGGTGTGCTACATTCTTTGCCTCCGCATGTTGGCGGTGCTCGCCGCAATACTCGTAAGATTAGAGAGAAGGTCCGCACAGTGTCCAGCAAGAGGGCTGCCGCAGCCGCCATTCTCAGCACGGGCCTGCTCCTTGAGGTTCCCTACCTTATGCCGGCGGCGGCAGGGCCGACCTTCCAAAGGCTCTTTGACCTTTCGGGCATCCAGTTGGGAATCTGCCGCAGTACCGCGTCGTTTGGCGTGTTGGTTGTGGCGCCCTTCGTCGGACACATCGTGCATCGGCTAGGGCCCTTTCCTGTACTCATGGCGGGGTTTCTGGCCGTCATGGCCGCTTCGATCGCGGCGGCGCTTGCCTTGGGCTTCGGCAGCCTGCTGGCAAGCTTCGTACTCATGGGAGCTGCCGCCGTCCTGATTATCAACGCCAACTCCTCGCAACTGGCCGACCTGTTTCCCGACAAGTTGAGGCAGACGATGTCGCTGTTCTCCGCGCTCTGGTTCGGCTCGTGGGCTATCGGTGCTCCGCTAATCGGGCTGTGGTTGACAGAAGCTCACGAACGCGGATGGGACGCCTGGGGCTTTCGGGCGCTCTACGGCATCGGGTTTCTATTGACCGGGCTATGCCTGGCGCTGGCAGTAATCCTGATCCGCCCGGTCGCCGCCCATCCGTCCGCGCGACTAGCGTGCGCGCGGACGTGCTCCGCTTCGGCATCTGTCGCTGCTCACAAAGACTGGCGCCAGTGGATGTGGGTCCCGCTACTGATTTTCTTCCACGGACTCATGATCGGGACACTTCTGGAATGGGTCAACTCGACGGTGCAGGACAAGTTCGACGTGGACGACTTCGATGGCGCC
Source organism: uncultured candidatus Brocadiaceae bacterium (assembly GCA_964534775.1). Classification (GTDB taxonomy): domain Bacteria; phylum Planctomycetota; class Brocadiia; order SM23-32; family SM23-32; genus CAZHPE01. The sequence continues at coordinate 20,371 of CAZHPE010000025.1, forward strand.
CTGGTGCTGGGCGGCATGGCCCTCGGCCTGACGCTGGGCCGCCTGCTGCTGGCCGCCGTGCGGCGTCCGTGGGACGAACTGAGGCTTCTGAGGTTCAGTAGCGTGCTGGGAGGGGGCTTCTTTGCGCTGGGCCTGGCCGTGACTAACTACTGGGCGAGCCTGGCCGCCTTTTTGGTCGGCGGGTTCATAGCCTGCGCAACCTACCCGTGCATCTGGACCCTCATCGGGAACCGCTTCCCGGTCGTAAAGGCCAAGCTTTACGGCTACGCGACGGCGAGCCTCGCGCTCGGCAGCCTGATAGGCCCGATTCTCGTCGGCTTCTTGAAGGACCAAGGCGTTCCGCTGTCGCTGGCCATGGGCATCTGTCCGCTGGCGGGCGGCGCGCTCGCACTTAGTAGCCTCCTTTGGACGCTCCAGGACGGCCGACGTGCCGCAGGCAGCCGGTTCTCAACAGGTTGATCAAAGCTGGAAGCTGTAGTAGACTGCCGCTGGCCGGGAGGAACGCCATCGCGGTGAGAATGGATTCCAAATCCGGTGGATACTATATGTTAGGAAGGCACCTTGACAGGAGGGGTGAACCACCATGAGCCTCACCCCGCATTTCCCGGATGGTCATAGTTTTCGGCCGTGGCAGAGTGCAGAATGGTGC
>CAZHPE010000026.1:0-20915 GCA_964534775.1 uncultured candidatus Brocadiaceae bacterium
GATCACTACGCGGGAGATGCCCGCGCGGCCACGGCGGAGAAGGGCGCCGTCCTGGTGGAGTGCTGCGTAGAAAAGGTTGCGGCGATCATAAAGGCGGTGAAGGACGACACCGCGACGAGGGACCTTCAGGACGAGTTCTTTTCACGGGTCGAGCACTGACGCTCACTCGGCCCTGGCGGCGTAGTGTTTGGGGGCTTCGATGAGTGCGACGAAGTTCTCTTCGGGCGTATCCCCGGCTACCTGATCCCCGGTCGAGAGTATGAACCCGCCCCCGGCCGCGGCGTCGTCCATGCATTTCTCGGCCTCGGCTGTGACGTCCTCGACTCTGTCCCTGGCCAGGGTCTTGAAGGTGTTAACGTTGCCCTTTAAGCATACCCTGTCGCCATACTGCTGTTTCACTTCGGCCAGCGAGACATCGCCTCCGGGGGGGGATTCGAGCGGTTCCAATAGGTCGATGGCGGAGTCAACAAGCATCGATAGCGCAGCCAGACTGCGCCCACACATGTGCATTCCGGTGGCCACGCCGTAGCCACGGGCGATCTCATTCGCCCGGCAGAGGAAGGGGAAGGCGTAGCGGCGGAAGAGGTCGGGTGAGATGACGGACATGGACGATACGGACCCGGCGAACATGAACAGGTCCGGGCGCACGCGCTCGCACGTGGCTCTGAGGAACTCCAGCCCCCATTCGGTGTATGCATCCATGGCCTTCTCTACGAGCCGCCTGTGGTCGAAGAAATCCAGCACCGATTTGTCTAGTTGACATCTGGAATACAGCCACCATGCCAGCGGGACCGACATCCCGGCCGACAGGATGCCGTTCTCGCCGACGGCCTCCCGCATTTCGTCCACATGCGATGCGTCCTTGGTCCAGGGGTCCGTAAGCGTCGCGACGAGGGCGTCCACTTCGGCCTCCGGGTTGGTCATGAGGGGCTTGACGATCCACGGCGATTTGCTCCTGGGATAGAGCGTCCGGACCGTGAGGTCGCCCTTGCGGGTGTGGACGACCTGCTCGGTCTCCCACTGCTCGTCGCTCTTGGCGACGACCCTGGTCTCGGATGGCGGATCGTCAGGCCCATCAGCGAGCCCCACGGCGAGGATCATGTCCCAGCCGAACCGCTCGTGCAGGCTCAGTTGGGCCTTCCACATCGGTGGGTCCTCGTTCACATAAACGTCCCAGAACTGCTTGCCGGTGTAACGTGCCGGCATCATGTTGGACACGTCGGGCGATACCGGAACCCTGTCCGGCACCTGGCGGCGCAGCGCCGCCAGCAGTCTCTCTCGGGACGTCATGCTTACCTCCTTTGAAACCAAGCGGAGCCGCGCCGAATTGTCGCCTCGCTTAGCTCCGGCTGAACTCTATTCGCACTTCCCGCAACTGCGGCGATCGGCATCCGGTCCGCGACATAAACAGCGCCCTGTACTGCAGCCAGCGTGCCGCGGGATCAACGCCCCGCACTTGCTGGCCGGGGGCCTCGTAGTAGGTTCTTTCGCCGTCCGGGCCTTGCCATAGGGCATCCTCGAGTTGCCCCTCGGATCCGGCCCAGCGCAGTTGGAACTTAAGCTCCGTCGTCTCTGGGACGTCAGCGTCCCAACGCATTAACGCGGGGGCCTGTCCGTCCATGTCGAAAGCCGGCGAAAAGTAACTTTCCACCGGCTCGCGGGTGTAAGCGTTTCCAGGGTCGCGGGTGCTCAGGAAATGTGGCCCGAGCCCCGGCAGGGGCGTCGTGCGGTCGAGCGAGATGCCTTCCGGGCCGTTCCAGAAGATGAGCGAGTCGACCTGATGCCCCAGGTCGTCTCGGTGACAGGCCGTGATCAGATCGACGTAGCCGTTCCCGGTCAGGTCGATCGGCATGAAGGCGAACGCCGCCGGGACCATGATGTTGATGGGGTGTTCCAGGTCGATTGTCTTGCCGTTGCCGCGGAAGAACTGCACGGGCAGGACCCTCGTGAGGTCGGTCGAATAGGCCGGCACGAGCAGGTCCAGGTTGCCGTCGTTGTCGAAATCGGCGATGGCGATGGCGCCGGGCGAATAGCCGCCGGTGTAGCGTTGCGAGTTTTCAGGGTCGTATCCTTCCGGACCGCCGTAGAAGATGAAGAACGTGTCCTTCTGCCTATCGTAATGTCCCATCACGGGCACGACCAGGTCGAGCCAGCCGTTCTTGTTCAGGTCCGCCGCGTTGATCGCTCCGATGTGGCCACCCGTGACCGGAATCCTGCACGTTTTCTCCAGAGAATACCCTTCCGGGCCGCCGAGGAAAATCGTTATATAACCGCGCTTGTCGCCCACAATGATGTCGAGATAGCCGTCCTTGTTCACGTCCGCCAGCAGTGCAGATCCGCCGTAGGTCGGCAGGTTCTCCGAACGTTCCAGCGAGAAGCCGTCGGCAGAACCGTAGAAGATGTGGGAGGACTTGGCCATGGTCTCGGGCTTGTCGTCGTAGGTCTGCACGCCGACCAGCAGGTCGAGATAGCCGTCCCGGTTGAAGTCGGCAATATACACCTGCATGGCCACGCCGTTCTCGGCGGGAACTGTCAGGTTGAAGTGCCGGTCCGGTTTGGGGCCGTCCGGCCCTCCAGGGAATATGCGCAGGCCGCCTTCCGCGACGAAAACCAGGTCAGGATAACCGTTCAGATCGAGGTCCGCCAGCACGTAGGAGCAGGAGCCCCCTCCGCTGGGCAAGTCCAGGCGCCGGTGCACCCCGTAGTCGTTGTCCTTGCTGCCCAGGTAGACGTAAAGGGGCAGGTCCTTCCAGAACTGGGACGGGCCTCCCATCGTGTTGTTGAATATCACTTCGGGCCGCCCGTCGCCGTCCAGGTCGCCGGCCGTGCAGCCCATGGCTCCGCCTGTGGGCACCCAACTGGCCCGGTCAGCGGAGAATCCCTCCGGTCCGTTCCAGAAGATTGCCGATTCCGTCTCGTAGTTGACGCGGTCGTCGTACTTGCTGACTATAAGCTCGGGGCGGCCATCGCCGTCCAGGTCCGCGGCATGGACCCAGGTGGCATACGGTATCGGCAGGAACGTGCTAATCGTCTGCAGATCGCTGGAAGGGCGGATCTGCACGCCTTGTTCGGTCACAATGATCAGCTCGTTCTCACCATCCCCGTCCACGTCGGCGACCACAGCGTTTACGGCACCGACGCAGAACATCGTGCCGAACCCCTTCTCGTGGACGATCGTGCGGTTCTCAGGGTCGAATGCGCCACGGTCGTTCCAGAAGATTCTGATCTCGTCCCCGCCGCAGAAGATGATCTCGTCGAGGCCGTCCCCGTTAAGGTCTGCAAGGAGGACCCTCATGGCGTAATGCGTCGGCAGGCGAAGCGGCTGCTTGACGTCGAAGCCGTCCTCGGTCCCCCAGTAGAGGAACGAGTCCGTGTCATACTCGAACTCACTCCGGTAGTTCGCCACCACCATGTCTGTCCGGCCGTTCCCGTTCAGGTCTCCACACGCCACCGACATTGCCGCCACGCCCTGCAGCCCGTAACGCTCCGATGCGTCTTCGAATTGGCGGGGCGCAGTCTGCACGTACACGTGAACCAGCCGCGGGCGGCCGGGGTTGTGGTGATCGACCCACGCGGAAGGAAAGACCAAGTCCACTATGCCGTTGCCGGTCAGGTCGACCACGGCCACGTCATAGGCGCCGGCGGTTGGCAGCTCCGTCCTCTCGCCCGTCAGCCCGTCCGGGCCGCCCCAGTAGACGTAGGACTCCAGCTCGGAAGTGACGCCGTTCTCGGCGTTGACGACCACGAGGTCGGGATACCCGTCGCCGTCAACGTCGAGCACTCGGCTCATCCACCCGCTGTCGTTAGGCAGCTCCTTGCGCTGCCAGTCCTTGCCCTCGCCGGGCCCAGTCTCGTATATCCAGGTCGGCCCCCGCTCGATATAGCCGTGCGAGTTCGGCAGGACGACGTCCACGTAACCGTCATTGTCCACGTCCGTGCTGTGGATCAGTCCGATGCTCCCCTTGGCGTTCACATACAGATTGCTCCCGCCGTCTTCGAACTGTCCTCGTGAGAAACCCTCGAATTCCCGCGTCACCCAGGCCTTCGCCATTGCTCACCTCTCTATCCCGGCATCTGCCGATCACCGGGTCCGTTCGTTTCTGTCGGCGCGAGGCCGCCGCGGACCTCTGAGAGCAGACCCCTTCAGGGGAACGCGACCAAATGGTATGCTGCCCGTTCCCGGTCGTCAAGCGTGGGGCGAGACGCTCCGGCTACCCCGGAAGCCTTTGCGCTTCCATCCCGAACATCAACAAGAAGGGTCTACAGACCCACCGGCCGCCCCTCGCGTGCCGATTCCTCGGCCGCCAGGATCAGGCGCATGTTGAGGAGGCCGTCCTCGCCGCTGGTGAGCGGCCGCTTGCCGTCCCGGATGCAGTCCACGAAGTGATAGATGCTCTCCACAGCAAAGCCGACCTGCCGGCCGTGGACCTCGGGCGTGATGAACATGTCAGCATACGCGGCATCCGGGAACCCGCCGAAGGTACCGGGCGTGTACTTGGCGAATGCGCGTTCGATGACCGCCGTGGCGCCGCCGGTGAAATCAAGCATCGTGACGTACATGTCGGCCGTGTCGATGCCCATGCCCGTGAGGACGCCTTCCTGGCGCTTGCAGTAGACGCGTGTGGGCGCCCGGCCCTTGAGCCAGCAGGTCGTGTCGAGCGCGTGGCTGCCGAGAAAGGGCATCACGGACGATTCGCCCGCCCAGGGCAACATCCGGGTTGGGACGTATATCGTGTCGGGGAGGCGGTAGTAGATGTAGCGGACTTCGCCGAGCCCGTCGTTGCAGATCGCGTTCCATGCGTGTACGCACGGCGGGTTCCAGCGGTTGTGCCAGTCCACCATCAGGAACATGTCGTTCTCAGCGGCGGCTGCGATCATCCTCTCGCACTCCCCAAGGCTTGTCGCTAGCGGCTTTTCGACGAGCATGTGCACGCCTCTTTCCGCCGCCCTGACGGCGATGTCCGCGTGCGCGGCGTCCGGCGTGGCGACTGAGAGGCCGTATAGGCCGGCGGAAAGGAGGTCGTCAAAATTGCCGTAGCAGTTCGGAACGCCGAACTCCGCCGCCCTGACGGCGATGTCCGCGTGCGCGGCGTCCGGCGTGGCGACTGAGAGGCCGTATAGGCCGGCGGAAAGGAGGTCGTCAAAATTGCCGTAGCAGTTCGGAACGCCGAACTCCGCCGCCACTTTCTTAGCGCGGCTCTCGTCCAGGTCACATATCCCCACCAGTTCAGCCGACGGATGCTGGACGTATGCCCGGATGTGCATCCGTCCCCAGATGCCCACTCCCACAACGCCCAGCCGCACTCTTCTGTCCTGCATTGGCCGTTGCTCCCCTTGCCGATGGTCCGACCGCGTTCGCTCTCTCACGCACCAAGTCTACGCGCAGGGCGGTTCATGTCAACCCGTTCTCGTGCGCTCGACAGGAACGGGCCGAAGGCTATAATGGGGACCTTAGCCGATCGGGATCGCTGCGATCCCGTAAACCGGCGAAATGGACCATCTGCCGGCGGCATGACGCCAACATTCGATTGACTCGTTGGAGGGCTGAACGTGAAGCAATTCGTCTTTCTCAACAGTTCCGAAATGGAGTGGCACAACCCGTTCGACGGCGTGCTGCGGCAGGTGGTCGCGGCCAAGAATCTGACCGTCTGCCTCTATCACATGAAGGCGGGGCTGGACTTCCCGATGCACGAGCACCCGCAGGAGCAGATGGCGTATATCATCGAGGGAAAGATTGAATTCAGGGTAGTTGAGGGCAAGGAGGAGACGAAGCACCTCGTGGAAGGGGGAACGTTCTACTGTTTTGCGCCCGGCGTCAGGCACGGCGGCCATTTCATCGACGATTGCATCATCATAGACGTGTTCAGCCCGCCGATGGACAAGTATGACGCCGAGGCCGTGAAGCCGGAGTACGCGCAGGAGGGATGACCGACGGTGCGCGTGTGCCTGGCGCCGTCCGGGCTTCCAATTGCCCGAAGTGGGTCATGAGCACCCCCAGCGGCCCACAGCCCTCAAAGCGGCGTCCGCCTCGTCCTGATCCTTTATTCCGGAGATGTGACTGAGCCAGACGCCCTCCGGGCGGAGCGCCTCGAACAGCCGGGTCAGCTCCGTCACCGGGACGGAGGCCATCTGCAGGGCTTTGCCTCTGCTTTGGATTCTCCGGTAGACGTCGATCCAGTCAGCCCAGTAGCTCTGTCCCGCCCCGGACACCCACTGGATGGCGTGGATCTCGGGGATATCCAGAAGCGCGTCCAGGTAACGCAACGCCTGCGGTCCGTCAAGGTGGTAGATGCAGCGGTCCATGTGCCGGCACTCTTGAACGATGCCGGGAAGGAATACATCCCTGAACATGTCATCGGATATCATGCAGGAGAAGTCATTCGACGGGACATGGAACCTGCCTTTGCACGTGGCCGGGCACCACGTCGTGCTCGGCATGCCGGCCGCCGACAGCTTCTCGCGAAAGAAGTCATACACCTTTAGGAAGTCGTCGGTGACGCGATCGCACAGGGCCTTGACCTCGTTCGGGTGTTCAATCATGTCCATGCAGAGCTGCTGAGGGCCTCGGAAGGCGGCGATGGCGTCGCCGCCTGCGTGCAAGTCAGTGAGCCCGACGATGAACTTGCCTCTGCCGGCCTCGATGAGGGCGTCGGTCATCTCCACGATCTTCTTGAAGTAGAAACCGTCCTCGTCCAACCGCAACCCGGCCACGGCCTGCGGCGACCAGTCCTCGAGGATGGGTATGCTCCACGAGGTTCGTTCCCCATATTCCAGCTCGCACCCGTAGAACGCCGAGAAGACCTCCGGTCCGAGATTCGGCCATGCAACTGGGAGGGAATCAGCGTAGTAAACGCGATTTCTGAGGCCCGCCGCGGCCTGCGCGACGACGTGTTCCGTGTCCATCCATCTGTCGCGCAGAGACGAAAACGTCTTCGGCGACGGTCCCGGCACGCGGTTGGATTCAGGCTTGCGGAACGTGATGGAAACAAGCGGGCGATCCACGATTTCGCAGTCCCACCACGCTTCGTATCGCTCCAGGACCTTGTCGAAGTCCGGCTTGAGTTCAAACATGCGTTCTCGCTTTCCTCCTACGCCCGGAGCCCACCCGCCCGCTGGCCCATTGCGCGCGGGGATCGGTTTCGTGCCCGCTCTAACGAGTTCATTCGGCGTCTATCTCTTCAAGCACGATGGCACGGGCACAGCAGGCCGTAAGCCGCCGCATCTTTACGGGCAGGCCGATGAAGAATACGCGAGGTTTCTTGATCTGGTTCATGTCCACAAGGCCGTCGGCGAGGACAATGCCCCCGAGCAGAAGTCTGGCGTCGCCAAACCCGGTGCCGAACGGCGTGCCGGGTGGCGCGAAGGCAATGTTCTCATTGCCGAAGAGCTTGACCCGCATGCTGATGAGCCAGTCGATGGCCTCGAATGTCATGTACGGCGGATCGTCGGCATCGGCCGGGTTGCCCCATACCAGGACGATATCCTCGGCCTTCACGCCGGCCGATAGGAAATGGTCAGGCGTGATCGCGGCGCCGGCTTCCATATCCTCGAAGTTGCACGCCGCTGCCTCCCCGATGTAACACTCGACCGGCATCGAGCCGAGGTCCGTTCCAGTGTCGGAATACTTATAGGGCGCCTCGACGTGAGTGCCGGTATGGGTCTGGCCCTGAATGAAGTGCATGCGCGCCCCGAAGGCAGTGAACTCCTGGAGCTCGACCGGCCTTCCCCCGGCGGGTTCCCCGTGCAGATAGCTCCCGTCCTTCTTGAGTTCGCCGGGAATGACCTCCTCAGTCAGATCGATGATGCGGCACTCGTTCAGATCGATCATCACAACGCCTCCCTATGGTGTGAGCTGCCGCTGTCGCGACCTTGCGGCTCTGCCGACAGGCAATCGCCTGTTGCGTGGAATTATCCTATCCTGGGACGCCGCTGGCAAGGGAACGTTGGCAAATGCCCCGCAGGCGCCTGTGAGCCGGTTTGGCGGGTTCGCGCCCGCGTCGTACAATACCATGTAGGCACGGGGGAAATGTCTGGGACACGATCGTAGTCGGAGGACGAGTGATGGTTACGAAGAATCGTAAAGCGTTGGGTTATCTGGCCGCGTTGCTGCTGTTCGTGCCGGCGTGTGCGTTCGTTCAGGAACACCGCAAGACGGCGATCGGAGCCGGCGTGGGTGCCGCCGCAGGCGCGCTGGGCGGTGGATTGTACAAGGGTTCGAAAGGGGCGCTGGTCGGGGGCCTTATCGGGGCCGTGGCTGGCGGTGCGGTTGGCGCCTACCTCGATCACAAGGACAAGACGGCCGAGGATACCTATGACGCGTACGATTACCAGCCTGTGCAGGGTGTGCGCGTCGAGCTGGTCAGCGTGGCGGCCGATCCTCAGGCAGTAGGCCCCGGCGAAGGGGTGACGCTCCGGGCCATGTATGCCGTGATGGCGCCCGATACGCAGTGGCAGATACAGGCCCGGGAAAGTCGGCTAGTCACCCTGAACGGGGCCACGGTGGCGGAAACCGCGCAGGACGTGCTCAGGGCGCCTGGCACCTATACGAGCGAAGTGCCGATCACGCTCCCATCCGACGCTGCACAGGGCATTTACCAGGTCCTTGTCAACGTGACTGCGGAAGGCCTGTCCACTCAGCACACGTCGACCTTCACCGTGAACTGACGCGGCCTGTCCAAAGCGTGATGCCGGAGGCGTCGGCAGACCGGGGCACGTTCATTCGCGCGCAGCGGCCTGCAAGGAGGCGATCGCCTCGCCGTAGGCGCGGGCCTTAAGGGCGATGTCGACGCCGGCGAACAGGATGCGCACCCCCATCTGCGCGTACCGCGCGGCCTGCTGTTCGTCGCGGGCGAACATGGCAGTGTTCTTGCCTGCAGCGCCTGCGACTGAGAAGACCCTCTCGACGTTTCGGGCCATCTCCGCGTCGGCTTGCGGGCCGAACGCCTGCGAATCGAATTTCCAGTCGAGCGGCCCAACCGTGACGAGATCAATGCCCTCGACGGCGCAGATCGCCTCGATATTCTTCAGCCCCTCATCGCTCTCGATCTGCACCATCAGGTGCGTGGCCTCGTCAAGCGCTTCAACCTTGCCCCGCTGGTCTGAGCCGATGGAGTAGCCGATGGCGGGGCTGGAGCTCGATATCCCGCGCACGCCGAGCGGGGGAAACTTGCCCAGGCGCGCGAACTCGGCCGCCTGGCCGGCCGTGGCGACGCCCGGCAAGAGCATGATCGGGAAGCCGCCGTCCAGAAGGACCTGCACCTGGCTGCGCGCCAGCTCGACGATTCGCACCATGGGCACCATGCCCAGGTGGGTGATAAAGCGGCACAGCTCCGTGGCCCTCTCCGGCGAAAGGGACGTGTGCTCCATGTCGAGCCAGATCACGTGGTAGCCGGCCTGGGCGATGATCTCCATGTCGGCGATGGTCGGGTCTCGGGAGAGCATGCCGAAGAGAATGCGGTTTTCGTCGAGGAGCTCCTTCAGCCGATCGGTCACGGTAGTCCCCTTCAGTGTGCGGAATCGTCATCAAACCAGAGTTTGCGAGCGGTGCGTCCCACCACGTCCTCCGCCGTATCGGAAGGTATGCCGAATTGGCCCTCGAGCAGCAGATCCAGTTCCTGCCCGTAGACGGAATCCTCTCCCACGACCGGGTAGTTGCTGCCGTAGAGCAGGCGCCCGGGGCCGAATGAACTCAGCGCCCGTCGCACGAGCGGGACGAGTTCCGCGTAGGGGTACGGCGCGAACATGTGCATCCCGGAGACCTGCATGAACGCGTTCGGACAGTCCGCCAGCGACAGGATGCGATCCCAGCTTCCGAACCCGGGGGACTCGCTGCGGACAAGCACGCCGAAGTGCGACAGGATGAGGCGGCTTCGGGGGTGCCGACCCAGGAAGTCGGCCAGGGAACCGGCATGGAGCGAAAGCGTGGGCTCCCCGTAGACAACAATGTTGAGGCCCAGGTCGGCGGCTTGCTCCCAGAGCTCGGGGCTGGCGTCGAGGGTCCGGCCGAGCAGTCGGATGCCGCGGAACACCCCTTGCCTTGCCCATCGCGCGAGAGAGTCACGGGCGTCGGCCGCTTCTGTGTCGATGGTGAACACGCCCGCAAAGCGATCTGGCTGCGCGGCGACTATTCCCCCGATGTAGCTGTTATCGTATTCTCCCAGGTGCTGAATCAGGACCGTGCGCGCCACGCCGAAACGCTCCATGACGCGGCGCACGTCTTCAATGGGGCGATACTTGCTGACGCCACAGTGGCAGTAGGCGTCGATGATCTCGCCGGTCAACCGAGGGCCTCCGGGTTGACGCAGAACTCGGGTTTTCCACCCTTCATGACCGCGACGACGCCGTTCGCCATAGTCGTGTATATCCTATGCATGGCGAGTTCACTCACCCCCAGCACGTGGGGGGCGCAAACACAGCGTGCGTCCTTGAAGATTCGGTGGGAGGTGTCCGGGGGCTCCTCGGGAAACACGTCCAAGCCCACGGTGGCGAGCTGTCCGCCTTCGAGGGCATCGGCCAGCACATCAAGACTATCGATGATGCCCCCGCGCGCGGTGTTGATTAACACGGCGCCCCGCTTCATGCGTGCAATGCGCGACGCGTTGATCAACCCACGCGTCTCATCGTTCAAGGGCACGTGCAGCGACACGTAGTCGGAGCGGGAAAGCAGCTCATCCAACCCGACAAGCTCGGCGCCGAGCGCTTCGGCCTGCTCGGCGGACGCGCAGGGGTCGGATGCCAACACGGTCATGTCAAACGGGCGAACCAGCTTGGCGAGGCGTGAGCCGATGCGTCCGAGACCGACGATTCCGAGCGTGTGGCCCGTCATGTCGCCAGTCTTGAAATGATAGCGTTCCTTCCATCGTCCGCCCTTGAGGATCGCGTCGCATTCGGGGATGCGCTTGACCAGCGTCATCAGGAGGGCGAGCGCCCCTTCCGCCACGGCAAAGGCGCTCACCGGTGCGTAGACAACCGGAATCCCGCGTTCGGTGGCCGCGGCGATGTCAACCGTGTCGTATCCCGCTCCCGGTCGTCCGATGACCTTCAGGTCGGGACTCGCCGCGATCATCCTGCCGGTGACGGCGCCGGCCCCGCGGCTGATGAATGCAATCGTCCCCTCGCAGAATCCCATCAGCGTCTGTTCGTCCGGGGAGGGGGCGGTTTCAATCGGTGCGATCTGCTGGAGGATGTCGGTGGCCGTATCGTCGATCGGCGCGGTTGCCACGATTCGCTTCGTGCTCATGCTTCTTCCTTTTCCTCAGGGCTGCGGCAGGTTCTTCTTGCAGGGCATGAAATTCGAGAAGCCCCCGTCCACGTCGATGGCGGCTCCGGTGATGTAGTTGGCTTGGTCGCTGGCGAGGAAGAGAACCGCCTGGGCGATCTCCTCCGGCTCGGCGAAACGGTCCAGCGGGATCATCGCCCGGTGGGCCTTGCGGATCTCCTCGGATCGCGCGCGGAAGCGCGGGCTCTCGGTGGCCCCAGGGCTGACGGTGTTGACCGTGATGCCGTACTGGCCCACCTCGGCCGCGAGCGTCCGGGTGAATGCCTCGATGCCGGCGTTGGCAGCGCAGTAGATGGCGCGCCCGGGCTGCCTGCATCGCGCCGCCAGGGACGATATGTTGATGATGCGGCCTCGCTCACGCTCGATCATCGAGCGTACGACATGGCGCGTGCAGTTGAATACGCCTATCAGCGTGACCAATTCACCTCTCTGAACCTCGGCCGTCGCGTCCGCAAATAGGACGAACTCGGCGGGTGCGGCCGCATTGTTAGCCAGGATGTCGATGGGGCCAAGTTCGCCCGTTGCGCGCTTTACCATCTCTACCACGGCGGCCTCGTCCGAGACGTCCGCGGGGACGGCGCACGCCCTGTGCCCCGCTTCCATCAACTCCCGGCAAGCGTCCCTTGCCGATGCTTCGTGCAGGGCGTTGACCGCCACGGCCACGCCGCATTCGGCCAGGGCCCATGCGATCGCCTTTCCAATGCCTTTCCCGGCGCCGCTGACCAGCGCCACATCTCCCATCAATCTCATCGAGAACTCTCCGCCCTACTGGCCCGCCAGGAAGAGACCGCGCGGGAAACCCATGAGGTACTCAAGGTCCTCAGCCCCAATGCAGCACACGTCCCCCAGCGGCACGAAGAGCTTCCCCGAACCCGGCAGGAGCCAGTTGCAGTGCATCCCGAACGTCATCCCTTCCTGCAAAGAGTCCTCATTGCTGGCTGCCAGCAGGGGCCTCTCGCCGTAGTCCATGCCCATGCCGTGGCCGATGCGCCCACCCCCCAGCGTGAAGCCATGCCGGCCGGCCACCTCGCGCGCGGCCTCGACCGCCTGTCGCACCGCGTTGCCGGGCCTCATCACGGCAAGTGCGGTGTCCTGGGCCTCCAGGGCGACGGCGAATATCTTCTCGAGAGCCGGGGAGGGTTCGAGGAGCGTGCCCGCCCGCTGCCCGTGACACCAGTACCCTTTGTAGGTCACGTAAGAACAGGCCGCGATCATATCGCCTTCCCCCAAAACGCGCTCGTGGGGCTTCAGATCGTGGCGGCTCTCGCCCCAGTCCGTCGGCGGCCCGGAAGCCATCCAGTACTTCGCATGGTCGGCCCCCTCGCGGCGCACCGCCCGTTCTATCTCTGTAACGATCTCAAGGCCCTTCATTCCCGGCCTCGCCGCCTCCAGCATGGCCTCGAACCCTATGTCGCTGAGGCGGGCGGCCTCCCGCATCGCCTGGAGTTCAGCCGGACTCTTGGTCGCACGAAGTTCCGCTACGATATCCTCACAACGTTTCAGCTTGTTGCCGAACCCATCGGCGAGGACTTCGTAGAAGGGATGGGACATGCTCTCGATGCCCACAACGCCGACGTCCTCTTTCGCCAGGCCATTCTCGTCAAGAATCGACAGGGTCTCGCTTGCGAAGTCGCGGGGCCCGGTGTCAGCGCCAGCCGTCTTCGCCTCGGCGACTCCGACGGCATTCGGGTCGACGGGCTTCACCAGGCGCACATCATCAATTGGCGAGACCTCGGCGACCTGTTCGGTCATGAAGGGCAGCCCGGCGAAGAGCAGCGCTGCGGGCCCGCTCGCAGGAATCACCACGGCCGACTCGACGATGCGGTCGTGATTGTCCCAACCGGACAGGTAAGACACGTGGCCGGTCTGGGTCCACTTGTGTTCAATCGGCGGGGAGTACGCGAACAGGGCCCCGAGATCGTTCTCCTGAAGGAAGGCTCCGACCTTCTCATGCCTGTTGCAGAACTCCTGCTCGGAAATTGGACCTGCGGCCATTGTCGACCCTCCATGAGAACCCCTGGTATCCACGGACATTGCGGCAGGGGGCCGCGCGCGATGTGGGTTGAATCTTAGCGGCGGTCCGGCGCCCTGTCAACACCTGCCCAATGCAATGCCCGCGCACTACGGCGAACTGGACCGACCAGCGCGATGTCCCGGCGCGCTACAGGGGTTGCAGCAGCATCGGGCACCGGCATAGTGGCCTTCCCACCTTGACAGGAAGAACCACGACCCGCAGCATGCCAGGCAGTTGCACGCAGGCTGACAACGATTCGCGTTCCGTGAAGGAGGGTTGACGTTGAACCTGGGCTTGAAAGGGCGGAAGGAACTGGTAACTGGTGGGTCGCGCGGGATTGGGCGGGAGTGCGCCCTGTCTCTCGCCCGTGAGGGAGCCAGCGTATGCATCAACTACGTGAGTAACGAGGCGGCCGCTGAGCAGACGCGACAGGACCTGCTTGCCCTCGGTGTGCCAGCGCATAGCCAGAAGGCCGACGTCACCAACGTTCAGGCGGCGCGCGGCCTCATCGAGCTGGCCATCCTCACGATGGCCGGCCTCGACGTTCTGGCGCACTCCACCGGGATCAGCATTTCGGCCGATGGTAAGGCGGGCGAACTTGATGTTTGGCACCGGCTCATCGACTCCCTCGTCCACAGTACCTATTACCTGTGCGACGCTGCGGCCGGGCCGATGAGGAACCATAGGTGAGGGGTCGCGCGGACGCCTGATACCTGAGAGACGCCTCCTTCCTGCGCTAATGTCCGTGCATATTGCGAAGGGGGGCAGTACAATCTCCGGGACCCTGAGGGGCGGCGTGCTATACGCCGTTGTTGCCGCTGGCAGCGATGACGTCTGAGACCTGAGGTTGGAAGCAAGGGAGTTGACCGATGAAGACCGTAACTGCCGCGTTGCAGGAGGTCGATCGTGTGATCGCATCCGGCCCCTTCGAGGCCACGTGGGATTCGTTGAAGGCATACGAGGCGCCCGACTGGTATGCGGACGGCAAGTTCGGGATTTTCGTCCACTGGGGAGTTTACTCGGTGCCGGCGTTCGGCAACGAGTGGTACCCGCGGAGCATGTATCAGCAGGGCTCTGAAGAGTTCGAGCATCACGTTTCAGCCCACGGCCCGCAGGAGAAGTTCGGATACAAGAACTTCATTCCCATGTTCAGGGCGGAGAAGTACGACCCTGACCACTGGGCCAACTTGTTCTGCAAAGCTGGGGCGAAGTTCGTAGTGCCGGTTGCAGAGCACCATGACGGGTTCGCTATGTACGACTGCGGCCTTTCGCGGTGGTGTGCCACGAAGATGGGCCCGAAACGCGATCTAATCGGCGACTTGGCGGAGGCGGTGCGGAAGCGGTGGCTGGCCTTCGGTCTCTCGAGCCATCGCGCCGAGCACTGGTGGTTTTTCGACGGCGGCATGAAGTTCGACTCAGACGTGCAGGACCCGCGATACGCCGGGCTCTACGGCCCCGCTCAACCCAAGGACATGCAGCCCAATCAGGAGTTCCTGGACGATTGGCTGGCGCGGACCTGCGAACTGGTTGACAAGTATCAGCCGCAGATTGTCTGGTTCGACTGGTGGATCATGGAACGGGCGTTCGAACCCTACCTGCGGCGATTCGCCAGCTACTACTACAACCGCGGCGCGCAGTGGCAGCGCGGGGTCGCGATCAATTACAAGGAGAATGCCTTCCCACCCGAGGCAGCCGTGTACGACGTCGAGCGCGGCCAGCTCGACGACATCAACCCGCTCTTCTGGCAGACCGATACTGCGGTCGCGAGGAACTCCTGGGGCTATGTCCGGAACCAGGACTACAAGACGGCCGATTCCATCATCGGCGACCTGGTCGACATCGTCAGCAAGAACGGCGCGCTGCTCCTGAACGTCGGCCCTGCGCCGGACGGCACGATCCCGGAACAGGATGAGAAGATCCTGCTGGACATCGGCCGGTGGCTGTGGGCCAACGGCGAGGCCATCTACGGGACGCGTCCCTGGAAGGTCTTCGGTGAAGGGCCGACGCGGGTCGTGTCAGGCGGCTTTACCGACACCGGGCGGGGCGCCTTCACGAGCCGGGACATCCGCTTCACGACCAAGGACGGCGCCCTGTATGCCATCGTTCTCGGTTGGCCCGAGAACGGCGAGGTTACCGTTCAGTCGCTGAGCCCGAACCTGCGGCTATATGCCAGCGAGATTGCGGGCGTCGAACTCCTGGGTGCGAAAGAGCCTGTCCGATGGTCCAGGGGCAAGAATGGGCTCCGCGTGAAGATGCCCGCGGAGAGGCCGTGCGACGCCGCCTACGTACTGAAGATCACGCCCAAGAGATAGTCGCTGTATCGGACTCCGGCGCAGGAGCATCGCGGCCCGTCCCAGGACGGGCTTCCGGCACGTGCCCAACGTGCAGCTTCCACTGGCGTGCCGCTTGACGGGAGAGGCTCCGTCTGGTACGTTGCCCGATCACGAAGCCGCCGGAGCCCGCTCGGAAGCCATCCTGTTGAACTCGGGAGAGCGCGAGCCGGCCGGGCGCGCGCCAAGAAGGTCTGAGGCAGGGCCATACAAAGTCATAGAAAGAGCCGGGAGCCGTCATGAAGATTACTGGCCTGAAGACCTACAAGTTCAGCATGCCCCTGGGGGAACCCGTCCGCGACCCGCGCACGGGCGAGCTAATGGGCAGCAGCGTCAAGTCGTGGCTGTTTCTCAAGGTCGAGACCGACGCGGGCATCAGCGGCTGGGGCGAGGGGAGTGTCGAGTGGCTCGTGCCGCCCGTCGAGGCGATGCTGCACAACTTCTCGAGGCTGCTTGTCGGCGAGAACCCGTTGCGCGTGGCCGCGCTGTGCGATGACATCACCGATCGCCTGCCCTGGAAGGGCGGCCCGGTGCTGGGCACGGCCGTCGCGGCGGTCAACATGGCGCTCTACGACATTGCGGGGAAGGCCTGGGACGTCCCGGTGCACACGATCCTTGGGGGGAAGCGCCGGGACTGCGTCCGCGTCTACGGCGGCATGTCGATGCAATCCCCCGAGCAGGCGGTCGAGTCCGCACTGTTCGCGCGCGAGAAGGGCTACGCCGGGTGCAAGGGCAATCCTCTGGAGACACGCCGTTGGCCGATGGATGATGCCGCCGTCGACCATGCGGCCGCATGCGTTGCGGCGGTGCGTGAGGCGGTCGGCCCGGAGTTCGACATACTTCTCGATGCGCACGGCAGCCCGACGCCGGAACTTGGCCTCGCCTTCGCCCATCGGATCGCCCCGTCCCGGCCGCTGTTCCTGGAGGAGCCGTCCAAGTGGGGCTCAGTCGATGCGCTGCTCGCCGTTTCCCGCCGAAGCCCGGTGCCTATCGCGACGGGGGAGAAACTCTTCACGCTGCGCGAGTTCAAAGAGCTGACCGACCGGCGCGCGTGCGCCTACCTCCAGCCCGACATCGCGCACTGCTTCGGCATCACGAACATGATGGCCATTGCGAAGCTCGCCGAGGGGGCGCAGATGCAGATGGCGCCTCACAATGCCAGCGGACCCCTGCATCTGGCAGCCAGCGTCCATGCGGACGCGGCCATGCCGAATTTTCTCATCCAGGAGACTCCCACGGCCTGCTTCGACCAGTTCCCTCGCTATGTCGATCACGACTGGGTCATCAAGGACGGCTACATCAACGTGTCGGACCGCCCCGGCCTGGGCCTGGAGGTGAAGGAGCGGGACATCGCCAAGCTGCCCTACGAGCCGATGGCGTATCGCCAATACCGCCACGAGGACGGCAGTTGGAAGGGATGGTAGGGCGTCGGAGTGCGCCCAGCGGGGCGCGGCACCCTCAAGTTACATCTGGAGAGGCGCGCCCGGCGGGGCCGCCGACAGTAGAGGATAAGGATGAATAGCGAAGAACGTCACGAGTGCTATACCGACGACTGGAAGCGGACCGAGCCTGACCTCGTGCTGTATCTGCCCCCGAAGCCCGCGGGGCCGGACGGGGACAACGAGCACATCATCATCAACTTCATGCCCAAGTCCGGCGATATGCTCGCCACCTGGACCACGGGCACCTACGAATCGGCGCCGAACTCGCGCACGGTCTTCAGCCGCAGCGCCGACGGCGGCGTGACGTGGAGCGAGCCGAAGGTGATGCTTGGCACAGACGACGACCAGGTCCTCTGCGGGCGCTGGGGGTTCCACATCGTCAGCCGCGCCGGCCGGGTCTACTTCTTCTCCAACCGGTACACGGGGATATCGGACTTCTCGTTTTCGGCCAATGGGGTGATGCGCTGCGTCTATTCCGATGACGACGGCCACACCTGGCAGCCGGGCTGCGACATCCCCGTGCGCTGGCGCGAGAAGTACGACCATCCCGACCGCAGCGTGCCCCGCTCGTGGATCGTATGGCAGCCTGCGATCCGTGACCCCAAGGGACGCTGGATTACCGGGTTTACCCGATGGAGCAGCCTCCAGAAGTTCGCCTACCCCAAGGAGGGCCACCATCCGGACTCGCGCAGCGAACTTATGCGCTTCGACAACATCGACGAGGGGCCGGACCCGAAGGACTTGAAGATCACCTGGCTCCCCGAGGGCGATTCGATCAGCGTGCCGTGTCCGGTCGAGCCGGAGAAGTCCCGGGGCTACAGCCTGGGTGAGGAGCCGTCCATCGTGGTGCTGCCGGACGGGCGGCTGTTCCTGATAATGCGCACCCGCACCGGCCACATCTGGTACACGGTGAGCGAGGACGACGGCGCGTCCTGGCGCGCGACGGACATCCTGCGGCGGCGGGACGGCGGGCCGGAGATGCTGCACCCCAAGTCGCCCTGCCCGATCTACCGCCTGGAAGACGGCCGCTACGTGCTCTTTTTCCACAACCACGACGGGACCGGCTACGGCGCGGCTGGGCCGCACGACATGAACGCGCGTCGACCGATCTTCATGTCGGTCGGCGAGTTCAGGCCGGGAGCGGAGCAGCCCCTCTGGTTCAGCGAGCCGAAACTGCTCTTCGACACGCACGGGGTGGCCGTGGGGCCGGGCGGGGGAGGCGTCATCGGCGGGCGGATATGGCTGGCGATGTACGGGTCCTTCACCGAGCGCGACGGCCGGCGCATCGTCTGGTATCCCGACCGCAAGCACTTCCTCCTGGGCAAACTCATCACCGACGAACTGCTCGCCGACATGACGGTCCCGCAGGCGTAGGGGCTGTCTTGCGAGGTGCGGCAGGCTGTATTCCGGGCGATGCGCTCGGAAGAGACCTCCCACCATTTCGGACGCATGCGTCCGGCAAATCAGTGACTGGAGAACGTGTTCATGCCTTACACTTTGGCTTCGGCGTCGTCCATGCAGCGGGTGTTCAGGGATCAGCCTTTCGACGGCCCGGTCGGCAAGCCGCTTGAGCTGGCGGCGGCCATGAACAGTTGGGCCAGCGGGCAGGTCGTCATAATTGCGGGCGACAAGAAGCTGCGAAACGTCCGCGTCGACGTGTCGGACCTGAAGTCCTGGGAGGTGAGCGAACACCCCGTTTCCAAGGACGAGGACGGCGGTGTCAAGCACGCGCTCATCGAGGGGCCGTGCATCCCTGGGGAAGCGTTCCAGGTCTCGAAGGTCCACTACGTCGAGATCAAGTGGCCGTCCTCCGGCAAGATGAGCCGGCCGGGGTGGTATCCGGACCCGCTGGAACCGCTGGCGGCGGCAAGCCGCTTCGAGGTCGAGCCGGGGGCGGTCCAGCCGATCTGGCTTGCGCTGAAGGTGCCGCCCGACACGCGCCCGCGCAACAAGAGCCTCTACCGCCGCTGGTACAGGCTCTTCCGAGGCCCGGTCACCGTCCATGCCGACGTGGAGGGCGAGGGCCCGCGGTCGGTGGCGATCGACATCGAGCTTCGGGTCTTCAAGTTCAGTCTGCCCAGGCGCCGGCTCTTGCGCATCTGGACCTCGGCAGCGGCCGGTTGGGGGGAGTTCTACAACTGGCTCAGTCCGAAAGATCTGCACGAAAGCATTCAGAGGGCGGTGCTCCTGCTCGCAGGATACGGGATATCCTCGGGAATCGTCCCGCCTCCGAAGGCCGATGGCGCGCCGTCGGACCTGGACTTCTACGAGCGGTTCTACAAGAAGCTCCTGGACCTCGGCGTGTCGCACCTGCAGATCGACACCGATAGCTGGCCGGTCATCGCGAAGAACGGCTGGGAAGATATTGCCTACATGTACATGGGAGGCGAGTGGCCGAGCGAGCAGAACATTGAGCAGGCCAGGGAGCTGCGCAAGACCCTTGCGACAACCCCGCTGGCAAAAGCCCAGGTCCCGGGCGTCTACCCATCTGCCCACACCGAGGACCTGATCAAGGTATGGGTGTATCCTTCGGATGAGAGTTCGGATTCCCTGAAGGAGAGGCTGGCCCAGGGCGACGAGGTGCACTGGTACTCCTGTTGCCGGCCGGAAGCGCCCTATGCGAACTGCCAGCTCGATTCCGGTCAGATCGAGCCGCGCATCATCGGCTGGCAGCTCTTCCAGTACAGCATCTCCGGCTACCTGTACTGGAATGCCGGCCATGTGGCGCCCCACGGGCCGAACCAGCCGAACACGATGGGGAACACGCCCGAGGAGAAGTGGCCGAACCGACCGTGGTGCTCCAACACCGTCCTGCCGTACTCCCACAACGATGGCCTGATCGTCTACCCCGGGCCGGACGGCGTGCCATGGAGCAGCATCCGGCTGGAGAATCTGCGCGACGGCGCGGACGATTACGACTACTTGACCATCCTCCGCGACTACGTGGCGAAGCTGAAGAAGGCGGACTTTTCGCCGGAGCTTGTGGATCGGGCGGAGCAGGCGCTGAAGGTCAACCCCGACGTGTCGGCCTGCAAGACCGAGTACACGAGTGACCCGGCCGTCGTGGAGCGCGAGAGGCGGCGCGTGGGCTCATACATTGAGGAGGCGAGGGCGACCCTGGGCGAGATCGGCCCGATCTTCCCAGCTGGGTTCTCGTCGGAAGAATAGCGCGGCCGCCACCCGCTGGCCGAGTACTCTAGCGAATGGGGCAGGGCGGCAAGGTCGGGAAGCATAAGCAGGGCTCGGTCCATGCCGGTGCGTGGGTCGAGCCCAATCTCTTTCGCAAGCGCGCGGATGAAGCGCAGCGTTTCCCTCCGCTGCGCGTTCGCCCAGGTCAGAACTCGATCACGTAGTTCAGCTTCACCGTCAGCGCCTGCTGGTTCCCATAGCTCGGCACCGGGCCCCAGCTTTCCAATATGACGTCGTTGGTGAGAACGTCCCACAGGCCCCCGAGGTCGCCGCGCGGCGAATCGGCACCGTTCTTTGGAGGCCTCAGGTCGCAGAGGAAGCCCGCGCTGTAGAGAATGTCGTCCCTGTCGTTGATCTGTATCGCGTCGGCTTTTAGCTGCAGGTTTCGGCCCAGAAAGGAGACCGCCCTGGCGATGCCCACAAAGACGCCCTCGTTGTCGTGCTGGGCGGTGGTTCCCAGGTGAGCCTTGAACACCCCTATATCGTAGCTCGTGGCCACGTAGGGGAAAACACATCCCGCATGCTTCCGGCTGTTCGACACATTCGCGATGCCGACCACGCCCCGCCATGCATCGCCGATCAAATCAAAACCGTACTTGCCCTGGAACGCGAAGGTGCGTGCGGCGCATCCCGCCGGTCTCATACACATGCGCGAACGATCG
>CAZHPE010000027.1:0-20818 GCA_964534775.1 uncultured candidatus Brocadiaceae bacterium
AGCCTTCGAGATAGAAGAGCCTGGCGGCCTCGCGCTCCGTAGCAGGCACGTTCTCAATCCCCTCCGCGGCATCGGCGGCAACCCGATCTTTCTGCATACGGCCACGGCCGAAGCGGCTGGCATGGGCTGAGAGTTCCCCTTGACCGGCTGGTCGCTCGCGGCGCTGGGGTGACCTGAAGTAATCCCGGCAGCGGTTGCGACCAATCTGGAGGAACCAGGGGCGAAAACGGCTTGCATCGCGCAACTTCCCTATGTCCCGCCACGCCTGGAGGAGCGTCTCCTGGAGCACATCCTCGGCGTGGTGCAGGTCCGGGACCAGTCGACGCACCAGCGCCCCCAGGGATTGCCGATGCCGTCGGACAAGTTCGACAAAGGCATCCCGATCTCCGGCGGCACTGGACCGCACAGGTTCGGCATCTCTCGGTGTTCCTCTTCTGCCGTCGCCTCCTATAAGAAAAGGCGGGATAGCAGGCCGAAAGGTTCACATTACTCCGGATGCTGCAAGGAAGGCAGAACGGCCGAGAGGACGGCAAGACAGAGGTTTTCGATCGGGCGGACACCGCGCGCCCTGATGCCCTGGAGGGTCCGCGCCCGTTGGGGTATGCCGCCCTTGTGAAGCCAACCGGGAGACAAGCAGAAGAAACCTACTGCTGCGACCCTCACCCGCGCTCCGCGAGCCATTTCGCCACCCTAGCGTCGGCCTCGGCAACCTTGCCGGCCATCTCGGATTTGTAAGAAGCGAGGGAGTCGGCCAGAGCGCGGTCGGCGAGCGCAAGGATCTGGACGGCCAGCAGCGCGGCGTTGCGCGCGCCGCTCTTGCCGATGCCCATCGTGGCCACCGCCACCCCGCCCGGCATCTGCACGGTCGAGAGCAGGCTGTCAAGCCCGCCCGCCCTGTCGGTGGGCATGGGGGCGCCGATGACCGGCAGCATCGTCATCGAGGCCACCACGCCCGCCAGGTGCGCCGCACCGCCTGCGCCCGCAATGATAACCTTCAGCCCCCGCCCGGCCGCCCCCGTGGCAAACTCGCGCACGGCCTCCGGCGTTCGGTGGGCGCTCATTACGCGCAGCTCGAACGGCACTGCGAACCGCTCGAGAGCTTCCACGGCGGATTCCATCACCGGCAGGTCGCTGTCGCTGCCCATGAGAACGGCCACAAGCGGCTTCTGGTTCATCGTTTCGCCCTCGAAACCTGGTTATCGGTGCGGTGCTCCCGGGCAAGCTCGGGAGGAACGTATTGTAGGCCCCGAAGGGCCGTCGCGTCCACCGCAAAACGCTGCGCCGTCGCGCGCGCCCGGTTCACGCCCATTGCCGGTGGGTTGCCACTACGGGCGCGAAGCTGTAGAATGAATGGATTATAGTATTCACTTTACGCGTCATGCTGTTAGTGCGGCTCAAGATGGCCCGCGCTCAGGACCACCGGCGGCGGCATTGCGCGACCGAACTTGCCTGATGGTCGGACCGCTTCGATGATATCGCTGAAGAAAGCCCTTCCCGCCTACTGGATCGGCGACGAGATCGGGCACGGTGCCCGCAGCGTCGTCCACGAGGTGAAGCGCAAGCGCGACGGGCAGCGTTTCGCTGCGAAGTTCGTCCCGGTGCGTGAAGATGCCGACCTGGAGATCATCCGGCACCTGGAGAACGAGTACGAAATACTGAAGGCCCTCCACACCGAAGCCAGCCGGGGCACCAAGCTCATCGTGGAGCCGGTGGAGCTGCTGACGGTGCGCCGCTGGTTCAAGACTCAGGCGGCCTGCCACGTGATGGAATACGCGCCCGGCAGGACTCTGGCGGAGTACCGCGATTACACCCTCACGCCCACGCTCAAGATATTCGAGCAGGTCTGTGTCGCGCTTGAGCACGTCCACGGTGCGGGTTACGTCCACGCGGACCTAAAGCCGAACAACATCGTGGTGGACGCGGGCAGCGGGGTAAAGCTCATCGACTTCGGCTTCGCCCTGCCCACGGGCACGACGCTTCGGGGGATCAAGGGTTCCTGGGGCTATCTGGCCCCGGAGCAGACGGGGGGCACGCTCAACGCGCGCACCGACGTCTTCAACCTCGGCGCCATCATGTACTGGGTTTTCACCGGCGAGAACCTTCCTAACATCATCGGCGACAACGGCGCCGGCGGCTTTGTGCCGCGGAAGTTCCGCCTCACACCGCCGGCTCACCTGAACCCCGACGTGCCTGCCGACCTATCGGGCCACATCCTACGCTGCTGCGAGTACAAGGAGAGCCGCCGTCCTTCCGTCACGGAGGTGCGCGCGTTCCTGGCAGACCTCTTGCTGCGGATGCGCCTGACGCAGCAGTAGGCCGGCCGGGCCCGTAAGCTCCCCGCCTCTCCTTGTGCCGCCAAGAGCGGTTGCACCGCCGCCTGCGTAGCCAAGAGCAGTTGCTCCGCTGCCACGAGGTCTCGGGCCCCTCGGTGACGGCAAGCGCGGGGTAGAAGTGCGGGAGCAGGCGATCGATCACCCGCAGCACGATGGCCCCGAGGAGAAACCCCGCGAGCGGCGGGAGCCACTTCAGGGAATCGCCGTAGGTGTCGGAGTTTGCGGACATCTCGACCGCGGGCGCCAGCAGGCTCCAGAAGCTTGCGGCGATCATCACCCCGGCGGCGGACCCGAGCGCGGCATCCAGGTATTTCTGCGAGAAGCGCTTGCTGAAGAAGACCAGCGCGGCGCCCGCGGCCGTCACCAGCCACGTGCCGACCGTCGCGACGAGGGCCTGCCCAACCGGATGGAGATCGTAGAACCAGTTCACCCCTCGCGCTCCTTACACCATGTTCACAGAAGTATACCTATAGAACGTTCGCAGCATGGCGAATTGGCCTGCCGCCCTCCGAATCCTTGCACGTCTCGTCGCCGCCCGGTACGCGCCATCAAACACGCGGGCCGTGGACGCGGAACAACGTCACCTCGGCCGGGCACCTGAAACGCACGCGCACCTTGCCCAGGCGCCGAACCCGCGGCCGACGTAGACGCGCAGCAAATCGACCTCATGCAGCCCGTGGGTGAGGCCGCCGTAGAACCAATAGGGCATCCAGCGCCGGAAAGGCACGCGCACCTGCCCGCCGTGTGTGTGGCCCGCGAGCATGAGGTCTACGCCGTGGCCCTGCGGCAGCATGTACGCGCCGACCGGACCGTGGCAGAGCAGGACTGTGAACGCCGGCCCTTGGTCGCTGGAGTTGAGCGCAGCGGCGAAATTCTGGCATCCGACGGCGGGGTCGTCCACACCGACGACGCGCACGCGGCTCGCGTCTGACTGCACGATACGGCCCTCATTGACGAGCAGAACGGCGCCCCAGTCGGCCAGGAGGCCGCGAAGCCGGTGGACAGGGGGGCCGTAGCACACGTCCCGGTTGCCGCGTACCATGAACACGCCCCTGCGAGCCCGGAGCTGAGAGATGAGCCTGGCAGCGCAATCCACGCTGTGCGGGTGCCGGTGGAACACGTCACAGGTGATAAACACGAAATCAGGGTCATGCCGGGCTACCGCTTCGACCAGGCGCTCGTGCCCGGGCCCCCACCGCCCCAGGTGCAGGTCGCTCAGCTGAGCGAAGGCGACGGGCGCGGCCCCGGAGGTCAGGGCACCGTTCGCGGGTTCAATCTGTTCGGTCCGGAATTTGCTCGAATACCAGCCCCGTGTTCTCTCCCTCTCTGACCGCCGACCCGGGAGCGACACGCGGCATTATAGAGAGGCCGCACGGTTTGCTCAACGCAAGCGCGCTGATCGGTACCCGTGGATTTTGCCTTGCATCGGGCGACGAGTGCCAATACGATTAGTTGTGCAGGCTTCGAGCGCAAGCCCCTGGGCGCAGGCGTGCGGCTGAGAGGCCGCTGAGTTGCCCGAGCCGTGGGCTGGAAGAACGGGCGAGGAACGTTCATTTCGCCAGGCGAGAGGCCCGTGGAAGAGACGGTTCCAGAGAGCGAGACGAACGAAGCTGAGGAGAGACGCGCTTTCGAGCGAATATTCCCCAGAGGCGCCGTTCTGCGGTATGCAAAGAGATCGGGCTTCCTGGGTGGGCTGTTCGGCGGCAAGTCGCTCAAGCGTCCCGCGTCTTTGCGAAACCTGAGCCGGATCGGCGCGTGCTTT
Organism: uncultured candidatus Brocadiaceae bacterium; assembly: GCA_964534775.1. Taxonomy (GTDB): domain Bacteria; phylum Planctomycetota; class Brocadiia; order SM23-32; family SM23-32; genus CAZHPE01. The sequence goes on from CAZHPE010000027.1 coordinate 4,096, forward strand.
CTGTGCCGCGAGCGGCTTCGGGTGGGCCAGAAACTGGCGATGAGCATACGGCTGGGCGAGCGGGGCCCGAACGTGCTGGTCGTGGGCAAGGTCGTTTGCACGAACAAAGGGCGGGGATCAAATCCCTTCCAGATAGGGGTGCGGTTTGTGGATTACAGGGCCAACGCGTGGAACGTGCTCTCGCACCTGGAGGACCACGTGCAGGAGCGTGACGAGTCGACGACCACGATGTTGCGCCGGATGGTGCGCGAGCAGCCCACAGAAGCCGAGCAGACCGAGCAGCCGCAGAGCGGCCTTCGGGAGCCGTAGAGCGCGGCAAGAGGGGTCCGTCGGCACGCGCGTGGCGGGACCGGATCGTTAGGATAGCGTTATGCCCTTAGAGTATCTACTCGCATTCCAGGTGTTTTGCGGGGGCTTTGCGGCCCATCTGGCCGCCAAGCAGGGGAGCAGTCGGGCGGTGTGGTTCGTCGTGGGAATGGCCCTGCCGATCGCAGGCGTCCTGTTGGCGTTGGTTGTCGCCAGGGGACCCGGGGCCAGCACGGGTCGCGTGAGTCCGGGCCTCGGCGCCAGGGGCAAGGCCGGCCCCTCGCAGGGGCGTCGGCGACCCAAGCGCTGCAGCGGCTCCTACATTGCGGACTGCCAGGGCTGCCCTTACTTCCGCAGTAGGCCGCTATTCGACTCTTCTCCGGAAGATGCGCCCAAGGGCCACTGCCATTACTTTCGAAAGGCGTTGTCGGAGGAGAACGGCTCGAAACCCGAGCACGTGGTTGCAGAAGGCGAGTAAAAGACAGTGGTCGGTACTTGACGAAACGCAATGGCTTTGCAAGAATGCTTCCCGGTGATCCGTATAGGCGGTCGAAACAGCCGTCCGCTCGTGAGGGAAACGCCATGGGAACTTGTAGGTTTTGGGGGTTGGGTGTGGTCGCATTGGCGACGCTGGCAATGGGGAGGGTGTGTCTGGCTCAAGAGGCGGACGCGGGGACGGAGGTGATTCCCACCGATACCGCCATCTACGCGTTCGTGGAAGACCTCAAGGGCATCCCCTCAATCGAGCGGTCGCCGGAGATGGAAGAGATCGCAAGGATCGGAACGCGAGCGGTCCCGCATCTCATCAAGGCCATCGACACGCCTGACGACCGTGTGGACTTGGGGTATTACCTCTTTTGTATCGAAGCCCTGCGGATGCTGGAGGCGCGGGAGGCCACTGGCGCGCTGATCCGGGCGACACTCTCACCGGTGCCGGCTATCCGCTACGTTGCGGCAACGGCCCTGGGCGAGTTGTGGACGAGCCGGGGGCGCGGGGACTCGAGGCCGGAGGAAGAGATGAAGCAGGTCAACGCAGTGCTGGCGGCAAGCGCCTACGTTGCGGGGGCATCTCCGGGCGTGTTCGCCCCTGGCATGGCGCTGGCGGGCATAAACGGGGTGGATGAGGTTCCGAGCCCCTTCGAACAGGGCAAGTCCATCCTGGTAAAGAACCTGGGCGAGGCCGAAATGCTCGCGTTCGTGCGCTGGTGGCAAGTCAACAACGCCGGCAGGCTGCCGCCTTCGGAGGAGCAGCCGTGGAGCCTGGTGTTGACCACGGCAATAGACGATCGCGACGCCGCACGCCGCCAAAACGCGCGGGACAACCTGACACTGGACAATCCCCAGGAGGTTGTCGAAGAGATTGCGACGCGCCTCGGCGCGGAGGGCGTGAGCCCCGCGCGATGGCGCGACCTCGCCGGGTTGGCGACGGCGATCTCGACCGTGGAGTTGGACCCGAACGTCGGCCCTGACGGGCGAGTCGATGCGCTGAAGAAGTGGCGCGACGGCTGGGTGCAGAAGCTGCGCAAGAGCATGCAGCCCAAGGAACACAGGTTCACGTGGGCCCGGTTCGAGGAGGCTATCGCGGCTGCGTACGTGGGCAGGACCCAGGCCGCGATGGACGAAGCGGACATGTGGGAGGCTGTGGTCATCGAGCAGCTTGAATCTCTCGATCAGATTCCTGAGAGTGCGAGCGAGGAGGCCCGCAGACGCGTCGCCCCCAGCATCACGGTCAAAGCGCTGTTCATCGAGGGCGTGGCGACTCTCAAGGTCCCAGGGGTGAGCGGCTACGAAAAGAAGAATCTGCTGGGCGCCATGCGAGGCAGCGCACGGCCGGTGCAGTACCGTGCGATCGGCGTGCAGTTCATCGACGAGCTGGTGGGCGTGGCCCGCCAGAGCGAGGATTCGGGCGTTCTGCAGGGCCTCGCCGAACTTCTGGAGCAACTGACCGGCGTGCCCCTCACTCTTTCGGGCCAGAGCACCCAGGAAGACCGCCACCGGATGCTGGATGGCTGGCTCGACCGCTGGCGGAAGAGAAAGTTCAGCCCGGGTGCAGGGTCCCCGTAAGGGGCCTCATGCCGGGTGGCCGTCACGAAGCCGAAAACACGCCGTAATCCCACAATGTGATCTGCGCCTGCAGTGCGCGCGGCGCTTCCCGCCTCAAGCAGGCTCTGTTCAGTGCCGCCCAGGGCTGGTGCAGGGGAAAGTTGGTATCGCAGGGGCTATGGCCGGGGCCTTCAACAGCATAGACCGGCTCATAGTTCTGGTCGGCGTGCTTGCGGGGCTGCCCTATTTCTTTTTCAGCCTCGAACATGAAGGCCCGTGGGGGGCGATATCGCGCGTGGGCGTCATCTTCCTCATGGTCGCCTTCGGCACTTCGTTCGGCGGCACCGTCATGGCCGGGGAGTCGCTCCTGATCGGCAGCTTCCGGTTTCTGCCGGGCGATTGGCTGCAGTGGACATAGGCGCTCCTTTGAGCTTGCGAAAATGCGGCGCCCAAGGGATAATCATTGTGCGGAGGGCGTCTGTTCGTTCCTGCCCGAAGGCAAGAAAGGCGTGAGGTAGATGGCCGGGAAGAAGCGAGGTCGCGCGACTGATGCCGAGATTTCCTACCGGTTCGGACTGTTCGGACGGGAACGGTACGTGCTGCGGGAGCAGGACGTCGAGATATTCCTTGGGGGCCTGATCGAGGCCAACCATTACGTGCTCGGCCTCGATACGCTGGATCCACAGCCATCCCGCTACCGCGCGCTGCCGCGCCGGTGGCTCTCGGCCTCCCTCCTGCTGGGCGTCTGTGCCGTCGTGCTCGCCGTGCTTTGCGCTCCGCGCCCGGCCCTCGGCCTGACCGCCTGGGTCTGGGCCCTGCCCGCTCTGGCGCTGCTGGGCAGCGCCGCGGCCCTGGCCCATGCGCTTGCGATTCGCCAGAACTGCGTGACCTTTCACCGGATCGATGATGGCTCGCCCGCAGTGAACCTCCAGTGGCGCAAGCCCGACCCGGAGGCCTTCGACCACTTCGTGCGCAAGATGCAGGACCGGATAGAGGCATGTAGAGGCAACCCGGCGGAAGGTGGCCTGGCGGCGGAGCTGCGCGGGCTGGACCTGCTCCTGCGTGAGGGCCGCCTCAGCGAGCAGGAGTTCCGCGCGGCCAAGGCCATGCTCCTGGGCATGGAACCGTGGCAACTGGAAGAATAGCCGGCCCCGCCCCAGGGTGCGTCCGGTACTCACGCGTCCCCGCCAGCGCCGGCCCGACGCGAGAAAGTGTTGCATTCGCCGGGGGCGCCGGGTAGAGTAATGGTGTGTCGGAATGCCGTTTGCGCGCTTGTTTTACGGGTCGAACAGTGCGCCGCGTGCGTACCGGGGCGGAAGAAAGCGCATGGAACCGAACAGACGAACCAAGCCAATTCTCAGAGGACGCCGGGGCCAGGCACTGGCCGAGTACAGCCTCCTGATGTGGCTGTTCACGTTCCTGGGCGTCGCGACGCTTGTCACGTTCATCTTCGCCTTTGAAGAGGGCGTGATCGGCCACTACGAGGACATCGTCAACGTCATCTGCCTGCCGGTTCCGTAAACGCACGAGCGCCGGCAGGCGGCATAGCAGGGGAGGCCGGAGGAATGCACGATCTGTTCAGGAAGTTCGCAAAGGCCGCCAGGAAGGCCCAGACGACCAGCGAGTACGTCATCATCCTCGCCTTGATCGCCGTCGGCAGCATCGGCGTCATCCTGGTGTTCGGCAACCAGGTGCGCGAGCTGTTCCGCTCCAGCACCCACAAGGTGGGCGGCCAAGACACCACTTTGCGCACCTTCGACGATGAGGCAGACGACGCCGCTGAAATCGATGACATCGGCGACGCCTTCTAGAATCCGCGGGCCACGCCCGGCGGATTCGGCAGTCTTCTTCGCGCATGAAGGGTAGCCATGCCGCTCGAGGGATGGTTGGGGTTGACGAGGTACTGCGTTCTCTTCGCCCTGCTCATTGCGGCCGTCTACACGGATCTTACCCGGGGGAAGATATACAACTGGTGCAGTCTGGGCGGGGTGATCGCGGGGCTGCTCATTGGCTACGCCCTCGGCGGATTATGGGACTGGGGAATCGGGGGGCCCGGCCTCGGCAGTTCGCTCCTGGCGGCGGGGATGGTTCTGCTGGCCTTCGCCTGGCCCTACATGAAGGGCGGAATCGCGGCCGGGGACGTGAAACTCATGCTGGCCGTGGGGGCCATCTGCGGACTCCGGACGGGGGCCTGCGCGCTGTTTTTCTCATCCCTGATCGGCGCCCTGATGGTGACGGCGATTTTCCTCTGGCGCGGCCGACTCTGGGACGGCGTCAGGGGAGCCATACGTTTCACCTTCACCCTGGATCGGCTGGGCGAATCCAAGACCACGGGCGAGGAGCAGGAACCCACCCCGCCGATTACGGTTCCGTACGGCCTGGCCATCGCGATTGGCAGCGTTATTGCGTGGTATATTGTGGAGGTGCCGGGGTAATGGGCCCCAGGCCCCGCGAAACGGCTTTGAAGGGGCTTCGGCCGGCAAATAGCGGTCGGAAGGATGTGGCGGAACGCGTAACAGTGTTGGAAAAGGCGTGTAGGAAAACGCAACACTCCCGGATTCAGGGCAACCTGAAGGAGACCGATACAGCGAAGCGTAAGCCCGGCTTCCCCCCGGCCGGGCCTGAAGGGGGACAGGCGATAGCGGAATTCGCATTCGCCTTCCCCCTTCAGCTTTTCGTGATGTTCGCCATCATGCAGTTGGCCCTGCTCTACGTGGGCAAGCAAGTGGTGAGCTACGCATCTTTCAGCGCCGCGCGGGCGGCCCTGGTGGGGGAAGGCCCGGCCGATGCCTACCGCCGGGCCGAGACGGCCGCCGCCCTTGCCTGCGCCCCCATTACCGGACCCACCGTCGAGGGTTCGAACTTCAGCTTCGCCGCCCTCACCTCCGACAGCGCAACGATCACCCTGCCCGGCTGGGGCCCCGTGCCCAAGAGCGGCATCTCACGCCGCCTCAAGACCGTGGTCTCCCCCATCGAGTACCCGAGCGCCGGCGAAGTTGAGGTTACCGTCACGCACTACTACGAGCTGACCTTGCCCGTAGTAAACCACCTGTTCGCTTGGCTGGCCGACCTTGGCGGGCAAGTTCCAGCGCCTGACGCCACCGGACCCGGCGGGACTATTCCGCAGGGCTATGAGGCGGAGTTCGAGGATAGCGTCGGCATCTGGAACGTCCGGGCCCCACACATGCGTCTGAGGGAGACGACCCGGCTGGCCGTCCCCGGGGCCGGTTAGCCGGCGGGACGCACCTGCGAGACCGCACATCGCGTGAGCGGGCACTGCACGCCGTGCACGGCGAGAATGAGGACGAGGGCGATGAAGACGACGGGGAAGATCATCCTCGAAAGGCTGGCGGCCCTGAGGCGCGACGAGAGCGGCCAGAGCCTGGTCTTCGGCGTTATCAGCGTATTCCTGGTGCTGCTTTTCGGCGCGATGGTCCTGGGCGTAGGTCGGGTGAGCGCCCGCCGCATCCAGATGCAGTTCGCGGCCGACTCGGCCGCTTATAGCTCGGCCCTTGTCGAGAGCGAGTGCCTCAACGCCATCGCCCTGCTCAACGCCGGCATGGCCCAGGTGCGGGGCCGGGCCCTGCGCTACGTGGCCGACGTCAACGCCTACGGCGTGCTGGCGGAGTTGCGCGACCGGGTCATGGACCTGGACAACACTGCGACCCAGACTCTCGCCAGCGAGATCGCTGAACGGAAGAGCGAACTCGAGGGCGCGACCGACCCCGACCGCAAGACCAACCTCGAGGCGCAGATTGCCTTCCTCTCCGACCTTCTCAAAGAACTCCAAGAGAACGGCGACACGGACGACGAGGCTTCGTATGAAGCCCCCCAAAACGATCCCGAATGGGTGCAGGAGATCGTCGGCATCGACCGGGCGGACCTGCTGTATGAGGGGGCCTACAACCGCGCCAAGGAGTGGCTACCAGGGGCCCACCACTGGCTTATGGAAATGAGCCGGCTGGAACATAGCGTCGCCATTATAGCGCCAGTGCTGACTGCCGAGGCGGCCTACCGGATGGCACGCGAGAACGGAGCCGAGTATGCGTCCATCTTCCCCGCCTCCCGCTGGCTGCCGAGGAAGAACGCCTATCTCTCGCTCGGGGTCGACCGGCTGGGCGTGGAGTGGTGGCGCGTGGCCGGCGGCGACGTGGCCATGGAGGTGCAGGCGGTGGAGTGCGAGACGTGCGCGCACTGCCCATCCTGCGGGGTCTGCCGGCAGTGCTGGCTGGTTTCCTGGCAGCGAGGCGCCAGCGAGGACGGCCTCTACCGCATCTGCCAGCTCAAGGGGCGCCGCTGGCACCTGCGCGACCTCCTACTGGACGAGGAAGCCTGCATCCAGCAGCACGAGGAGTTCCACGTAGTCACCTGGGGTCCCGAGGGCGTGGAGGTGCTCTATCACAACGATCACGACCCGCGCTGGCTGGAGCTGATCAACACCAACGGCACATGGCCGCGGAACACGATGTTCGTGCGCAACCTGAATGGCGCGACCCAGATAGCCCACTACAAGTGGGACCGGGAGGAGGAGGAATGGGTCATGCCGGAGGAGGACGATTTCGTGAACCTACCGCCCGTCACTCCCGAGGTCGATGGCGTGCGGGTCACGGTGACGGTGGACCCGGTCATCCCACTGCCGGGCCGGGCCTCTATCCGCACAATCGAGCCACCATACCTCGAACTCCACGACGTGGACGGCCAGCCATGGGGGCGTGCATACCTGGGCGAGACCACCCGGTTCTGGACCGTTATCAACGGTGTGGAGGTGTGGGTAGGGGGGGATGGTTTTCGGGTGAAGCGCCGGGGAGAGGCGCTGCATGGATGCGGGACGGACGGCGAATGGAGGACGCATTTCGACCGAGCGGAGGATTACTGGTGGCAGCACCGCCTGGCGCAGGATGGTGACGACCACTGGCTGTACGAGTACATGGAATTCGGCGCGCATCTGGAACCCGAGCGAAACATGGCCCGACTCATGGCGCACGGGGATATCGAGGACGACGAGTTCCCAACGGGCGACTTCGCCTCCCCCCTGAACCTGCCCGGCTGGGCATACGAGGCCGACCTGAATCCCGACGGCTGGCTCAACCCGTCCACCGGCTCGCTGGTGCCCCCCCGGTCGGACGGCGCCCTTGTGGACAGCGACCTTCATTACCAGTATTACCAGACCCGCCCGTGCTGGAACAGCCTCGACACCAGGGGAGGCACCGGGGAGCCGGACGGGCAGTGGTGGCTCGACATTGACGGCGACGGCGAGGTCGGCGAAGGCGAAATCATGCAATGCCCGACCTGCGAAGGGAAGGGTTACGTGTTCATGCAGCCGAGCGACGTGTTCGGGCGTCTCGGCCGGCTGGCGCGTGACGAGACCAACCCTCCTCGCAAAAAGATCGCGTCCGACGACTATCAGGAAGCCAATTTCCGGGCCGAGCACATGCCCCTGGTGCTGACGGACGAGTTCTTCAAGTTCGGCTTCACCGCCGGGGTCTGGCATCGGCGGGAGAGCCACTTCCCGCGGGGCGAGGACGATGCGCCCCCCACGGCTGGGGCGGCGCCGGAGCGGCCGGTGGAGTACATGCTGCACGATCCCGCGCCCGGCTTCAAAGGCCTGATGCGCGACGCTGGCGGCACGACGGCCCGCGGGCGTGGAGAGAGGCTGCGCCCAGCGTGGGGCTACTTCGCGGTGGCCGCCGCGCGCGCACGCCTGAACCAGCCGGGCATCGCGGGCGACGCTGCCGGGCTGAGGCAGGGCGCCTATTTCGAAGATTTGTGGGCGCGCGAGCAGTGGCTGTCCGGAAACCTGGGCAACCTCTACCTGAGAGAAAGTGCGGCGGGCCGGTCCTACTGGGACGCTCGATTGATAGGCCTGGACCGCCAGATACTGGACGAGGACGTGACCCTCGGCCAGGCCGGCGCGGCCGAGACCGGCGTCGGATGGCTGCTGAAGCGGATCGCGTACGGCGCGCCGGGCGGCCTGATCCCCAGCCGGCACGGCGGGTCCGGCCAGACCACGGGCTGGGCCGGCGACGTCTACGGCTCTTACAGCGCGTCCTACCCGCCCACCTGGGTGCGGCGCGACCTGACCACGCTGCTTCGCGCCCGCCGGCCGACCCCCGAAATGGCCGGGTCGTACATCGACGAGTACGGTATGCTCAGGGATCCGCTGGTGGATTACCTGGCGGGCCGCGCATTCGGCGGCAGGTCGGCAGACGGGCAGTTGGACTACAACCGGCTGGACGATGAGTCGGCCGTGCACTAGCGCCGCAGTCGCGATAGGAGTAAGACGTGAAGCCATTCGCAGCCATCCGGCCAACGGGCACGAGAGACCGGCGTCGCGGCGCGGCGATGACGGAGACGGCGCTGCTGTGCCTGTTCCTGTACGCGCCGGTGCTAATGATGGTCATCATCTGGGGCGACATGAGCCTGGACAAGGAGCGCGCGCACGTCGCTGCGGCCTACATGGCCTTCGCCACGGAGCCGCTGGGCGATGCCGACCTGATGAAGCAGTTTTTTCCCACCGCCACCAGCGCAAGCGACGCCACCCGCTCGGTCCGCAGCGTGGCCGTGGAAGTGGATGAGGCGGTTGAGGGGCCGCTCTACACGCTGCCGGACTCCTATAGCGACTACCCGGGCGGCTGGGTTCCGCCGCATGACCTGCAATACAGGCTCTACGGGCTGGCGTTCGGCGAATGGCGCATCCTCTGGGAACTCCAGCCCATGCCCGACGGCACGCTGGAGATGGTGCCCCGGATGCAGAGGAGCGCGGATGAGGTGGCCACTTACCTCAACGACAACGACATCGTGAACGTGGGCGCCCTGCCCTATGATCCCGCCGAGGCGACGGACACGCCTGCGATCTCGAGCGACTACACGCACTACGTCGAGGCGCTCACCGACATGTTCAACGGCCCGTGGGCGGCGGGCGGCGGCGTGCCGGGCCGCGCGATTCCTAACGCGGCTCCCACGCTGGAGTCCCAGGCGGGCCTCAGGACGCGGTTCCTTTCGCCATTCCTGTGGGAGCTGGAGCGCGAACCGCTGGGCCGCGGGGAACCGGACCTGGACTTGCCGCGCGAGGGAGGCGCGCCGGGCTTCGAGATGCATTTCGGCGCATCAGCGTCCACGCCCGACGACGATTCGTTCAAGACCGGGTATACCTACCTGCGAAACCCGGCTGCGGGCATGAGCTCGGACGCGGACATCTCGCTATTGGGTCACCTCTACAGCCTCTCGTACCGCATGTTCGACCGGAACGGCCTACAGGTCTACAACATGCCCGTTCCGTTGAGCATTGAACGCGGGGACGCTGATGTCCTGAAGCCGGGCGATTTTCGCCCGGATGGCGACGGGGAGCCGCCCCCTTACTGAACGCGGGTTCGCGGCGCGCGCCGCCCGCCCCGGCAGTTTTACGTTTCAAGCGCCGCCGCAGCCGCAGTATAATCGGCATGCGGGAGCGCCAGGCAACCATGGGAGAGTGTTTCTCTCGCTGGGATCAATAAGGAGGGTTCCGCATGCGGACCGTCGCACTGATCGTCGCAATCGCGTTGGGCATAGCGGCCGCGGTGGGTGTCAGAAGCGTTTTGGTCAGCCAGAAACGGGAGCAGGAGACGCAGTATAAGCCCGTGGCCGTGGCGACGGCGGGGGAGAGCATCGAGGCGGGCACGAAGCTCGCGCCCGAAATGGTCTCCTTCTCCACGCAGAAGCCGGCCGACATGCTCAGCAGTGTTGACATCGTGCAGGGCGCCCTGGATTCCTACCTCGGCAGGGAGCTGACGCGCAACGTGGACCGGGGATCGCAAATCCTCGCGAGCCACTTCATCCGGCACGAGGAGCGGAGCGTTTCCACCATTCTGGGCCCGGGCAAGACGGCCATTGCGATCGGCGTGGACGCGACCAGCGGGGTGGCCGGGCTGATTCGCCCGCGCGACCACGTCGACATCTACGCAACGACCACGAGGAAGGGCACGCCGGAGACGACGCTGGTGCTGAGCCAGGTCGAAGTGCTCGCCGTGGGCGACCGCCTCAGCGACCTGCCGCCCGGCCTGCCGGGATACGGGCGGCCGCGTCGCGGCTACGCCAGCCTCACGCTGGTAGTCACGCCCCAGGAGGCGCAGCTCCTGGCCTACCTGAAGAACGCCGCGCGACTGACCTTCGCCCTGCGCGCGGGCGAAGACCTGGGCAAACCCATCGAGGGCGCCGCGCCGATTGAGGAAGCGAACTGGCGCCGGCTGGCCGACCAGGCCAACCGCAAGCGCCGGCAGCAGACGAGCGCACTGCCGGAAAGAATCAAGTAAGGCCGCCATAGTCCCATGCCTTTCCTTCTCGTCCACATACGGGGTTTGCCGGCGCGGGTGGTGAAGATCGAGGGCGATCCGTTCACCATCGGCAAACACTTCTCCAGCCACCTTCTGTTGGAGGACGTGGCGGTCTCGCGCGATCACTGCGAGATCGTCGGTGGGGCCAGCGGGCAGTTCTTCCTGCGCGACCGGGGCAGCCGCAACGGCACGTTCGTCGCCGGGCACCGCGTGAGGAAGGACATGCTGCTGCGCGACGGGATGGAGATACAGGTCGGGCAGGGCCGGCTGGTGTTCGCGCTGAAGCCACCCCCGGTGGAGGCGCCACCGCAGGTGGAGGCGCCTCCGCCGGTCGAAGTGCAGCCCGTGCCCCAGGCCCCGGCAGGCGAGCAGCCGGCGCGCGAAGAGCGCCCGGGCTGGGATCGGGACCAGGTCACCCCAGTGGAGCTGAAGAGGAAGATCCACGGCACGCTGCTCGAGCGCCTGGAGCTGAAGCACGAGGATTTCGACCGCCAGAGCTCCGAGGAACTCCGCCGCAAGACCGAAGAGGTGATAGACGCCATCATAACGGCGCTCCGCGATGAGATACCGCCCGGGCTGGCGCACGCGGACCTGGTGCGGGAGATAGCGGACGAGGCGCTCGGGCTGGGGCCGCTCGAAGCCCTGCTGGCCGACCCTGAAGTGGACGAGATTATGGTCAACGGCTGGGACAGGGTCTACGTGGAGCGGGGCGGGAAGATATACAAGACCGGGCTGCGTTTCAGCAGCGACCAGCAAGTCCTAAACATCATCCGACGAATAGTCGCGCCACTCGGCCGGCGCATCGACGAGTCCAGCCCGATGGTGGACGCCCGGCTCCCGGACGGCTCGCGCGTCAACGCCGTCATCGCCCCCCTAGCGCTCACCGGCCCCACGGTGACCATCCGCAAGTTCGCCGCCGAACCGTTCACCGTCGAGGACATGGTCGCCTTCGGCACGCTCAGCGCGCAGATGGCCGGCTTCCTGCGTCTGGCCGTGCGCTACCGGCAGAACATCATGATCAGCGGCGGCACCGGCTCGGGCAAGACGACGCTGCTGAACGTAGTATCCTGCTTCATCCCCAGCGACGAGCGCATCGTCACCGTCGAGGACGCCGCCGAGCTGAACCTGCCGCAGGAGCATGTGGTGAGCCTGGAGGCCAAGGCGCCGAACATCCGTGGCGAAGGCGCCATCCCGATCCGCAAGCTGGTCATCAACAGCCTGCGGATGAGGCCCGACCGGATCATAGTCGGCGAGTGCCGCGGCGGGGAGGCGCTGGACATGCTCCAGGCGATGAACACGGGCCACGACGGCTCCCTTACCACGCTCCACGCCAACACGACGCGCGATTCGCTGCGCCGACTTGAGACCCTGGTGCTGATGGCCGGCATGGACCTTCCCAGCCGGGCCGTCCGCGAGCAGGTCGCCTCGGCCATCAACCTCATCGTGCACACCGCGCGCCTCAGCGACGGATCGCGCAAGGTCCTGCAGATCGACGAGGTCGCCGGCATGGAAGGCGAGGACACGTTCGTGCTTCAGAACCTCTACATCTTCCGCCAGCGGGGATTCGACGATCGCGGGCGCGTGCTGGGTTACCACGCGGCCACAGGCACCGTGCCAGGCTTCGTGGACAAGCTGCGCGAACGCAGGGTCGAGGTGGACATGTCCGTCTTCGAACCCTCGCCGGAAGAGCATAAGGCACCCGCCGGCAGGCGGCCGGACGGCGAGTGACGGGCTACGACAGGAGACTTTGACAGGATAGCGCGATCGACAGGATGGTGTGGGCAGCCCCAGGCAAGCAGCCTGCGGGCCCCACCACTTTACCCTGTTCATCCTGTTATCCGGTCCGGGCCTGCGGTGGTTTTGTGACATCGCCGCAGTCCAAGACGGGGCCGGGCCCCCGAAGGAGCACCCGAAAGGATGTCGACCGTGGCGGCCTCACTATTCGATCTAATCCCGCCCGCGGATGCGGCGCTGGTGATGGCCTGCACGTTCGTGGCGGTGGCGCTGTTTGTGCTGGCGGGCGAGGGAATATTCGCCAGCGGATGGCAGAGCTACGAGCAGCGTTACATGGCCGATGCCGAGCGCTCGCTCGACGCCATATACCTGACCATTCCGCCGCAGGTGGTCGTCTACCTCTCGGCGGTGTGCTTCGTCATCCTGTCGCTCCTGTGGCTTTGGCTCGTGAACAACCTGTGGGTTGCGCTCGGGGTCGGGCTGACGGGGTTGGGCGTGCCGAAGCTGCTCCTGTGGTGGCTCAAGAGGCGGCGTGACCTGAAGTTCGACCGCCAACTCGTCGAGGCCCTGAGCAACCTCGGCAACTCGCTCAAGGCCGGCTTCAGCCTGCCGCAGGCCCTGAACCTGTTGAGCCAGGAGATGGACAATCCCATGCGGCAGGAGCTGAGGCTCGTGGTGCGCGAGATGCAGGTCGGGGCGGACATGGAAACCGCCCTGCAGCACCTCTACGAGCGGATGCCGGGCGAAGACCTGGACCTGGTCATCACGGCCATCCTCATCAGCCGTGAGGTCGGCGGCGACCTGACCGAGATCTTCGACAACATCTCCGCCACCATCCGCGCGAGGCACCACATCGAGGGCAGGATCAAGGCGCTCACCTCCCAGGGCCGGCTGCAGGGAATCGTGATGTGCTGCATCCCTCCCGGCATTCTCATCTCCCTGTCCTACATAGCGCCGGCGTTGGTCCGGCCGCTCTTTACCCAGACGTTCGGCTGGCTGATCCTCGCCCTGATCGTCGCGCTGATGGCCGCCGGCACCTACACCATCCACCGCATAATATCGATCGAGGTCTGATTGCCCATGGGCTCGGCATCACAGGAACTGGTCTACTCCGCGGCGGCCGGATTGTGCGTGTTCGGCGTGGCGCTCTACTTTGGGTCGGTATACCGGGACTACGCGCTGGAACGCCTGGCTCGGGGCGGCGAGACCGGCGAGGCCGGCTCGTTCACGTTCCGCGTGCTGAAACCGTTCGCCCGCTTCTTCGGCCACCTTATCAGCTCCGCCGCAGTCCGGATGCGCGTGCGCCTGGGGGGGCGCGCGCCCCTGCCTGCAGACGCCCCGGCGGACCATTTCACGAGAATGCGGCTGGCCCTTCAGCGTCTGCTCGTGGCGGCCGGCAGCCCCGAGGGCCTGACCGCCGACGAGATGCTGGGGCTGGGGTGTTTCAGCGCCGTGGCGTGGACCTGCCTCGGAGCGCTCATGTGGGCCCTGACGGGCGCGAGCTTTCCCGTGCTAGTGGGACTGGTGATCGGCGTTCTCCAGCCGGTCGTGTGGCTCAGGCGCCGCCTCGCCCGCCGCCGACGGGAGATCCGTAAGCTCCTGCCCTATTCGCTGGACCTGCTGACGCTGAGCGTCGAGGCGGGGCTGGACTTCACCTCGGCCCTCGGGCGGCTGGTGCCCAAGCTCGCGGGCTCTGCCCTGGCAGCGGAGCTGGGGGAAATGCTGCGCGCCATACGTCTGGGCAAGCCGCGCAGCGAGGCGCTGCGGGAGATGGCCGATAGAGTGGCCATGGGCGAAGTGGCCAGCTTCGCCGTCTCTCTCATACAGGCGGACGAGCTTGGCAGTGACCTGGGGCCCGTGCTCAGGATCCAGGCCGAGCAGATGAGGAGCGATCGCGCGAACCGGGCGGAAAAGAAGGCCATGGAGGCGCCCGTGAAAATTCTCTTCCCGCTGATCGTCTTCATCTTTCCCACGGTCTTCTTGATCATCTTCTCCGGGATCGGAATCGAGTATCTGAAGAGGCTTTTCTTCGCCTGAACGGGAGCGCGCTGCGGCCGATGAGAGAGATGAGGATGCTGGACGGAGAGTCGGGCCGCTGCCTGCTGGCGCGCGTACAGATCGCCGAGAGCTTCACCGAGCGCCTGATGGGCCTGATGAGCCGGCGCGGGCTGGAGGCAGGTACGGGGATGTTGCTCCCCCGGTGCAGCAGCATCCACATGTTCTTCATGCGCTTCGCCATCGACCTAGTCTACCTCGACGCATCGAGGGGCGTGAAGCGCGTCGTGGCGGGCGTGAAGCCCTGGCGGGTATCATGGTGCCTTGGGGCGGATGCCGTCCTGGAGGCCCCGGCGGGATGGGCCGGCGCGGCGGGCCTGAGCGAAGGCATGCAGGTGGTTTTCGAGGACGCGGCGGAGAGCGCATAGCGATGAGGCTCAGGTTCCACGTGCTCAACAGCGCCCTGAAGGGCCTTCAGTTCGAGACCGACGCGGACACGGTCCGCGTGGGGCGCTCATCCCGCAACGACCTCGTCCTCAGGGTGCCGAGCGTCTCCCGGCACCACGCCACGATCCACGTCCGGGACGGCGGGGTCGCGCTGGAGGACGCCGGGGGCCGCAACGAGACGAGGCTGGACGGCCAGGTCGTCGACGGCTCCGCCGAGCTGAAGGAGGGCGCCATCATCGCCTTCAGCGGCGTGATGGTGAGCGTGAGCTTCCCCGACATGACGGCGGAGGCGAGGAAGGATGACGCCGAAGGGACCCCGGCCGGCGGCGTGATGCTCGATCTTTCGGGCGAGTCGGCCCCGACCGGCGCGATGCTGCCCGCCGCGACCGTGCCGGAGAGCTGGTTCCAACCCGCCGGTGAGACCGGCGTGCCGGCGGCGCCGGGATCTCCACCGGCGGGGGCCGTGGACAGGGAGAGTGAACGGCGCCTGTGGCCCGCCGTGACTCTGGTGCTGGGGATTGCCGCGGCCATCGTGCTCATCGTCTACTTCACGAACCGCTCTGGCAGGCCCCAGGCTGAGCTCGGGGCCGTGCTGCACGTCGCGGAAGAAAGGCTGATCCAGATCCCGAGAGGGTTTGTGTTTCACCCGGAGGTGGCCGACGGCGGGGTCGTCTCGGTCGACGTGCCGCTGGAGAAGCTCATGGTAGCCGTGGCGCTCGCCGGCAAGTCCGCCGGGACAACGACGGTGCGGCTGCACAACAGCGCCGGCGACCGATTTGTGCTGCTGCACGTCAGGGTGCTGCCACAGCGCCGGCGGGAGGTGGCGCCGTTGCTTGAGGCGCAGGAATGGCCCGCGGAACTCAAACGCACCCGTGTCAGGGAAGGCATGCTCCGGGCGCGGGTGCACATGGAAGAAGGCGCACTGCACGCGGCCAAGAAGGAATTGCTCCGTGCCCTGGCGCTCCTTCGGAATCTGGACGACCACGCCGGGGTGCGCCGTGCCGACGAGGCGCTGGACGAGGTCGAGGAAGCCATCGACACGAAATACAATCAGCTCACGTTCGAGATGGCCCAGTTCATCAAGGACGGCGATGCGAGGACGGCGATGCTGAAGCTGGCGGAGTTCCAGCGGCTCTTGCCGGACGAGAGCGACATTCGCAGACAGAATGTCGACCTCCTCTACCGGCAGTTGCAGAGGGCCATTGAACGGGATGAGAAACGCGAACGGAGAGGCCTGTGAGGTTCATAGTCCGCGAGAAAGAGCGCGAGTACGAATTCCTGATGACCCCCGGCCTCTACCTCGTGGGCCGCGACCCCACGTGTGACCTCACGCTGGAGTCCCGGCGCGTGTCGCGGCGTCACCTGAGCTGCAACGTGACCGAAGACGAAGTGGAGGTCAAGGACCTGGGGAGCCGCAACGGGATCCTGGTCGGTGGCGTCAGGGTCAGCAGCGCGAAGCTCAAGGACGGCAACGAGGTGCTGGCGGGCGACGTGAACCTTGTCCTGATGGCCGGTGCGACGGCGCCGGGCGTGCCGGTGGCGGCGCCCGAGGGCACCGTCGAGGACCGGGAGGCCACGCCGCCGGCGGGCGCACTCGTCCCGCATGATGCGGCCGGCGCTGGCCCGCAGCTCGTGGAGCGGGACGGGCGGTGGTACGTGACCGACCCGGGCACCGGGCGCGAGGTAGAGATAGTGCCGGCCGGGCAGGTCCCCGCGCCCGCTCGCCGGGCCCTGCTGGCAAGCCCCAGGGGCAGGCTCGTCATCATCGCGGCCGCCGCGGCAGTCGGGCTGTTGCTGATCATCGGAATCGGCATCAAGGCATTCAGCGGCCCCGACGCCGCTGCGAGCATATCGGGCCGCGAGTACGCCGACTTGCTGGAGAGAGCCGT
>CAZHPE010000028.1:0-20813 GCA_964534775.1 uncultured candidatus Brocadiaceae bacterium
TCGACATGATTCATCTGGAGGCCTTCGGGCGAGGGCGCAAGGGGCAGGACTACGAGGACGGTCTGCCGCGCCTGACGGGGGATCTCACGCTGGCGGAGGCAATCGACTGGGCCGTGGTGAAGGCATACAACCCCGGCCTCCAGGAGGTGATCGAAGAAAAGGCGAAGGCAAAGGGTCTGGTCGTCGAGGCCTATTCCGAGGCTCTTCCCAAACTGACGGCCCGGGGCGCTTACACCCGCCTGGACAAGGTGGGAGGGTTCGGGGCCGCCCCGGTCGGCGCGAGGAACAATTATTCGGGCAGCCTCGAGGTGACTCAGCCCCTGTATCGAGGCGGCTTGGTCGGGGCTGGCCTGCGGGCGGCGCAGTTGTTCTCTTTCATGGCGGACGAGACGGTGCGGGCGAAGGTGGAGTCGGTGGCCTACGAGGTGGCGCGTACCTACTGGGACTACCGGCTGGCCAAGGATCTTTTCGCGGTGCAGACGGCGGGCCTTGAGTCGGCCGAGCGCCAGCTCGGGGACGTGGAGGCGAAGGTTCAGCAGGGCGTCGCCACCGAGTTCGACCGGCTGCGAGCCCGAGTGGAGGTGGCCAACTTCCGCACGGCCGTCATCCAGGAGTGCAACCGCATGAAGCTTGCGCGCGCACGGCTGTGCCGGGTCATGGGCCTGTCCCAGAACAGCAAGGCCGAGCCCGTCGAGGTGCTGGAGTTCCGGCCGCTGGAGATGAGCTACGGGGAGGCGGTTGAGATCGCTGCCATGAACCGGCCAGACTACTACGGGGCGGAGTTGGACCTGCGGCTGCAGAAGGAGGCGCTGAAGGTGGTCTGGAGCGAATGGCTGCCGAGCGTCGATGCCTCTTTCATGCAGCTCTGGAGCAGGCCGGCCCCGCGCGATTTCACCGACAAGTGGGGCGACAGTTGGACGGCCGGCGTGACGGCGAGCTGGCCGCTCTTCGACGGGTTCAGGACATACGGCCGCGTGCTCCAGCAGCGGGCGCAGATCAGGCAGAGCGCCAGCCGGCTCACCGACGCCCAGCAGCGCATGCTTCTTGAGGTGTGGGAGGCATTGCTGGACCTGGAGGACTCCCGCGAGCTTGTCGAAGCGCAGCGACTGAACCAGGAGAGTGCCGAGCTGGCCCTGGAGCTGGTCGAGATCGGAAAGGAAGCCGGCGTGCGGACCGACCTTCAGGTCATCGACACGCGGGCCGCCCTCATCCGGGCTAAGGGCCTCTACTACGAGGCGCTCTACGGTCACACGATCGCCCGCATCGACCTGGAGCGCGCGATGGGACTCCTCGCCCTGCGCAATGCCGCGCACCCCGTGCCGGTGCCGGGGCGTTCTGAGCCCTTCGCGCTCCCGGCCGCCGGAGCACTCCAAGTGCCCGTTGCACGAACACCCCAAGTGCCGGTTGGACCGGCTGCGCCGGAGGATGCCTTGACTGACTAAGAGTTCGGCGTAGCACGCCTATGCCGACGTTGACCGGAATCCAGTGGGCATGCTGCCCGGGAAGTGGTGAAGGAAGAATGCTCAAGAAAACCCTGATATCGGCTCTCATAGTCTTCTTGGCCATGGCTTGCGTCGGTGCGTTGGCTGCGGTGGCATCCGGAGTCAAGCGTCTGGTGCTGCGTCAAGAACCGCTCGTGGCCGAGGCTCCGCCGGTCAACGTTCGAGTGGAGGCGGTCGTTGCCCAGGCAGAGGTGCGCGATGTGCTGGAGCTGCCGGCGGTCGTGGAGCCGAACTGCATCGTGCAGGTATCGTCGGAGGTGCCGGGACGGGTAGAGCGCATCGCCTTTGAGAAAGGCGCTGCTGTCAAGAGGGGCGAGCCGATCGTCTACCTGAACACGGATTTGCTCCAGGCCGGTCGGGACCGTGCGGCGGCCGATGCAGTTTACGCGCGCGAGCAACACGAGCGGCTGCGCGCGTTGACCGAGCGCGGTGCGGTGACGCGGGAGCAGAGGGACCGGGCGGCTGCCACGATGGCAATGGCGGCGGCCGACCTCGCCCTGGCCGAGGCCCGCCTGGAGCGCGCGACCATCCTGTGCCCGCTTGACGGCGTGCTCGACAAGCTGTGGGTGGAGGAGGGGGAGTACGTGCAGGACGCCACTGCCGTGGCCGAGCTGGTGGCTGTTGATACCGTCAAGGTGGTCGTGCAGGTGCCCGAGCGCGATGTCGGCTTCTTCCGGACAGGGGCCGAGGCCGAGGTGGAGGCCTTCGCCAACGGGCAGAGGAAGGTCTTGGGCGCCATCACCTACATCAGTGAACTGGCGGACGAGCAGACGCACTCGACCCGCATGGAGATCACCGTGGCGAACAACCCGCGCGTGCTGCGTAGCGGCCAGATCGTGAAGGCCCGCCTCACGCGTCGGGCGCTGAAGGGCGTGATGATGATTCCGCTGGCGGCGGTGATTCCGCTGGAGTCCGGGCACGCCGTCTACGTGGCGAATGGGGAGGATGCCCAGCGTCGCAGCGTGGAGATCGGGCTGATTCAGGGCCTGCGGGTTGAGGTGACGACGGGCCTCTCCGAGGGGGACCTGCTTATCGTTGCCGGGCATCGTTTCGTTGGCCCGGGCCAGCGCGTCAGCGTTGCATCCGACGAGGATGGAGAAGCTGCCGGGGGGGCGCAGGAATGATCCTGACCGACGCGGCGGTCAAGAACCGCACCACGGTGGGCGTGCTCATCGTGCTCATCGTCTTTGCCGGCGCCTTCAGCTACGCCACGTTGCCCCGCGAAGCCGCCCCCGACGTGCCGGTACCCTTCATCGTGATCACCACCATCTACAACGGCGTTTCACCCCAGGACGTCGAGACGTCGGTGACGATGAAGATTGAGCAGGAACTCGTCGGCATGAGCGGCCTGAAGGAGATCACCTCCGGCAGCGCCGAGAGCATCTCGACGATCATATGCGAGTTCGAGCCGGAGGTCATCATCGAGGACGCGCTCCAGTACGTGCGCGACCGCGTGGATATGGCCAAGCCCGAGCTGCCCACCGACGCCGAAGAGCCGTTCATCAAAGAGATCAACATCGCCGAGTTCCCCATCATGTACATCACCATCAGCGGCAGCATCTCACCGGTACGGATGAAGTCCATCGCCGACGATCTGGCGGACGAGATCGAGGCGGTGGGCGGGGTGTTGGAGGCGGAGGTGAGCGGCATGCTGGAGCGCGAGATCCGGCTGGAGATCGACGCCGACCGCGTCGCGGCCTATGGCCTGACCCTTCCGCAGATCCTCGGCGTGATCCCGGGCGAGAACCTGAACCTTTCCGCCGGCGGCCTGGATACCGCGGGCACCCGGTTCAACGTGCGTGTGCCCGCCGAGTTCGTCGATCCCACGGAGCTCAGCAGTCTGGTGCTTACCACACGTGGCGGCCGGCCCATATACCTCACCGATGTCGCGCGCGTCAGCGACACGTTCAAGGACAGGACCAGCTTCTCGCGGCTGGACGGGTATGCGAGCATCACTGTGGCGGTGCGGAAGCGCATCGGCGCGAACGCCATTGATATCTCTGACCAGGTCAAGGCGATCCTGGCCGAGGCTCGGGGCGGCGGCACCGGGGGGGCGTCAGTCCCCGAGGGGCTCGCCTTTGCTGTCGTGGGCGACGAGTCGGATATTGTCCGCCTGATGGTCAGCGACCTGGAGAACAACATAGCGTCCGGCCTGATCCTGGTGCTGGTGGTGCTGGCGCTGTTTTTGGGGCTGCGCACGAGCGTCGTGGTGGCGCTGGCCATTCCGTTCAGCATGCTCATCAGCTTCGCGTTGATCCAGGCCCTCGGCTACACCCTGAACATGATCGTGCTGTTCAGCCTGGTGCTCTCGCTCGGCATGCTGGTGGACAATGCGATCGTGATCGTGGAGAACATCCACCGGCATATTCAACTCGGCTATGGCAAGGTCGAGGCCGCCATGAAGGGCACGGCGGAGGTCGCCTGGCCGGTGATAGCGTCGACGGCAACCACGGTGGCGGCGTTCTCGCCCATGCTCTTCTGGCCCGGCATCATCGGCGATTTCATGAAGTACCTGCCCATCACGCTGATCATAACGCTCTCGAGCTCCCTGTTCGTGGCGCTCGTGATCAGCCCGGCCATCTGCTCGGTGCTTGGGGGCCACGCCCCCCGAGCTGCCAACAAGCGGGGGGGGGAGCCCGTCCAACGGGCGCTTGGAGCGCCGGTCCAGCCGGCACTTGCAGTGTCCCGGGTGCTCCGGCTCTACCGGCGCGTTCTGACGCTGGCGATCAGTTATTCCTTCGTCACGCTCTCGCTTGCCGTGCTGTTGCTGGTGGCGATGGTTATCAGCTACGCCGCCTGGGGCCGCGGCGTGGAGTTCTTTCCCACAGGCGACCCGGACCGCGCAATGATCAACATCCGTAGCCCGCAGGGAACGAACATACGGGAGTCCGACCGCCTGGCGCGGATCGTCGAAGAGCGTGTGGAGGGGTATCGCGCGGACCTGAAGCACGTCGTAACTAACGTGGGAGCCGGCGGGGGCAACGCTTTCACCGGGGGCGGCGGGGGCGGCACGCACGTGGGCGAGATAACGATGGTCTTCTACGATTTCGAGGACCGCAAGGTCCCCTCGGCCGACATCGTTGCCAAAGTGCGCCACGATCTGGCGGACATCGCCGGCGCAGAAATCAAACTGGCCTGGGAAGAGGGCGGCCCGCCCACCGGGGCTCCAGTGACGCTGCGGGTCATCGGCGAGGACTTCAGCAAGCTCGAAGGGATCAGCGAGGGGATAAAGCTCATGATCGCCAGCGTCCCGGGTCTGGTCAACCTGCGCAGCGACTTGGAGGCCACCACGCCTGAACTCGTGTTCACCGTTGCCCGCCGTCGGGTCAAGCTGCTGGGAATCGACCCGAGGGGCATAGGAATGTTCCTGAAGACGGCCATCTACGGCACGGAGGTCGGCACCTACCGGGAGTTTGACGAGGAGCACGACATCACGGTGCGCCTGCCCCTGCGCCAGCGCACGACGCTCGACGACCTGCTGCGCCTTCAGGTTCCCAATACCTCCGGCAGACCCGTGCCTCTGAGTTCCCTGGGTGAGCTCCGGTACGCGGGCGGGCTGGGCACGATCTCACACGTCGACCGGGATCGAGTGGTTACGCTCACGGCGGACGCCGAGGGCCGACTTGGCCCCGCTGTGTTGCAGGACGTCAAGGAGCGGCTCAAAGACCTGGAGCTCGAGCAGGGGTATGATATCCGCTACGCCGGGCAGGGCCAGGAGCAGGAGAAGGCCCAGGCGTTCCTGCTGAAGGCCTTCGGGATTGCGCTCGGTCTGATTCTGATGATTCTGGTGACCCAGTTCAACTCCCTGCGCGTACCACTGATCATCATGACCACCGTCGTCCTCTCCATGGTGGGCGTGTTGGCCGGTCTGCTGGCCTGGAGGCTGCCGTTCGGCGTCATCATGACTGGCATCGGCGTGATCAGTCTGGCCGGCGTTGTGGTCAACAACGCCATCGTCCTGCTGGATTACACGCGCCAACTCAGGGCGCGCGGCATGGAGCTTGTGGAGGCGACGCTTCAGGCGGGCGTGACGCGATTTCGCCCAGTGCTCCTGACGGCCGGCACGACGATCATGGGCCTCATGCCGATGGTCACGGGCGTGAGCTACGATTTCCACGTCATGGAATGGGTCACTCGCAGCCAGTCCAGCGACTGGTGGCGCGGTATGGCGGTGGCTGTCACGTTCGGGCTCGCATTCGCCACGGTGCTCACGCTGATCGTCGTGCCCACGCTCTACGTGACCCTCAATCGGCTGACGGGGTCGCGCGCACCCTCGTGCCCGGCACCTGGCCGGGCAACACCGGGGGGCTGAGAGATTCCGGTCGCCATCGGCGGCTTGGCGCGCGCGGGCGGAGTAGCGTCGTACGGGGCCAGGAGCCCGACTGTTCACCGCTTACTGCGGTGTACCCCCAGAGGACTTGCGCGCGGAAATCGGCTCTGTTATAGTGCGGCCACGAAGTGTCCGAGGTTCGTCCCACTGGGGCATGGAGCGCCGGTCCAGCCGGGACTTGGTGTGCCCTGCCGGTCGGCAACAGGTGGAGGAGAGAGCTTACATGTCGCTTCCAGAGGACGAGGTAGCCTACGCGCTGGTGACGCCTTACAGCCTGCACAAGAGCCGAACGGGCGGCATCATTGCGAGGCTTCTTTGGGCCAATGTGCACCTGGCGGCGGCCCGCATGTACGCTCCGAAACCCGGCAGCAGCTTCATAACGGACTACTGCGACAGCCTCTACGATCCCACCGAGCGCGCGGTTCCGCTACGCTACCAGAAGGTTCTCATCCAGTACGTGCTTGGGAACTTCAGCCGGCCCAACGTGCGGGGTATCTCCAACCGGCTGCTGCTGCTGGTGTTCCGGGGACCGAACGCACAGAGCGAGCTGGTGCGCGCGGTCGGGCACATCGGCGAGGAGGTGCGCGGGGACGACGTGCGCGGGACGTTCGGCGATTTCGTCTCAGAGAGTTGGTCCAACCCCCAGGTACACGAGGCTCGGCGCCTCGGTGCGGAGGCGATGGCGCGCTACCCCGAGCTTCAGAAGATAGAGACCCCCGCCCGCTGCGACTCGTTCTTCGAGCCGGCCGTCCTCGCGGGCGCCACGCGCGAGATGACAGAAGCGCATCTGAAGCTCTTCCGCCGACACGCCTACTGCGACGGGGGCTACGTGCTCGATGCCATTCAGGGGATAGCCCCGGCAGAAGTCGAGACCTCGATGGTCATCCTGAAGCCCGAGAGTTTCCGCCGGCGCAACCCGCTACCGGGCAATCTTGTCGACTTCTTTGCGCGCACAGGCATGTACATAACGGGCGCGAAGATGCTTCAGTTCACGCCCGAGCAGGCCCGGGAGTTCTATTCCCTCAAGGTTCCGCAGTTCACGCGCCAATTGAAGGGAATGGTGGAGGAGAGCGCGCGGCGCATCGTCTCCCGTGCCGGGGAACTTGCCGGGGCCGCCGCGCAGAACCTCGGGACCGACGCCGCCGGTACCGTCGAGCCTCGGCAGGCGATTCGGGCCGAAAAGACCGCCCGCGGCATCTTTCGCGAGGGCGGAAGGCCAGGGCCGAGCGAGTTGAAAGCTCGGGTCCTGGACGAGGTCTACCGCATCCTTGCCGAGCGCCTCGATAGCCTGGAACCTCCTGACGCGTTTTACAGTGGGGTGGCCGAGGAGCTCAAGGCTCTGAACGCGGGGGCCGAGTTCGACGAACTGATACGCTACATGACCGGCAAGGACCCCCAGACCGGGCAGCCCGCTCAGAATGGCCAGGAGAGCATGTGCATGGCGCTTTTGTATTCGGGCGCCGACGGCCTGAAGGTCATTCGCAAGCGGCTTAGCGAGCTCAGAAAGGTCTACGGCCGCGACATCCTTCAGAACCGTGCCCACGCCAGTGACCCGGAAGAGGACCCCGTCAAGGAGGTCGAAGTGGTGGGCATGCCGAACTCGGAGCGGGGCGAATCGCGCCCGTGCGACGTGGAGCAGGTGGTGGACGAGTTCTACGGAAGCGCCTGATTGGGATCCGTGGCGGGGTAGAGGAGCCGATGAGGATTACGTGCCTGGCGGTCGGATGGCTGGAGACCAACTGTTATCTCGTCCGGGGCGAGGACTCGTCCGAGGGCTTGATCGTCGATCCTGGCGGCGAACCGGACCGGATCGTCCGGGCCTGCCGCGAAGAGACCCTGGAGCCGGTCTACACCGTTAACACGCACGCCCACCCCGATCACACCGGCGCCGACCGTGAGGTCAAGGAGGCTTTTCCCGGGGCCGAGTTGTGCATAGGGGCGGACGAGTTGGAGTTGCTTGCGCTGGCCTCCGGTAGCCTGCCTTTCATGGTGAGGGCGGATGCGGGGCCGCCCGAGCCGGACGTCCTGTTGGAGGACGGCCAACAGTTGCGGGCGGGCGGGCGCGTGCTGCGAGTGATCGAGACGCCGGGGCATTCGCCCGGGAGCATCTGCCTCCTGATCGAGGACGAGGATCCCCCGATCGTCTTCTGCGGCGACCTGATCTTCGAGGGCGGCGTGGGACGCACGGACCTACCGGGCGGCAGCACCGAGGAGTTGAAGCGTTCGATAGAAGAGCGGATATTCACGCTGCCGGGCGAAACGATCCTTCTGCCCGGCCACGAGGGAGCGACCACCGTCGGCGCCGAGAAGCGGCGCGGCGTGGTGTCGGCTCTCTAGCGCGGCCAGTATTTGGTAGTGAACAATCGGAGACCTGGAATCGGTAAGCGGGACCGGGGGAGCAGAGCATGATGGCAAGGATTCAGACGGCGCTGATTAGCGTGTCGGACAAGACGGGGCTGCCGGAGTTCGTCCGCCGACTCGCGGCCCTAGACATCAGGATGCTCTCGACGGGAGGCACTGCCCGCCTCTTGCGGGAGAGCAGCATCGAGGTGCAGGACGTCTCGGACTATACCGGCTGCCCCGAGATCATGGACGGCCGGGTCAAGACCCTGCACCCCAAGGTGCACGGCGGCCTGCTGGCGCGCCGCGACGTGCCGGCTCACCTCAGGCAGATGGAAGAGCTCGGCATTACGGCGATCGACATGGTGGTGGTGAACCTCTATCCGTTCCAGCAGACCATTGCACGGCCCAATGTGGAGTTGATGGAGGCCATCGAGAACATTGACATCGGCGGGCCGACGATGATCCGTTCGGCTGCCAAGAACTACATGCACGTGGCTGTGGTCACTAGCCCGATGCGTTACGACGAGGTCGCGGCGGAGCTCGAACAGAACGACGGCGCCCTTGGCCAGGAGACGCTCTTCCGGCTTGCGCTTGAAGCGTTCCGCCACACGGCCCACTATGATGCCGCCATCGCCGAGTACCTGTCGAAGATCAGCCCCGAATAGCGCCGCCGGGAATTGGCTACGGGCCCGGCTGCCAGCACGATCACGGCTCACTTCTGGCCCTGACCCCTGATTACTGACCCCTTACTATTGGTTCCTGCCGCGGAGCATCCGGCACGATGGCACAGGGCGAGACCAAGCCGAGTGTTTTGCACGTTAACGACGCCAGAACCTGGCGCGGGGGCGAGCAGCAGACGCTCTACCTTGCCCGTGGCATGGCTGGGCGGGGCCTGCGGGCGGAGTTGGTCTGTCGGCCGGGCAGCGCCTTGGCGGACAGGGCGCGCGAATCCGGCCTCGTCGTCCACGAGGTGCGGATGCGGAGCGAACTCGACCTGTCGGCAGCGTTGAGGATAGCCCGCTTGGCTCGCCGGGGAGCCTTCAACATCCTGCACGCTCACACCGCCCACGCCCACGCGCTCATCTTGCTGGCGCGGCGCGTTTTCCGCGCGCGCTGTCGCCTCGTCGTTCATCGGCGCATCGAGTTCCCCGTGGGGCGGCGCACGCTGGGGCTGGGCAGGCTCAAGTATGGCAGCGGCGTGGACGCCTACGTCGCCATCAGCAACGGGGTCAAGGAGAGCCTCGTCGCCGCCGGCATTGCGCCCTGGGGCATCTTCCCCGTGCGTAGCTGCACGGACCCCGAGCGGTTCGCTGCCGCCGAGCCCACGGCGGAGTTGCGGCGCGAACTATGCATCCCGGAGGATGCCTACGTCGTGGGCAACGTCGGCTACCTGGTGGGCCACAAGGACCATGCGAATCTTCTGCGGGCGGCGGTGATCGCGCGGGAGAGCCTGCCGAACCTGTGGGTGGTCATCGTGGGGCCGGGGCCGCTGCGGGAAGAGCTGCTGAAGCTGGCTGAAGAGCTCGGGATGTCGGAACGCGTCGTGCTAACCGGCTTCCGCAGCGACATCCCTCAACTGCTCCTGATGTTCGACGTGTTCGCCCTGAGCAGCTCTGAAGAGGGCATCTGCAGCTCCGTGCTGGATGCGATGGCCGCCGGGTGCCCGGTCGTCGGCACCGACGCAGCCGGGGTTCGCGAGGCCGTCCTGGACGGGCGCACGGGCATTCTTGTCCCCGTCCGGGACTCCGGAGCGCTGGCCCGGGCCATCGTGCGCACGGCCTGCGAGCCGGCAGAGGTTGGGCGTATGGCCGAGGCCGCAGTGCAGCGAGTGCGGGACCTGTTCACCGTCGAAGCGCTCACCGACGGCACGCTCGATGTCTACGGCCGGGTGCTGGCCGATGAGGTTGGGTCCGACCGGCCCGTCGAGCCGGCGCCGTGAGCCGGGGGAGGCGCCTTTCGTCGCCGCGCTCCCCAGCGCGTTTCACAGATCGAGTTCGTAAATCTCAATGACGGGCTCCCCCTCCTCGGCCCCTATCGTCGCCCAACCCGTGCCGAAACCGGCGACCCTCGTGCCGGCGGCGCGGAGCAGGCCTTGCAGCGGCTCGCGCGTCTCCAGCACGAGTTCCTTCTTTCCGCCGGCGCGCCCTGGCCGCCACTTGAGGCCTGGCAGGTATCCCGGTCTTTTCTTGCCCTTCCACTTGTACCGATACGAAGCGCCCAGGCGCCGAAGCTCCATCCAGTTTACCAGCACGTGCGTTGCGCCGCTTGAGCGCAGCAGCCGGACGGCCTCGCTGCGGTCCCCGCCGGTAGCGGCAATCAGGGCGGGTTCGATGGGGTGGTCGTTGAAGACGACCGAATACTGCACGGGGGGGGCGAAGTAGTAGATGCGCGCCTCGCCCACCAGCATGATCTTCAGGGTCGAGCGCTCGGATTCCCTGTTGACCCATTCCACCGCTTCGGCGTACTCCGTCGGCCCTGTCAGGTTCTTGATTCTGGCCAGTTCCACCAAGTCGTCCCCGGCAAGCGCGCCGCCGAGGCCGCCCTCCAGGTATGCCAGTGAGGCGTGCGACAGCACGGCCCAGCACGCCACCGCAAGCACCAGCCCCCGCAAGAGCGTGCCCGCGCGCCCCCTGCTACAGACGACGCAGAACCCCGCTGCCGACAGGACTGATAGCGCGATGACCGAGGGTGCCAGGAACCGTGCGATCCCGTGCGTTGCCAGGGCCCAAACCAGCGCGAAGACCGCCCAGTAACCGGCCACGGTTGCCAGACCCTTGCCGTGCAGGCTGGCGTGCAACTCGCCGCCCCTGCGTCGCGCTTCGAGGAGCGCCACTATCAGGACGGGCACGAAAAGGACGGCCAGCGGATGCACGAAGCCGGGCGACATTTCGTCCGAGTGAGCTGTCAGAAACCGCCACAGGTGCAGGGGGAACTCCCCGATGGACCCGACCGCATGGGCCTGGGCGAACTTGGCCGCCTGCTCGGCCGACCAGCCCCGCGCGCCGAAAACGCCGTAGAGCAGAGGATACACCGGGTTACCAGTCGTTGCGAAGCTTCGCACGAACCATGGCAGCACCGCAAGCAGGGCCAGCCCGGCCAGCGCAGCCGGCGCCGCGAGCCGCGAACGCCAGTCCCTGCCGCGCGCGAGCGATACGCCCAGCACGAGCATCCCCAGCGGGACGCAGAGCGTGGCCGCGGCGGTGTACTTGACCGCAACGGCCAGCCCGCAGCACCCCCCCCCCAGCACCAGCCACATCCTGCGCTCTCTCTCCGGGCCGAAGAGCCACGCCAGCACTGCCAGGAGCGCCGCCGCCTTGTAGGCGCAACGGGCGAGCGTTATGTGGGCGGTCAGTAGGCACACGATCAGCAGGGGGCAGCAGAGGAAAAAAACGGCCGCAGGCAGGCCTGCATCGCGTCGTGCGAACCGGGCCGCAATGCAGCCCACCCCGACGGCCGCCAGGATACCGAAGAACGCTTGGATCAGCACCGCCGCCGCCATTCCGCCCGCTTTGCCCCCGGCCAGCACGACGCCCTCCAGGTTGAGCATCTCAACGTGCGCCGGGAAGCACGCGTAGACGTTGTGGCGCAGGAAGGAGATGCGGCCCGCGCCGAAGTACTCGCCGGGCGCACCCAGGTGGTATTCCAGCGTATCGTAGGCGGCCACCGGCGTGCCGGCGCACAGGAGAGCAAGGAGCACGAGCAATGCGCCGACCGCCGCCAGTGCCCACTCGAACCGCCCCCACGAGCGAGCCCACGCCACCGCGTCCTCACGCAGCTCCCGCAGGGTCCGCAGCAACTGCGCTCCGCCCGCGACCAGCATCGCTCCCGCCAGGGCCCAGAACAGGGGACGCATCAGCAACCCCTTCGAGCCCAGGACCAGCGTGGCATAGGCGCTCACGCCCAGCCCCAGCAGTGTAGCGAACAGCACGCGCGGGAGCGGAGAGGGTGGCTCGCATCGGATGAGCTTGAGCAGGAGTGACCCGGTCGACGCCCCAGCCGCGAAGATAACCACCGCCACACACAGGGGCCGTGCCACGCGCTGGATGAGGTTCACCAGCAGCGCAAGCGGCGGCGGCGCCTCACCCTCCGCCAGGGTGGTGCCAAGGCCCAGCAGCCAGCCGAGCAGGTAGAGCAGGGCCAGCAGCGCTACGACGGCCCAGAGCACGAACGCGCCGCCGGGAGCCTCCGATCTCACACGCGCTTTCATTGCGGCCCCATCAGAGCTTCTCGAGCTTCCTGCCGGCCTGATGCACCCGGTGCAGCAGGCACTGTGCGCATCCGCCTTCGACGCTGCAAAAGTCGCGATGGAGCTGGTGCAGGCCCTGCTGGCGGCGCTCGGAATCGACGACGGCGTTGGCCTGTGCGCGGTTCTGGAACATCACCTGGCACATCCTTCGTACCACCGCGTCGGGCGTGCGCCGCGGCAGGCACCGCCACACCAGGTGCAGGCGGCGCAGCAGTTCCTCGTCACCCTCCTGCCGCACGTGCGCCAGCAGCAGGGGCAGGACCATGTCGACGACGATGGCTTGCGCCCGCTCCGCGCCCATCAGCGCGGTTGGCCGGGCCAGAACCTTGCCGCCGAACGTGTAGCGGCGGCCCCGGTAGGGGTGCTCCAGGCCCGCGAACACACCGAGCAGGGCGTCTCGACAGGCTCGGTCCAATTGCCGACGCCCCTCGGCACGGGCTGCAGCGAGGTTGGCGAGCAGGTGGCTGAACAAGCCTCTGGCCAGGTGCTGGGCGTGGAGGACGCTCAGAACGGCGATGCGCCGCACGGGATAGTTGACGGGTCGTGTGCCGCCGAAGGTCCAGTGCTCCCGGCTCATTCGGGCCGCCTGCAGGGCCGGGGGGAGGCCGGCCCAACGGTCGCTCAACTCCTTTGCGTACGCGCGTGTTTCCTCGTCCGCGCCATCGCGCTCAGGCTCGTCCAGGAACCCGCCGACGCCGAAGAAAGCCGTTTCCAACGCGGTCCTCTTCTCCGGCTCCGCCGCGTCGGCCGGCACTGTCTCGCGCGGGAGGCTCAGCGGGAGGATGTTCGCAAGCTGGAGAAAGGGCATCCGGTTGCTCTTGTAGCCGAGCGCTTCGGCCACGCACTCGTAGAGAACCTGTTCCAGGGAACGTTTCTGCTGAAGATGGGCCACCCTTTCCGCCTTGCTCCGCACCCGATGATCGCCGGCGCAGTCGAGGAACCGGCCCAGCCATTCGATCGACATCTCGCCCCGGGCCAGGGCGCCGCCGCAGTAGCGGCCCGTTACCGCCGCATGCTCCTCGCCGGCGGGCGGGGACTCCAAGTCCCGGTTGGACCGGCCTTCCAGGTCGACGATGTCCATCAACTCACCGATTTCCTCCTCCACAAAGGGGGCAAGCGTGAGCTGAGGCACGCTCTGGCCGGAGTGCAGGGGGATGTCGCGGCCCTCAGCGTCGTTCCACATCACTACGTGCAGGACGACGCCGTCGTAGGTGGGCTGGCCCTGGTGGCCGTGGGCGCGCCAGTCGGAGGCGTGCGTATGCACCTCCACGTCGCCCACTACGCGGCCAGCCCCTTCGATGAGCAGCTCGGCGCGGGCGAAATCCGGACCCCCTTCGACGTTCCTCCCGCCCGGGCTGACCACCTCCAGGCGCCGTCCGTCGTCGGTGGCGAGCAGGTCTGGGTCGAAGTGGCTGCCGAACCACAGGCAGCGGACGTACTCCTCCCGCACGTTCTGCTGGGTCTCGATAGCGCGCGAGGGGGTTTCACGGAGCACCTCGCCGAACTCCTGGAGGAACTGCCCGTAAAGGTCCGAGAAGCCGGTCGTGGCCCCGCCATCCGCCATGTGCGTGCGTCCTCTTGCTGCTGGTCGTCCTCGCCCTCGACCTTGCGCTCTGGCTGGTTCTCCGAAGCTGACTCCTTCTCAACTGCTCACTATCCGGAGCCGAGGACGAGCAAGAGCATGGTTGTGAACGCCATCACGCCCGCCCGAGGAACTCGCCGCTGCGAGTGTCCACCCGAATCTTCTCGCCCGTCTGGATGTGCCCGGGGACCTTGACCACCAGTCCGGTTTCCATTTCGGCCGGCTTCGTGACGTTGGTGGCCGTGTCGCCGCGCACGGCGGGGTCGGTCTTGCTCACCTCCAGCACGACACTGGCGGGTAACTGCGCTTCCACGACCTGGCCCCGGCAGAAGTTGATTTCCACCCCCGCGTTGTAGGCCAGGTAGGGCGCAATGTCCGCCGCGACCGCCTCCTCCATCTCCACCTGGTCGCCGGTGGCCTCGTCCATGAAAACGTAGCCCGTGCCGCTCTGGTACAGGTAGGTCATGGTCTTGGATTCCAGGAAGACCTTCTCGACGCTGTCGGAGGTGGAAAAGCGCACCGTCTGGATGTGCCGGTCCGCTATGTTCTGCATCTTGACCTGCACGTAGGCGCCTCTTTTGCCCGAGTAGGTGATCTTTGTGTCCAGTACGAACCACAGGGCGCCCTTGTGCTCGATGACGTTGCCTTTTCTGATCTCTCCCGCCCGTATCAAGAAACCTGCTCCTTCCTGTTGACCTTGCGGCTTTGAATGCAAGGGGTAGGGGCACGGCATGCCGTGCCCTGTCTTTCGTCGTTGCCCGGACTGCGGGCACGCCATGGCGCGCCCCTACAGTTCCATTCGTAATCGGAAGATCAATAAAGCAAAAATTCGTCGCCGGGATGCGATGAGAAAGTCGCGCGGGGTCTATGTCCCCTCGCCACCGCTTTTCAGGACCGCCTGTGCCTGCGCAAGCCTTCCGCCGCACGCGGCAAGCCATCCTGGAACGTGCTTCGCCTCATCCCTCTACCCGCTCAAACGGGTCCGGGGTAGTACGCTGGGGGCCGGTGGGCTCAAAATTCACGCACTCGGGTCTGGCGAAGGCGAGCCGCCGGGCGATGACCTGTACGGCCTCTGCATTGTTGTCGACAAGCATGAAGTCCCTGCCGTTGCGGGCTGCCGCCTCTCCGAAAGTCCCGCTGCCCGCGAAGAAGTCCAACAGAAGGTCGCCGGGGCTAGAATGCACCTTGACGATTCTGTCGAGGATGGCGAGCGGCTTCTGCGTGGCGTACCCGGTCTTCTCCTTGCCTGTTGGGCTCACAATTGTGTGCCACCACACGTCGGTAGGGGTCTTTCCTCGTGCGGCCTTCTCCTTGCCCACAAGTCCCGGCGCCATGTACGGGATACGGTCCATCTGCTCATAGTTGAACCTGTAATCTTCCGGGTCTTTGGCATACCAAAGGATGTTATCGTGTTTTGTGGACCACTTTCTTCTTGAGCGGGCGCCGTAATCATAAGCCCAGATGATTTCGTTCATGAAAGACTGGCGGCCAAAGATGTTGTCCAGCAGCACCTTACAGTAGTGTCCCTCGCGGTGATCAATGTGGAGGAAGAAGGAGCCGTTCGGAGCCAGGACGCGATGAGCTTCGCGAAGTCTCGGCTCCAGGAACCCCAGGAAGTCGTCGAACGCGTCGGCGTAGCCGGAGGTCCCCAGCTTCACGCTCCTGTAGCGCTTGCCCTGGAACCCGGTGCGATCCCCCTTACCGTCGCGCCGGGTCTCAAGGTGCACGCGGCGCTGGAACTTCCCGGTGTTGAAGGGTGGGTCTATGTATATGAGACTCACGGCCCCCTGCGGAATGGCGGGGAGGACGTCCATATTGTCGGCCAGGAATATCTTCGGCACGGCGTCTCTCCCTAATCTGGGCGGACCTGGCCACGGCTTCGACTCGTCGCGCTCGCCTGGAGCGGGAAGCGCTCTCTCACCTCCAACCGCAAACGCGCAGCGCTCAGACTCATTGGGGGCTAAAACGTCACGAATTGGCCCCGCACGCGCATTGTAGCGATGCGAGGGGCAAAGTCAAGTCGGCCGCAGCTCCGTGGCACTGGGCGTGCGGTTGACTTTTGCCGCGCGGGACAACATAATACCGCTCGGGTGTCAGGGCCGTCCGAAGGGCCCGACGCCAAGGAACCTGGCAATATCCACAGGGTATGCCGGGCCTGAGAGACTATTGTGCTGGATGCAGCCCGGTTCGCGTCGTCCGGGTGGCTCATTTTCCCTGGCTCTGCACCGTCGTGCTCGTGCTGTGTGAGCGTTCGTCCTCGCGGCCGGGTCGGCGGAGTCCAGACCGTGTAATCGGGTGCCGATATGGATGCCAGTATCGTCGAGCAGGCAGGCAGCATAGAAGCCGAGGCGGACAGGCTCGTCGCCGAGGCCGGAGAGCGGGCGCGGCGGCTTGCCGGGTCGTTGCCCTCGGAGGTTCAGGCCCTAAGGGACGGACATGAGCAGGAGTTGCAGGGTGGTCTCGAGTCCCTGAAGGAGCAGCTCGAACGGGACACCGCGGCCGAACTGGCGCAGATCGAGGAGAACGCTCGCGGGGCCATGCAGCGGCTGGACGCGCTGGACGGGGGCGACACTGCCCGTGCAATCGACTTGATCGTCCATCACCTGCGGGGGGATGGGGCTTGTCGATAGACCGCATGAAGCGCGTGACGCTGCTGGTGCGGCGTCGGACCGTGGGGCGGTTCGTCGGGTGGCTCCAGCGCCAGGGTCTGGTGCACCTGGAGGACGCCCACGCGCGGACGGGTGAAGGAAACGGCTTCAAGCGTCTCACCTCCGCCACCGAGGATGTGGACGCGCGCCTGCGCGAGCTGGAAACGGTGCTCGGCGTTTTTGACACCTTCGCGCCCCTGAAACGTGGGTTCGTACAGAGCTTTGTCCCCATGCCGATGCGCATCAGCGCTGCGGAGATGGAGGGGGTAGTCGCCGAGTTCGATCTCGGCCCGCTCCATGGCGAGTGCGTCTGCATCGGCGAAGAGCACCGCGAGCACGAGAGGGCCATCGCGGCGGCCGAGGCGGAGCTTGAGGCGCTGGAGTTCTTTCGGCAGCTCCCGTTCGAGCTCCAACAGGTGCGGTCGCTGAAGCGGGTCCAGGTCTGGATCGGATCGCTGGACCTGCGCTCGTGGGCGAACCTGCAGCTCGACACCGGGGCCGCGGAGTTGATGGCGCTTCAGGAGCTGTTCCCCCTGAAGCGGGGCGTCCACGTCTGCGCCATCGCGCTCGAGCGAGACCGGGACGAGGCGGGCCGCCTGCTGCGCCGCTACGGCTTCAGCGAGCGGGCCGTGCCTGAGCTGGAGGGCGATCTGGCCGGGGGTATCGGGGCGCTTCGCGCAGAGCTGTCCGAGCGCCGGGACGCGGTCGAGGCCCTCCGCGCGCGGGCGGTGGAACTCTCCGCCTGTCGGCGGGAGGTTGATATCCTTCGGGGCCACTACCAGGCCTGTCGGGCAAGGCTCCAGGCTTTCAGCAGCATGGCGGCCACGAAGCGCATCGCGATGGTATGCGGCTATGTGCGCGTGGCGGACGTTGACCGATTCGGCGCCGCGCTCACCTCTGATTTCCCCGATGTCCCCCCGTTTTACGCCGACCCGGTCCCAGACGACAGCGTGCCGGTAAGTATCACCAACGGCCGCCTTGTCAAGCCGATGCGGTTTCTGATCGACATGTTTGGCCGGCCGGATTACTTCTCCTTCGACCCGACGCCTTTCCTTTCGGTAGGGTTCCTTGTCTTCTTTGGCATGTGTTTCGGGGACGTGCTTTACGGGTTGCTGCTTTGCGGCGTGGCCTGGTATCTTTCGAAGAAGTCGGAGGGCTACGAAGGGCTTCACAACTTCACGATGATGTTCTTCTACTGTGGGATCAGCACGATCGTCTTCGGCGTTCTGACAGGATCGTGGGCTTCGGACCTGTGGCGGCCGGAATACATAGGCGAGGGCAATCCGCTGTTGTGGATCAAAGAGCGCACGGCGCTCGTGGACCCGCTGGAGAAGGCCGTTGCGATGCTGCTTGTGAGCCTTGGTCTGGGCGTCGTCAACCAGTTCTGGGGCATAGTCATGAAGGGCTACGGCCTCATTCGGCGCGGGGACATCGTTGGGGCAGTCCTAGACGCAGGGCTGTGGCTGGTGGCGCTACCGGGGTTCTTGATCACGGTCTCGCCGCTGTTCTTCCCGACGCCGACAGGGCTTTATCACATCGGACTGGCCCTGTTTGCCGTCGGGGGGGGCGGGCTCGTGCTGACCCAGGGGCGCAAAGAGAAGGGCTTGGTGGCGAAGGCTGCCACGGGGGTGGTGAGCCTCTACGGCATCGTGGGCACGTATGGCTGCGTCTCGTTCGTGGGTGACATGCTTTCCTATTCCCGGCTGCTTGCGCTGGGACTCACCACTGGGATCGTCGGGATGTCGTTCAACATCATCGGCGGCTTGTTCAGGAGCGCCCCTCCCTGGATCGGGATCCCGTTGTTCATAGTGGTTGTTGTCGGCGGTCACCTGTTCAACTTCACCGTGAGCATCCTCGGGGCCTTCGTGCACCCGGCCCGGCTGATCTTCATGGAATTCTTCAACCGCTTCTACGAGAGCGGCGGTGTGCGGTTCAGCCCCCTCTCTCTCGACACGGAACTGGTGCTCGTGGAATCGGGCGCGGAGCGTCACTGAGTGCCGCTGAGGCCATAGAACGGAATCCCAGATGATGCAACAAGGTACGAACCTGGAAGGAGTCAAGGCATGGACGAGTTGATTCACCAATATTTCGTGCAGTCAGGCGTCGGCTGGGCAGTGGCCGGGGCCATGTTCGCGGTCATGTTCGCCTGCATGGGATCGGCGCGGGGCATTCGTCTGGCGGCGGCCCAGGCGGCCGGCGTGCTCTCGGAGAAGCCGGAGTTGTTCGGCAAACTCCTAATCCTCATGGCACTGCCGGGCACGCAGGGGTTCTACGGGTTCATCTGCGCCATCTTCATCGCCAAGTCGACCGGCCTGCTTGCCGGCCAACTGGTTGTTGCGCCCGTCGTCGGGGTGTCCCTGTTTTTCATCGGTTTGTGCATGGGCATAGTGGAATGGA
Organism: uncultured candidatus Brocadiaceae bacterium; assembly: GCA_964534775.1. Taxonomy (GTDB): domain Bacteria; phylum Planctomycetota; class Brocadiia; order SM23-32; family SM23-32; genus CAZHPE01. The sequence continues at coordinate 19,049 of CAZHPE010000028.1, forward strand.
AGAGCGCCGTGTTCCAGGGCGAGACGTCGGCGGCCTGCATCAACCTGACCGGCAAGCGGCCGGAGGAGGGAGGGCGGTCGATCCTGATGCCGGCCCTGGTGGAGACCTACGGCGTGGTCGCGCTCCTTGCGGCGATCCTTATGATCCTTTGGGTCACGGGTTTGAAGAGTGTCACGCCGCCTCCCTGGGTCGCCGGTGGGTAGGGCGCGTGACATCGCACGTTCCTGCTTGAGCGCTGAGGCAATGCATGACGGTCGAACGCATACGACAGGCGATACTGGATGAGGCGCGGGCGGAGGCCGAAGAGATCGAGGCCGAGGCCAGGGCCGCGCATGACGGCGAGTTCGAGGCTGCCCGGCGCCGGCTCGATCAGGAGTTCGAGCAGTGCTTCGAGCTGGGTCGCCAGGCAGCCGAACTCGAGGCCCACCAGAGGTTGATGCTGGCGCGATCCAGGTACAATCTGGCCCTACTCCAGCGGCGAAACACCATCCTTAACGACCTCTTTAGGGGGGGGGGCGACCGGGTGGCAGAGCTGGACGATGGGGAGTATCGCGCCCTCGTGGCCGGGTGGGTGGGCCAGGTGCCGGACGGGGAGGGCGGTGAGGCGCTGTGCAACGAGCGCGACGCCGCGCGCCTGACGCCGCTCATCGAAGAACTCAACCGGGCCAGGCCGCCAGGGGCGCAGTTTACGCTCGTTCCTGGCGAGCGCCCTGCCCTGGGCGGGGTGGTTTTCCGCGCGGAGAAGTTCGAGGTCGACCTTTCGCTCGACTCGCGCCTTGCGAGGCTGCGTGAGGAGCTTGCGCCCGAGGTCGCGCAGATGATCTTCCCCGAGCAGGAAGAACTGTAAGGACCACGAAGCGGCAACTGTAATCAGTGTCAAGGAATCCTTTTTCGGTGTCGGGAATCCCTTCTTTCGGTTGGTGAGAAGTGAGAGTCAGCGAAGATCAGCGTCTTGATTCGGGTGTTAGGCAACCGTGGTCCTTCTCCAGTGGGCGGGCGGCGGTGTTGGAGTCCCGCATGCAGTCGGCGGAGTTCTTCGAGAAGCTGATCGATGCCCCCGGTCTCGATGACGTGCTCTACAGCCTTAGCGAGACGCCGCTGGCGGAAGAGTTCAGCCGGCCCGAACACCTGCGCGATGCCGACGCGAGGGTCCGCCCGCACTACGGCGCGCTGATCGGCGAGATGCGCGAGTTGAGCCCTACGCCGGCAGTGATCGGGCTGCTGGAGCTCGAACGGGAGTTCCGCAGCTTCAAGGGGTACCTCAAGCGCAGGCTGCTGGGGATGGACGCGCCTGTGCTCGAATCAGAGTACGGCGACGGGACGTGGGGGCGGCTCTGGGAGGGTCTGGAGACCGATTTGCCGCCGGAGTTCGGCCGGGCGTCCGAGCGCGTGCGCCTGGCCACGGCCGGCGGCGCCGGCGACCCGGAGGTGCTGGACGCGGCGCTGGACGACGCGGTCCTGCGCGCCCTGTGCGAGGCGGCCGTGGCCACCGGCAACAAGTTCGTGATCGAATATTACCGGCGCTACGACACGACGAAGGGTGTGGAGCTGCTCTGGCGTGCGCGTGCGATGGGTCTGAGCGAGGGAATTCAGGACACTTACATGGCCGAGCGCCAGGAGACGGAGCTGTTCGCGGGGATGGACGTTCTGCCCGACGAGGACTGGCCGCAGCTTGTGGGGCTGTGGGTGGACGGGATCGAGCCGGAGGACCTGGCGGCGGCCGGGCCGGGGGAGCGCGTGCGCGCGTGCGTGCGCGCCGCCGATG
>CAZHPE010000029.1:0-20733 GCA_964534775.1 uncultured candidatus Brocadiaceae bacterium
GCGAACACTTCACAAGTTGCCTACGCACCTCGGCAGAGATGCTGATGGGGGTTGCGGTCCTCATACACAGCACTATGCCGCCCATCACGCCATATCTCAAGGGACTTATGGGGCACCCACACATCCCCCTGCGCAGCGTCGGCCTGTGGCCCTGTGCGCGTCCCTGGGGTGAGATCATCTGCCGCGCGGCGGCGATACGGCCGGCTCCCGTGCAGCCCGGTGCCCTGCCCCCGAGTACATCATGATCTGGTCCTGGGCGTGAGGGTCGCGAGGGGCAAGCTCCAGCGTCTCTCTGGCCACCGCGGCGGCGTCCTCGTATCGCCTTTGCTTCCCGTAAGTATCTGCCAGCAAGATGCGGGCCTCGACGCTCCGGGAATCGACCTGCAACACCGCCAGCAGCGTCGCCTCACACTGGGCGAACGCCCCGCCGCGGAAGTGCAGCCCGGCCACGCGCATTAGCACCTCCACCGAACCGGGGCGCTCCTGCAGCGCCGCGCCGTACGCGTTGATGGCATCTTCCTCCCTTTTCAGCCCTTCCAGGTTCCGCCCACGCCAGTAGTGTTCCGCAAATCGCTCCTCCCCGGACCACACAATCCCGCCCAGCGCGATCAGGGATTCCCCGTAGAGGCGGAACCCGTGCAGCGCAATCACCATCTTCATCTGCTCGCTTAGCACGTCAGGGGCGAAAAGGTCCAGGTCCATGGAGCCATCCTCAAGGGCTCTGAGCAGCGGTCCTGGGCTTCGCCGCGCCACGCTGCCCACCGAGCGAAGTGTCTGTTCCGTCACCGTGCGGTGGAGTCTTTCAAGCCCCGGCAGCGTTCTGAGCTTCTCCTCCTCACCTCGAAACTCCACGAAATCGCTGAGTCGCCATGCCAGGGCAAGCCGGTACTGCGTGGCCATGGCGAGCACGTCGGCACGGCTGTCCGCGGCGAGGTTACGCGCCAGGACGGGCGGACGCGCAGGGCGCCACAGCCGGTATGGACGCGCTCCGGCCGCCAGGGTTCTCACCTGATCGGTGTCGGCGACGAGCGCCGCCACGAGTTGGCGCGGGTCCCACAGCCCGGCCTGGGTGAGATGGGGGCGTGCGGCCGGGTCGTCGAACAACCACGCCAGTCGTGCAAAGCTCAGCTTCTCGATCCCGCCAGCGACGAGCACCAACTCGTCCCCGAAGGCAAACAAGCGCGCTCGGTCATATACCGTACACACCGTCGCAAGCAGCTGCCGCAACTCCTTGCGACTCACCGTGCGCGTGGGGAGCCAAACGACCACCAGATCCCCTTTCAAACGAGTCAACGCCTCAACGTTGAACTCGGCCAGCGGACAACGCACGTGCCCGCACATGCCCGGAAGCCAAGTATTGGTGTCGCGCAGGAACTGCGGGGGTTGCGACGGCTCCGTCCGGCACGCCTGATAGAGCGCGCGCGCCGCCACCAGCGCGGTCTCGTCCTGCGGGCGGCTGGTTGTGACCAGGTTGCCGCGCACCATTTGCCCGCTCACACCGAGCGCCCGGACCGTTATCTCTGACCCCCAGGGGACGAAACGTGCGCTTTCCACGCTAACGTCCCGGTCCCGCACGCCCTGCAGTTCGTTGCGAAGCGGCACGTAGTTTAGGCGGCCACGCCGGTCAGCCATGTAGTCCGCAAAGACGCCCTTCAGGGGCCGCCACCCCAGGTCCGGCGACACGATCAAGACCCACGCGAGGCCCGCTGCGGCCACGGCCATCGCAGCTACTCGCAACGGTAGAGCCATGCGGACGCCCCGGCGAGGGAACACGACACAGACGGGCACAAAGGAAATCACGCAGAGCACCGCCGCCAGCACATAGTTCAAGCGCGGTGACACGTCGGCCGGCATCAGACCGGCCGCAGCAACCCCGGCGGCCAGTGCCAAGCGATCTGCCCAGACCATACGCCACGGAGCACACTCCAACCGCCAAGGCAAGAGGGCGCCGAGCGCCGCTGCCATGAACCACAGCGGGAAGAGCCGACCCGGCGTGAGCAGCGTGCCGGACGACTGGAGCACCGCCGGCTCGCTGAAGATGAGATCGGGATCGAGGAAGAACGACCAGCCCAACACCACGTTGAGCGAAAGGAGGATCAGCCCGCGCGCGATGACGGCCAGCTCAGGCGATCCGCCATAGAGCCGGAAGAACACGCGGCAAATGATCAGCCCCAGGCAAGAAGCGATGCACAGGTCGCTCGCGGCGTAGGCCCACCACCCGGTGGAATAGGAGTATGTGCGCAGCAGTGATACGGCCACAATGCCAAGCGCAACGAGCAAGGGAAGGCGGCTCAGCCGGGCAGCGCCACCGTCAGCCCCGGTCGTGCCATCAGCGTGAGCAGGTGCGCCTACCACCCGAACGACCAGTCCGCCCAGCAAGAGGACCACGCCGCAGGCCAGCGCCATGCGCGCGTCCTCGATGAACTCGGGCAGCCCGGCAGAGAGTGCGGCGAAACCTGCCGCAACACCGCCGGCCAAGACGAACTTGCGACCCGAGGTCCAGAACCCCCGTCCCACCATCTCGCCCGCTGTCCCGGCCAGGCACAGCACCGCCAGCGCGATCGCTGCCGCACCGGCTCGGCCGCTGAAGGCCACGTCGAGCCGGTGGAAGAGGCAAAAAGCGAGCCCGCCGAATGCCACCCCGCACCAGAAGGCGAGGAAGGCGCTCAACGCACCGGCGGCGCTTGGGCTACGGGGCCTCAATTCTCTCGAGCCCGTCCATGTATGGTCGCAGGACCGGCGGCACGACTACCGAGCCGTCCGGCTGCTGGTGGTTTTCCAGAACCGCGATCAGCGTGCGCGGAAGCGCCAGGCCGGAGCCGTTCAGGGTGTGGACGAACTGCGGCTTCCCGCCGCCGGCCGGGCGATAGCGGATGTTGGCCCGCCGCGCCTGGAAGTCGCCGAACGTGCTGCATGAGCTCACCTCGAGCCACTCGCGGCAGCCCGCAGCCCAGACCTCGATGTCGAACTTGCGCCGCGCCGCAAAGCTCAGGTCGCCGGTGCACATCTCCAGGATTCGGTATTGCAGGCCGAGTCCTGTGCAAACGTCCTCGGCATCGGCGATCAGCCGCGCGAGTTCCTCATCGCTCTCGTCCGGCAGGCAGTATTTGACCAGCTCGACCTTATCGAACTGGTGGCCGCGCTTGATGCCGCGCACGTCGGCGCCGGCGCTCATCTTCTCCCGCCGAAAGCAAGGCGTGTAGGCCACGTAGCATTTGGGCAGATCATCCCGGGACAGCTTCTCCTCGCGGTGCAGGTTCGTCAGGGGCACCTCGGCCGTTGGGATCAGCCAGAGGTCGTCCTCCACGTCCCGGTAGAGATTGTCGGCAAATTTGGGTAGTTGGCCGGTTCCGACGAGGCACTTCTCCCCCACCACGTAAGGCGGATACACCTCGGCGTAGCCGTGCTGCTTCGTGTGGAGGTCGAGCATCCATGTGATGAGCGCCCTCTGAAGGCGCGCCCCGAAGCCCAGGAGGACGTAGAACCGCGAGCCGCTCATCTTCACGCCGCGCTCGAAGTCGATGATGCCCAGCGCCTCGCCCAGTTCCCAGTGCGCCCGGGGCTCGAAATCGAACTCGGGCGGCTCGCCTTCCGTCCGGACAAGCACGTTCTCCGATTCGCCCTTCCCGACCGGCACATCCGGATGCGGCAGGTTCGGCACGTTAAGCATCAACTTGTCGAGCCGCCGGTGCAATTCTGTCGTCTCCGCGTCGAGATCCCTTACCTGTTCGCGCATCTTGCGAAGATCAGGCGCGTCAGCGCCTGAGACGTGTATGTGTTCGTGCTTGCCACGAGCTCGTGCATGGCCCGTCTCCTTGGCCTGGCGCTTCCTTTCGGCCTTGAGTTCCTCGGCCTCGGAGACCTTCGTGCGCCACCGCTCGTCCAGAGCCAATACATCATCAATCACCGCTGGGTCGGCGCCGACCTTGCGCATGCCATCCTTGACCAGGTCCGACTGCTCGCGAATGATCTTGATGTCCAGCATAATCTCGGACGAATGAAAGGGAACGGGCGGCGATGCCTCGGCCAGCACGTATGGTAGGAAGGGGCTACCCCTGCTGTCAAGCTGCACGGTACGTCTTGTGGCGGCGGCCAGCGGGGTTGCACACGTGCCCGCCATGGTCTAAAGTGTGCGCCTGGCGTTCATGCCACGCAAGGGGAGGATCGGTGATGACACATTGCTTTCCCTCAGAGCAGCCAGCCATCGTCGAGACCGTCAAGCGCGAAGGCTACGCCGACATCCTCCGATGGCTCGCCGAGCTGACGGATGAGGAGCGGGAGCGGTTTCTCGAGCAGCTCGCCACGCTCGACTTCCCACACGTCCGGGAGCTGGCGGCGCTTATCGGGGCACCTGCTGAAGGCGTTGAGCTGGGGGGCATCGAACCCCCGACAGTGCAACGTCTGCCCCGCACCGATGCGGAGGCAATGCAGGAGGCCGCAGCATGCGAGGTGGGACGCAGTGCCCTCAGGGACGGTCGCGTGGCGGCCCTGACCGTCGCCGGCGGCCAAGGCACCCGGCTTTGCTGGGAAGGGCCGAAAGGCCTCTTCCCCATCACGCCGGTCCGGCAGCACACCCTCTTCCAGGTCCTGGCAGAGGGCATTCTGGCGGCGCGCCGCCGCCACGGCTGCCGCATGCCCTGGCTCATAATGACCAGCCCCGACAACGACGCTGAAACGCGCGCATTCCTTGAGCAAAAGGGCCACTTCGGGCTCGGCGGCGACACAGTCCACTTCTTCGCCCAACAGACCAATCCCATCCTCACCGACGCCGGTGGGCTGCTGCTCGAGGCGAAGGGAAGACTGCTCGTCGGGCCGGACGGACACGGAGGCGTCTTCGATGGCCTCGCCCGCAGCCACCTGCTCGATGAGCTGGAGAGCTGCGGCGTTGAGCTCATCTGCTACTTCCAGGTCGACAACCCCCTCGTGAGCGTGGCGGACGAGCGATTCATAGGGCATCACGTCCGCCTCGGGGCCGAGTTCTCCTGCAAGGTCGTGGCCAAGCGCGACCCGTCAGAGAAGCTGGGCGTTGCGGCGCTTCAGCGGGGCCGCCCTGCAATCGTGGAGTATAGCGACCTGCCGGATGCACTAGCCCGGGCGAGCACGCCATCCGGCGAGCTGAAGTACCTGTTCGGCAGCATCGCCGTCCACATCATCAGCACGTCCCTCGCGCGCAGGATGAGCGAGAAGAACACAGCCCTGCCTTGGCACGTCGCCAGGAAACAATACGACGTGATCGGTGAGGGGGGCCGCATGGAAGAGGTGACGTGCTTCAAGTTCGAGCGGTTCGTCTTCGACGCGCTCGCACGCGCCGCGGGCTGCGCCTTCGTCGATGTGGACAGGGGGAGCGAGTTCGCCCCCGTAAAGAACGCCGAGGGCGAAGACAGCCCTGAGACCGCCCGTGCGATGATGCGCGCCATGTGGGTGAGTTGGCTGCGGGAGGCGGGCGTGGACGTCGCGTGTCTTGACGACCCGGCGGCCGAAATCGAAATTAGCCCCCTGTTCGCAAGCAACGCCGCCGAACTCAAGTCCAGGCTCCCCGTCGGCTGGGCGCCGGAGCCGCCCGTGGTGCTTGAGTAACGCTCCGCACGTTGCCGTCGCTTACAGCATCGACCGGATGCGTTCGTCCATTGCCTCCTGTTCGGCGGCGAAGGACCGAAGGTCCGCAATGTTCGGCAGCACATCGAGTAGAACCTCGCGTTTGTCGTGCGCGCACTGTGCAGCTACACTGGCGGCGGTCGCGGGAGCCTGATCGCATGAGGTTGCTTGAGAGTGAGCGGGGAGAACAGAGGTGGCAACCGCGAGGTTCGTCTACTCGCCGGGCTATTACTGCGACGTCGGCGACCACGTGTTCCGCACCGAGAAGTATGAGCTGCTCTATCGCAAGATCACCGGGGATGGGCTGGCTTCGCCGGACGATTTCCTCGTGCCGGAGCCGGCCACGAGGGAGCAGCTCGAACTGGTCCACACCCCCGGGTATGTCTCCGACCTCCTGACGCACTGCTACACCCACCGCACCGTCCGCAGCGAAATGCCCATCAGCCGCGGGATCATTGAGGGTTTTGCGTTCGGCGCGGGAGGGACGATCCTTGCCTCCCGCACGGCGGTGGCGGAGCGGACGATGGCGATGAACCTCGCCGGCGGCTTCCACCACGCCTTTCCCGACTGGGCGGAGGGTTTCTGCTACGTCAACGACGTGGCGCTGGGCGTTCAGGTGGTGCTCGATGACGGGCTTGCCCAGCGAGCGATGGTGGTCGACTGCGACCTGCACCAGGGCAACGGCACGGCCTTCACGTTCCGCGACGAGCCGCGCGTCTTCACTTTCAGCATTCACCAGGAGAATCTCTACCCGCTCAAGCAGCAAAGCGACCTGGACGTCGGTCTCCCGGACCACTGCTCCGGGCGCGCATACTGCGAGGAGATTCGCACCAGCCTGATTCCTGCGCTCGACAAGCACCGGCCAGAGTTCATTCTGTACGTGGCAGGGGCTGACCCGTACGAGCTGGACCAGTTGGGTTCCCTGCGGCTTTCGCTGGAGAAACTGCGCGAACGCGACGATATCGTCATCGGAGCCTGCGCCGAGCGCGGCCTGCCTGTAGCGGTCGTGCTGGCAGGCGGATATGCTACGAGGGTCGACGATACGGTGCTCGTCCACTACGGGACGGCCTGCAGCATGGTCCAAAATTGCCGGGAGCTTTGATGGAAGCATCGATTGCAGGGCGCGTAAAGGGGGCGGCGGAGGCCGTCCTCGACTGGTTCTACCCGCCCCACTGCTATCACTGCGGCGAGTCCCTGGCCGGGGGGCCGGGCTGCATCCTGTGCGGGGCATGTTACAATGCTGGTCGCCAGCCGCCTCCTGCCGCCGTTGTGCAGCCTCTGCGGGCTGCCCGTACCCGCAGATACCGTGTCGGGCAGGGCCTCGTGCATCGGTTGTCGGGCCGCGGAGCGCCATTTCGACCGCGCGCGGGCCCTCTTCCGTTATGTGGGCCCGCCGGCAGCCTGATCACGAGCTATAAGTTCGGCGGCGAGTTCTACCTTGGCCGCCGGCTCCTTGAGCGGGCTTGGACGATGGGCTGGGGTGCTGAACACTGCGAGGATGCCAGCGCTGTCGTGCCGGTGCCGCTTCACGCGCGCCGGGAGCGCGAGCGCGGCTACGACCAGGGCGTGCTGCTTGCGCGGACGCTTGGCCATCTGACGGCAAAGCCCGTATACGCCGGAGCGCTCCGCCGCGTCCGCTACACCGAGCAGCGGACTCGGCTCACCGCGGCGAGGCGTCGGGACAACGTTCGTGGCGCATTCCGCGCTTGCAGGGACGACGTGCGGGGGCTGCGCGTACTCCTGGTGGACGACGTGATGACCACCGGCGCCACCGCAAACGAGTGTTCCCGCATCCTGAAGAAAGCCGGCGCAGAGAAGGTCTATGTCCTGGCAATCGGGCGCTACTCCAGGAACCGCTTGATCGCCCGCTCGAGCTCGTCCAGGTCCACGTCGGTGTCCTTGCAGGGGCCGTGGGGTTGCAGGTTGATGACTCCCAGCGTGGGCTTGGGGAATACGCCCATCATGCCTTCCCGCAGTTCCTTCTCACAGGCCACGGCCACGATGGCGGCCACTTCGCCCGATTTGGCCACTTGAAGGGCCAGACGCCCCCCGGTTGTCACCATGCAGCGGCACCCGTACCTGTCCACCAGCTCCAGGAGGTCCTTCATCTTGCACCGGCCGCACCGGGCGCATTCGGCCACGTCGTTCACGATCTTGCATTTGCACTCGCTGCACTGCAGGCACGAGGCGAGCAGCACCAGCAACTCCCCGGGCCGGCACCGAGAGCGCCGCACCCGGGTCAGGAAGTTCAGAACTTTAACGGTCGCTTTTGCCACGTCTCTCCCATGCTTTCTTTCGATGCGATCCCAGCCCCGGCATCACTCGAACCGGTCGCCAGACATCACGTTATGACCGCGAACAAAATCAGCGGCGCTCATCGCCCGTCCAGAAGCTGGCTTGAGCTTGAGAACCTCGACGGCATCCCGCCCGGTCCGGACGAGTATGCCTTCACGTCCGTCCGCACGAAGCACCGTGCCAGGCGCACAGGCCGGAGCGCCGGCCGGGGCCGCTTTCACCTGGAGCAGGATCACCTCTTGCGCGCCGCGCTCCCCCACGAGCCGGCCAGCCGCGCCGGGCCATGGGGTGAGGCCCCGCACCAGGTTGCGAACATGCTCCGCAGCAGCAGCCCAGTCCACGCGCCCGTCCCGCTTGGAAAGCTTCGGGGCTGCCGTGGCCAGGGCCGGGTCCTGCGGCCGCTCGGCGACTGGCAGGCCGCGGTCCAGCCTCTCCACCACGCCCGCCAGAACCCCGGCTCCCAGCACGCACAGACGGTCATGAAGCTCGCCGGCCGTTTCGTTCCCGCCGAGCGCGACACTCTCCTGTGCCAGGATCGGGCCTGCATCCAACTCCGGCGACATCCTCTGCACCGTCACGCCGGTCTCGCGCTCTCCACGGATGATGGCCCAGTTGATCGGCGCGGCACCCCGGTATTTCGGCAGCAGCGACGCGTGCACGTTCAAACACCCATGCTCAGGAACGGCAAGCGCCTCAGGCCTCAGCACCTCCCCGAAGGCTACGGCCGCCACCAGCCCGGGGCGAACGTCCCGGAGACGGTCGAGCGCCTCGGCCCGCTTCATGCTCTCGGGCTGGTAGACCTCCAGCGCCAGACGGAGGGCAGCCCTTTTGACGGGCGGCGCCGTGGGCCTGAGCCCGCGGCCGCGACGCGCGTCGGGCCGCGTCACAACCAGGGCAACGTCGTGGCCGGCGGCGCACAGAGCCTCCAACGACGGGACCGAGAACTCGGGGGTTCCCAGGAATACGATGCGCATGAACCACAACCTCCGGATCGCGGCCAGTCAAGCTGCACCGCCACAGCGCGGCCGACGGGGGCCGATCCCAACGCCTCAGCCGGCTTTCTCTTCCTCGGCCTCTTGCTCAAGCTCCTTGAGCTGCTGGCGCACGGTCACAAGGGTCGTGGGTTCGAGCCGGTCGATGAACAGGACCCCGCTCAAATGGTCCAGCTCGTGCTGCCAGGCCCGGGCTTCAAGCCCCGCCGCTTCTCGCTCAAAGTGCTCGCCCCGCAGGTTGTAGGCCGCCACAACCACCCTCTCGGCACGCTTTACGGGAGCCCGCACCCCGGGTACGCTCAGGCAACCTTCCTCCTCCTCCGTCTCTCCTGCCGTATCGATAATCCGGGGGTTGAAGAAGATTCGGTCGCCTCTGTGACTCTGCTCGATGTCCAGCGTCATGATCTGGGTTTGCCACGCCACCTGAGGCCCCGCGAGCCCGACGCCCTGAGCCTCGTACATGAGTTCGAGCATCCTGCGCGCGCGCGCCAGATCCTTGTCCGCGAACTCTCGCACTGGCAGGCACTTAGCCCGCAGAATTCTGCTCGGGTATGTCTCGATACGCATTGCGCTGGTCCGTCGCTGGGGGGCCCGCGCGTGCCGGCGGCCGTAGGCCCATGACATGGGGGTTCACTGGACTCATCACCTCGCTACTGATCAGTCTACCATGGTTTAGCCGTCGGAGAAAGCGCCTTCGCGCCCCGGCGCGCGGGCCACGGGCCTCAGGTGGCAGCGGGCTTGACGGGAGGGTGAGGACGAATTTCCCGTTGACACGGCTTGAGAGCGACCACTATAATTACCCGATAGTCAGTTAGGGGTTTGATTGCTTGCTCAGGGCCGACTCTCTCCGGCAGGTCCGCAAAACCCACTTGAGCTCCGGGTCGCCGATATTTGTGGAGGCTGAGGTTTCTCTTTCCCTCCGTGGCACACTCGGCGGGGCCGGCCGCAAGAGACCACGTATTCCCTCTCTCACGACAGGAATTGGACGACGAGTAATGGCGGTTCCCAAGAGAAGAACAAGCAAGGCCCGCAAGGCGAAGAGGCAAGCCAACCACGGGCTTGCGGCACCGAACACGCCGCGTTCCCAGAAGGTTCGCGCCCCGGCGAGTCGCTCACGTCGGTTCTTCTGTGCCAACTGCAACCAGCCCAAGCCACCCCACGCGGTCTGTCCCAACTGCGGTTACTACCGCGGACGGGCCGTCGTCGAGGTGGAGCGGTAAATCGAAGGAAACATAGTGTTCGACCGCAGGGCAGTTGCCAATACAGAACCCAGAGGCCCGGGTTCGTCGGAGCCGGCTCCAAGTGTAAGGGTGGTCGTCGACGCCCTTGGCGGCGATCGGGTACCCGAAGAGCCCGTGGCCGGCGCCGTCATGGCCGCACGGTGTTTTCCGGACACGCAGATTCTTCTGGCTGGCCCACCTGAAGTAATAGACGCGCAGCTTGAGAAGCTCGCTCCCTGCCCGGCCAATATCGCCATCGTCCCCGCAAGCGAGAGAATCGGCATGGACGAATCGCCCGTCCAAGCCTTACGCGAGAAGCGGGATTCGTCGATTGCCGTGGGGATGACCAAGGTAGTGGAGGCGGAGGCTGACGCCTTCGTGAGCGCGGGCAACACGGGGGCGGTCGTGGCCGCCAGCTCGCTCGGCCTTGGCCTCATAGCGGGCGTGCAGCGGCCAGGAATCGTCGTCCCGATGCGCTTGATCGACCGGCCGCTGATCGTCATCGATGTGGGGGCGAACATCCACTGCAAGTCGATGCACCTTCTGCAGTACGGCATAATGGCCACGGTGTTCGCCCGCGAAATCTTTCAGCTTGCCAACCCGCGCGTGGGCCTTCTGAACGTAGGTGAGGAGGCCGGCAAAGGGACTGAGCTTGTGAAGAAGGCCTTCCGACTGCTGTCGGCGGCCGAGCTAAACTTCGTCGGGAACGTGGAAGCCAAGGACGCTTTGTCCGGCGCGTGCGACATCCTTGTCTGCGACGGTTTCGCGGGCAACGTGCTCTTGAAGACCTGCGAGGCCCTGGTCACGGGACTGATGAGCTACCTGGACGCGGGAATACGCAGGAACTGGCGCCGCAAGCTGGGCTGGTTTATGTGCCGTGACGTCTTCGAAGCGGTCCGGCAATCCGGCGACTACACCGAGTACGGAGGCGCGCCCCTGCTGGGGGTGGACGGCGTAACGATCATCAGCCATGGTCGTTCCGACGCCAAGGCCATAGCGAGCGCGGTGCGGGAAGCCAGGAGCTTCCTTGAGCTGAAGGTAAACGAAAAGGTCGGTGCGGCAATTCGTGCTGCCCTCCCCCTTGGGGCAACGCAGGCTCCGAATCCATGCGTGGCGCCCAGATACCCGACACCTGATCCTGGTGAAGAAGCTCGAGAATGAAAACGAACCGCAGCATAAGCGTTGAGATTGCCGGCCTCGGGTCATATCTGCCCGACCGGATTCTCAGCAACCACGACCTCGAACAGATGGTCAGCACGAGCGACGACTGGATCACGCAAAGGACCGGCATCAAGGAACGCCATCTGGTCTCCGACGCACAGGCCACAAGCGACCTGGCCATCGAGACCGCCCGCCGCGCGCTGGAAGACGCGGCAGTCGCCCCCGAAGACCTCGACGCCATCATCGTGGCAACCTGCACCCCTGACCACCCGTTCCCCGCCACGGCTTGCCTGGTGCAGGCCGCCCTGGGAGTCGCAGGGGCCATGTGTTACGATCTGGAGGCCGCCTGCACAGGGTTTCTGACCGCCCTTGCACAGGGGGCCGCAATCGTGGCAAGCGGCATGGCCGAGACGGTGCTGGTGATCGGGGCGGACGCACTGAGCCGGTTCGTAGACTACACCGACCGCCGATCGTGCATACTGTTCGGCGACGGCGCGGGCGCCGCCGTGCTGCGCCGCAGCCGCTCAGGTTCCGAGCTTGTCTATGCCGAGTTCGGTGCCGATGGCAGCCAACCGGACCTCCTGCTCCTGCCGGCCGGTGGCAGCCGATTCCCCGCGAGCATCGAAACCGTCGAGCAAAAGCGGCACTACGTCTGCCTCAACGGCCCGGAAGTCTTCAAGCATGCCGTTGGAAAGCTCGGCGTGCTAGTCTCGAATATCCCCGAAGCGACGGGGATATCCCTCGACGAAATCAAACTCATCGTCCCCCATCAGAGCAACGTGCGCATCATCCGCAGCGTGTGCAAGCGGGTCGGCATCGACGAGGACAAGGCCTACATGAACATCGCTCGCGTGGGCAATACCACGGCCGCCTCCATCCCGCTTGCCCTTGATGAAGCCGTGCGGAAGGGCCTCCTGGAGCGCGGCGACCTGTTGCTCCTGCTGGCGTTTGGCGGGGGCCTGACCTGGGGTTCGATTTTGATACGATTCTGACATGAGTATTGCTGCGCGACCATGCCGGTCGCTGTGGTGGAGGGCCGCTGGCCCATGAACGATAGAGTGCTTCTGTTCCCCGGGCAGGGCGCCCAGAAGGTGGGCATGGGCCGGGAGGTGGTCGAGGAGTATTCGGCGGCCGCAAAGGCGTTCGACACCGCGTCGGAAGCCGCGGGCGTGGACCTGAGACACGTGTGCTTTGAAGGGTCTGCCGAGGAGCTTGAGCGCACGGACGTGTGCCAGCCGGCCATCCTCACCGTGAGCGTTGCCGTGATGTGGGCCATCGAGGAAGAGGCCGGAGAGCGCGTGAAGACGCCGGCAGCCGCGGGACTGAGCTTGGGTGAGTACAGCGCACTCGTAGCGGCACGAACCATTGAATTCGCAGACGCCGTGCGCTTGGTATGCCGCCGGGCCCGGTTCATGCAGGAAGCGTGTGAGGCCAATCCGGGCGCGATGTACTCCATCATCGGCCTAGCAGACGGGAAGGTAGAGGAGGCCTGCGATCAGGTCCGCCACGATGGCGGGCGGGTCTGGCCGGCCAACTACAACAACCCGGGGCAACTGGTCATCAGCGGCGAGAAGGAAGCGGCGGCGCGTGTGGCCAGGCAATGCAAGGGAATGGGAGCCAAAAGGGCGCTCGAGCTCAAGGTGGCGGGCGCATTCCACTGCCCGTTGATGCAGGAGGCGGCCGATAGACTGGCCGCGGAGCTGGCGCGCGTGGAACTTCGAGAGCCCGACTTCCCCGTCGTGGCCAACGCGACCGCCGAGCCGACGACAACGCTCCTGGCGGCGCGCGAGCTGCTCGCCCGCCAGGTGACCAGCCCGGTGCGCTGGTCGCAGTCGATGGATTGGTGTGTCCGGCAAGGCCACAGGCAGTACTTGGAAGTGGGTCCGGGGCGGGCGCTAAAGGGCATGCTCAAGCGCATTGATCGCGACAGCCGATGCGAGAGCGTGGCAGGCGCGGCAGAGGTGAAGGCCATCGTCGGGATACAATAGCGGCACTGCCGCGCGGTCGGCGAGCCGGTCGTTAGAAGGCGCAGTTGTGCGTTTAGGTGAGGAGAAGCTGCGATGGGTTTGCTGGACGGGAAGACGGCGATGGTGACGGGGGCCTCCCGCGGCATCGGGCGGGCGATTTGCTTGAGGCTCGCCGAGGCCGGCGCCCAGATCGCCGGCATGGACATCGATCAGGATCCGCTGGTTCAGACGGGTGAGCTCGTGAAGCGGTGCGGGGTGCGCTTTCTGGCCCTTGACGGCGACGTCCGCAAGCTGGCGGAGATGGGCGCCGCGGTAGAGAGGGCCGCAGGCGAGTTCGGATTGCTGGACATAATGGTCAACAACGCCGGCATCACGCGCGACAACCTCCTCATCCGCATGAGCGAGCAGGAATGGCAGCAAGTGATCGACATCAACCTGACCGGCGTGTTCAACGGCGTCAGAGCCGCCGCCCGCGTGATGCTTAAGCAGAGAAGCGGCAGCATCGTCAACATCGCGAGCGTGGTTGGTCTGATGGGCAACGCGGGGCAAGTGAACTACTCGGCCAGCAAAGCTGGGGTGCTCGGCGTTACGAAATCCGCCGCCCGGGAGTGCGCGCGGCGCGGGGTGCGAGTCAATGCCGTCGCCCCGGGCTACATCGTCACGCGCATGACCGAGAAGCTTGACGATGAGGCCAAAGAGATGCTCCAGAACCAGATTCCGCTTCGGAGGCTCGGGCAGCCGGAGGACGTGGCCGAAGCGGTGCTCTTTCTCGCCGGCGATGCATCGGCCTATATCACCGGCCAGATCATCAGCGTGGACGGCGGGATGCACATGTGAACCGGTTCGGAAAGGGCGACTTTCCGGCCCGCGGCGCGGTATGCACTTGATTCGGCGCCACCGGATTAGTAAAAAGATTGATAGGTTCGGGGAAGGCGTGGTGCCGGGCGTGGGTTGGCAAGGCCGGGTACCGTGGCCTCCATAGCGTTGTGTTCGAAATCGAGTCCGCTCTAGGAGGTATTGGAAGTGACCGACGAAGAGATCGCAAAGAAGGTCGTTGGCATGGTTGCCGAACGGCTGGACGAGGACGAATCCAAGATCACCAGCGAGACGCACTTTGTCAATGATCTGCAGGCCGACAGTCTTGACATGGCTGAACTGGTAATCGACCTCGAAGAGGTCTTCGGCATACAGATCAGCGACGAGGATGCTCAGGGAATCGAAACTGTCGGGCAGGCTGTCGTCTACACCCAGGAGCACAAAAAAGAGTGAGTAGCGGAAAACGTGTCGCAGTAACCGGAATCGGGATCGTCTCGCCGGTCGGCAACGACAGGGCGAGCGCTTGGGGCGTGGTGTGCGAGGGTCGCAGCGGTATCGGGCGAATCGAAACGTTCGACCTCGCTCGCTACGACGTGCATATCGCCGGAGAGGTGCGCGGTTTTGACCCGCTCAAGTACGCCACGAAGAGGGAACTTCGGCGGCTGGACCGCTTTGTGCAATTTGCCTATGGGGCCGCCGACAAGGCCATCGCGCAGTCCGGCATCAAGGAATGCGGCCTGGATCCCACACGCATAGGCGTCTATGTGGGCACAGGGATCGGCGGCTTGCACGCGATAGAGGAGGGACACCTGAGGCTGGTCACGGGCGGCCCCGACCGGGTCAGCCCCCTGATGATCCCCAAGCTCATGACCAACGCCGCGGCCGGCCAGGTATCCATACGACACGGGCTTATGGGCCCCAGCATGTCAGTCAGCAGCGCGTGCGCATCCGGGTCCAACGCCATCGGGGAGGCCTTTCTCGCCATCCGCCACGGCATGATCGAGGCCGCCGTGACGGGCGGCACGGAAGCCGCCATTACAGAGATGGGGGTGGCGGGCTTCATGCAGATGAGGGCACTCTCGACCCGTAACGACGAACCCGAAAGGGCCAGCCGCCCGTTCGACAAGAACCGCGACGGCTTCGTCATAGCCGAGGGCGCGGGCGTGCTGGTGCTCGAGGACCTCGAGCACGCCACCAGGCGCGGTGTCGAGATACTGGCGGAGCTGGTCGGCTATGGGGCCAGCAGCGACGCATCCCATATGACGCTCCCTGACCCCGAGGGCCGAGGCGCCAGCCGAGCCATGAACGCCGGGTTGGCCGACGCAGGGATTGCGCCCGAGGATATCTCTTATATCAACGCCCACGGCACGGGAACGCCGGCCGGGGACGACATCGAGGCCAAAGCCATCTGCAGAGTGTTCGGCGGCTATGCCAAAGAGGTACCGATCAGCTCCAGCAAGAGCATCTTCGGGCATCTGCTCGGGGCCTCCGGCGCACTGGAGAGCGCCATCTGCGTCTGGGCGCTGCAGGATGGAGTCGTCCCGCCGACCATCAATTTAGATGAACCCGACCCGGCGTGCTGCGGGCTGGACTTCGTGCCGCACACCAGCCGTGATGTGGCCCTGAACGCAGTGATGAACAACTCCTTCGGCTTCGGCGGCCACAACGTGTGCCTCATTTTCAAGAAGTTTACGGGATGACTGCGGCGCCGGAGTGCGGCGTGCCGTCTGCTGTCTGCTTCGAGGCGTCACCCGTCCTGTCGTGGCAACGCCTTCGCCGTTTCGCTGTCTCGCACGGAAGAGCCCATGCCCGCCAAGGTGGTGCACATCATCACCCGCATGATCCTGGGCGGAGCGCAGGAAAACACGCTTCTGACCTGCGAAGGGCTCCTGCGCTCGGGCCTGTGGGACGTGACGCTCGTTACGGGCCCGGCAATCGGACCCGAGGGCGAACTGATTGAGCGCGCGCGGCGAAACGGCATTCCCACAATCGTCGTACCGGAACTGCGCCGTGCGATGAATCCATGGCGCGACGGGGCCAGTGCGGCGAAGCTCGTGGGCATCGTCCGGGGGTTGCGTCCGGCAATAGTGCATACCCACAGCTCAAAGGCAGGCATCCTCGGCCGGCTGGCCGCCAGGGCGGCACGCGTGCCGGTCATCGTGCACACGATCCACGGCCTTCCCTTCTACGACTACCAGAGCCGCGTCGCGCATGAGGCCTTCGCGCTCAGCGAACGAATTGCCGCGCGGTGCTGCGACCGGCTCGTGTGCGTGGCCGACACGATGGCGCAAAAGGCCCTCGCCGCCGGAGTAGGCTGGCCGGAGCTCTACGTCACCGTCTACAGCGGCATGGAAGTCGAGACGTTCCTGAACGTGGGCCGCTCCCGGGACGCAGTGAGGCGGGAGTTCGGCTTCTGCGAAAGGGACGTAGTGATCGGCAAGATTGCGCGTCTGTTCGATCTCAAGGGGCACAAATGCGTCCTTGACGCGGCCCCGGAAGTCCTCCGCCGCTGCCCCAAGGCCCGGTTCTTGTTCGTCGGCGACGGCATCCTGCGGGATCGGCTCCAGAAACAGGCTGCCAGGCTGGGCATCGCGGACAGGGTCGTATTCGCAGGGCTCATCAACGCATCGCGCATCCCCGCCATGATCAGCGCCATGGACATCGTCGTTCACGCGTCCCTGCGGGAAGGGCTGGCCCGCGTGCTGGTACAGGCGCTGCTCTGCGCAAAACCCGTGGTGAGCTACGATGTCGACGGCGCCTGCGAGGTGATCGCCGAGGGCCGGACCGGCCACCTCGTCCCTCCGGAAAGCGTTGGGGAACTCGCCGAGGCGGTTCTCGATCTCATAGAGCACCCAGACCACGCCGCGCAAATGGGGCGGGAGGGCCGACGGCGGGTTCGGGACGCGTTTCGGGCCGAGACGATGGTGGGTCGACTGGACGGCATATACCGCGAGCTTCTCTCGGCAAAGGGGTTGCCGGGGCCCGGGGAAACGGAATCTTGACAGGATAACGGAAACAACGGGATGGGGTAGGCTCGCAGCCTTCGGTCCAACCAATGCATCCTGTCCATCCAGTTATCCTGTCCTATGTCTTTGCGCCCGCACTGGGGCCGGCTTGTCAGAACAGTGCCAGAGCAACATCCTTGTGCCAAGACACAATGCAAGGAGGAGGGCGGAACGGTGAAGACAGGGACCGCGGGAGAAGGGTTGGGAGGCGTGCCAGCGAAAATTCGATCATCGGCACCGGCATGGTGGGCGCATCGCTGGCCTACACGCTCGCGCTGGAACGTCCGGCGGGCGAGCTCGTCCTGATGGACGTCAACGAGGACCGCGCCCTCGGGGAGGCGATGGACATCAGCCATGCGCTGCCGTTCGTGGCTCCCACGGCCGTGGCGGCAGGAGGCTACGATGAGTGCCGCGGCTCGGACGTGGTCGTGATCACGGCGGGGCTGGCTCAAAAAGCGGGCGAGTCGCGCCTGAGCCTAGCCAAACGCAATTTCGGGGTCTACCAGGGCCTTGTACCGCGCATAGCGGCGGTGGCGGCGGCTGCGATCGCACTGGTCGTGTCCAATCCCGAGGACGTGCTCACCTACGCGGCCCTCAAGCTCTCCGGCTTCCCGAGGCAGCGAATCATCGGTTCCGGCACGGTCCTGGACACGGCGCGTTTCCGATATGAGCTGAGTGCTCACTGCAGTGTTGACCCGCGGAACGTCCACGCCTACATCCTCGGCAACACGGTGACAGCGAGGTGCCGGCCTGGGCACGACGCGCATGACCGAAGCAATCCTGGTCATCACCGCCAAGCTCCCGCCTGCAAGGGCAGTACGGGATCGAGGACGTGTGTCTGAGCGTGCCGATTGTGCTGGGGCGCGCGGGGGTCAGAAGAACCATTGAAATGCCCATCTCCGATGCGGAGGGACAGGCGCTCAGGCACTCGGCCGGCATCCTGCGGCAGGCGCTTGAGGACATAGGGTTCTGAGAGCGAAAACGCCTCTGCGAAGAGAGATCGCACTAACTCGTTGAACTTTTTCTCCGAATGGGTATACTAAGGGCATATGATTACTGGGGCATACCTGCAGTCTTAAAGGATGGTCACGCTAGGCAATGATTAAGTATAGGCACATGGTGGGCAAGGCGTTCCTCGGCGCTTTTTGCGGCATTCTGCTGCTGGCGGGCATGCCGTTGAAGGCGAGTGCGGAGCGCACGAGACCGACCTCGCGCCGGACGCAACCGCCCGGGGCCGGTTGCTGCTCATCATGCGGCGGCCAAGACAGGTTCGCAGTCGGCTCTGGAATCGCCGGTGTCGGCATGGCATCGCATAGGGTTTGCTGCGATGGGTCCTGTGGATCTTGCCGCGCAGCGCCGAACGAACCACTTCCCGGGTCGGCAAAACCGCCGGCAGTTGGTCGCGTTTCGGTCCCTGAGGGTCAGCTCGCCCACAGACTGAGAATGTCCGTCCCTGCACCTCTTGGCGCGTCTCCAGCCTTGGAATGCCCCCCCTCCAGCCGTTCCCCCTATCTCCTCGCCCTGACTCAGCGGCTCTTGATCTGAGCCCACTCCTTTCCGGCGCGGACGACGGCGCGCGGGCGCACTCATCATGCACGCCGTATCTGCTGGCCCGGGCTTGCACCTGCTGTCACTGCGGCCAGTATTTGCCGCCAAGCACTGCGGTTCGTCCTTGGCCGGATGGCTCCGGGCATGGGTTCTCGAACCCTGACCGATTACCTTCACCACTACTGGGCATAGTTCGTCGCAAGTGCCGTCATACCAACATGTTGCCGCAAGACACTGGATGCGGCACTGCGTTGCGGCAAGACCGCTGACTTTGTCGCGAGACTGACACAAAGCGGATTGGACCATGAATACACCGACCATGTTGTCCACCTGGCAGCATATAATGGGGAGCAGAGTGCTCTGTCACGGCGAGCCCCGGGCGAGCAGGCTCGAACGGCGCCGAAGAGCGCTTGAGCTGGAGATAGGGACTATTGCTCCTGTTAGGGGATCGCGCGTGGTGCGAACCATGTCTGTTAGTGCCGTTCTTGCCGGGTTGGCATTCATTTCCTGGGGATGCGTTGCCGGCGGGCCCGCCCGAAGCGCAGTGGCGAATGAGCGCGGCAGGCCGATCTCGGGCGTACACGCTCCGCGCAGTCCCCTCGATACGCACGAGAAGGACCTGCCGGTTCTGGACGACACGGCCACCCTGCAGGATTACCTCGTGTATGCTGCGCTGAACAATCCCGGGCTTGAAGCAGCCTTCGACCGATGGCAGGCAGCCCTGGAAAGGGTGCCGCAGGTGCGGGCCCGGCCCGACCCTCGCTTCACGTACGCCTATTTCATCGAAGAAGTGGAGACGCGTGTCGGTCCGCAGCAACACAAGTTCGGCATCGCCCAGATGTTTCCGTGGTTCGGCAAGCTCAAGCTGCGAGGCAGCGCCGCCGGGGAGGAGGCGGAGGCCGCCAGGCAGCGCTACGAGGCGCAGAAAGCCCGGCTCTTCTACGAGGTAAAGGAAGCGTATTACGAGTACTACTACCTGGGGCGCGCGATCGCGGTTGTCAGAGACCAACTGCGGTTCGTCACGTACCTCGAGGGGGTCGTTCGGACGCGCTACAGGGCGGCGGCCAAGTATGCGGACGTGATTCGGGCGCAGGTGGAACTGGGAAAGCTGGATGACCAGTTGCGCAGCCTTCAGGACCTGCGTGAGCCCGTCGTGGCCGGGATCAATGCGGCGCTCAATCGCCCGATCTGGGCCGAGCTTTCGTGGCCTGCAGAGGTTGCGGAAGCGAAGGTGGACGCCACCGCCGAGCAGATTCTCCTCTGGCTCGAAGAGGGCAGCCCCGAACTGAAGGAACTCGACCACAGGACCGCAAAGGCCGGTATCGGGATTGACCTGGCCCGCAAGAACTTCTATCCCGACGTCACGATCGGGCTGGACTACATCCAGACCGGCGGGCCTCTCATGTCCACCCCAGATGCCGGCAAGGACCCCGTGATCGCCATGGTCTCGATCAACGTGCCGCTGTGGTACGCGAAGCGGCGAGCTGCGGTGCGTGAGGCTGAAGCGCGCCAAAGGGCGTCCGCCAACAGCCGGGCGAACCTCGAGAATGTCCTGAGCGCCAGGGTCAAGTTGGCCCTGTACAAGTGGCGCGACGCGGAGGGGAAGATCGACCTCTACAGGGACACGCTGCTGCCGAAGGCGCGTCAGTCCCTGCGGGCCTATGAAACGGCCTTCACAGCGGGCACCGCCACGTTCCTCGACGTGGTGGACGCCATACGGGTTCTTCTGCACTTCGAACTGTCCTACGAACGTGCCTTGGCCGACCACGCAAAGAGCATCGCCAGGGTGGAGAAGTTGATCGGCAGGGAGCTGCCTCGGGC
Source organism: uncultured candidatus Brocadiaceae bacterium (assembly GCA_964534775.1). Taxonomy (GTDB): domain Bacteria; phylum Planctomycetota; class Brocadiia; order SM23-32; family SM23-32; genus CAZHPE01. The sequence goes on from CAZHPE010000029.1 coordinate 20,421, forward strand.
GGGCTCGACCGATGGCCCCGGGAGCGGCACGGGCCGCCGCGAGGGGGCGCCAGATGGTCCCGGGAGCAGCACGCCCCGCACCGATGGGCCGATTGAATAATAGCAGACGTCATCACAACAGTCACGGAAAGGGAAAGGTCATGATGACGATTGCACATAGGATAGCGATCGGTGGATTGGTCATCGGCGTCGCGCTTCTTGTGGCAGGTTGCGGAATGGGCGTGGAAACAAGCGCGCATCCCGGGAACCCGTCGTTAGCAGCCCGTGGTGAAAGTCACGTTTTGTCCTGATTGGTACTTGCCTGATATGTTAG
>CAZHPE010000030.1:0-20448 GCA_964534775.1 uncultured candidatus Brocadiaceae bacterium
GCCGAGAGGACCCGCCGTCCCAGGCGTGCAATGGATTACCGCGTGGCGCTCGCCAAGCGGCGCCCCCTGCCCCGGCTCGAGGACTACACCAAGAAACTGAGCATCTACAGGCGTTCGCGCGTGGCGCAGATCGTTCGACTGCTGAGGGCGACGGCATCGTTCTATCAAAGGCGTGGCAACCGCGTCAAGATCTTCAATCCACTGCCCCTTGCGGTCCATGAGCAACTTGCACGCGCCTACACGAAGTCGCAGGACTACGAACAGGCTATCCGGCACTACCGGAAGGCAATCTTTTACTCTCCTAATGGCGCTGTGACCAGGCGGTTCTTCGCAAGGACCGTCGCCGCGCTGGAGAAGAAACAGAGGAGAAAGGAGCTGCTCAGGAAGCGGCGGGCGGGCGCAGAGGACGCCGAAGAAGTCGCCCCGAGCGAGGACAAGGGCGCGGAGAAAGTTGCGCCGCCGCCCGCTGAGAAAGTCCCCAGGACCACGGACGAAACGAAACCGGAAGAGGGCGGGGACGCCGCGTCCGAAAAGGACGAGAAAGCGACCGGAGATGAGGGGCGCCGCGCAGATTGACCTCCCGGTCAGAGTAGTCCTGGCCAGCGGGTCTCCACAGAGACGAGAGCTGCTCTCGCGCCTGGTGCCTCAATTCGAGGTCGCACCGCCTCGCGTGGACGAGACCCGGTGCGCCGGGAAGGGGCCGGAGGCAATGGTCCGCGAGCTGGCTCGCGCCAAGGCCGAGGACGTCGCCCGCCGCCGACCGGACGCGCTGGTGGTGGCCGGTGACACGGTGGTGGAATGTTGCGGGGAGGTGATGGGCAAGCCCGTCGACCGCGCGGACGCCGTGGGCATCCTGATGAGGCTCAGCCGCCATCCTCACCGCGTGATAACGGGCCTGTGCGTGCTGGCGCCGGACGGGCGGAGGCGCGAGGCCGTGAGCATCGCCCGCATTCGCATGCGCCAGCTCGGGCGCGAGGAGATTGAGGATTACGTGGACCGCGAAGACGTCTTCGGCAGGGCCGGCGCATACGGCATCGAAGAGCACGATGCGAACATCGAAAGCCTTGACGGAAGCCGGAGAGCCGTGATGGGGCTTCCGGTTGATGAGTTGCGTGACATGCTTGAATCCCTCTACCCCTGAGGACGCTCGCACGGGATGATACTGGAGAACTTCAGCTGGCTGATTGAGAACGAGATCGCCGGTATGGCGCATCCCGGCACCGCGCGGGAGAGCTTTGCAGAGATCAAGGCGTGCGGGCTGGGCGCCGTCGTGACCCTTACGGAGCGTCCCTTGCCGGAGCGGCTCCTGACGGAGTGCGACCTCGCCTACATCCATCTGCCGGTGCCCAACTTCCAGCCTCCCCAGCCCTCGCAGGTGCGGCGTTTCATGAGGTTCGTGCGCGGCAACACGGAGGCGGGGCGCGCAGTGCTGGTGCATTGCCTGGCGGGGTATGGGCGCACCGGCACGATGCTGGCCTGCCACCTTGTGAACCGTGGAATGCCCGGCGAGGAGGCCATACGCGCCGTGCGCGCCAGGCGGCCAGGGTCCATCGAGACGCCGGAGCAGGAGGAGACCGTGCTGGAGTTGGCCGCGCGAATCGAGATCGAGAGGCAGAACCCGTAGCGGCGGCGGATTGCCCAGCGCCGACAGAAACTAAGCTGGAGCGGCTCTTCCGGGGCTGTTACGTGCCGGTAGCAAGGCGCTTGGCAAGAAGCTTAACTGCCATGAAGCGCAGGCGCCAGGCGTCAAACAACCGGACTAAGAAGCGGGACCGTACCGTCCTGCTCACCAGCGACTGAGTCGACCACCGTGGCGTGCCGCGCGCGCAGAACTCCACCTCGAAGCCGGCCGCCTCGAAGGCGTTTCGGAAGGCGGCGCAGTTCCGGTAGTAAGTCTTGTGGCAACTGTAGTCGTGATACGCGTTCACCCGCCGGGCGAACCCCGCGTCTCGGAGCCCGCGCCAGCGCGGTTCCTGCCCGCAGGCCACACACAAGGCGATGCACGCCTTTCTCTGCGCGCCCTTCGGCACCCAGTGCACTGCCGGCATTCGCAGGTGGCGCTCCATCACCTGCCGGTGGGCGGGGTACGCGTGAACGCCCGCGCCGCCCGGACGTGTGATGCCCGCCAGCTGGTGGACGGGAATCCACCCCCTCGCCGGCCAGCCGATAGCTCGCCAAGAAAAGAAAGACGCCGCCGTGTCCCTCCGCACGGCGGCGCATGACATTCACTTCTCAGCGATCAGCGCCGCTTCAGACCTTCACCACGTTGGCAGCACGCATGCCCTTTTCGCCCTGCTCGACGTCGTACTGAACGGCGTCGTTCTCGGCCAGGGACTTGAACCCTTCCCCCTGAATCGAGCTGTGGTGAACGAACACGTCTTTGCTGCCGTCAGCCGGCGTAATGAACCCGAAGCCCTTCTGGTCACTGAACCACTTCACTGTACCTTGAGCCATTTACCTAACCTCACAGAAAACAATGCTCTGCCGCGAGCGAACGCGCATCGTTGCGCGAACATGCGCTCACAGTCATGAAAGCCGCCCGACCTTTGACGCTTACTGATCGGTGAGCAGGCGGAGGCTTCGTTCGAGACTGCGGAGAGGAGCAGAAGCCAGCATTCGCCGCCTGGGAGGAGGGAATCCTCGGGAGGGAAGGCACAGCCTACAGATCTCACACCGTCCGGACGGGAAACCTACAAAGGCTCACGCCGGTCGGCTCACAGCATCATAAAACGAGACTCAAACTGCTCCGCATGGCTTACTGCCATGCCGCCCAGAGGGCGCTAAGGGAGCGCGTCCTTCAAAGGACAGTATACCACCATCGGGCGCGGGCCACAAGTGTCAAGCACCGTACCCCCTGCATCCCTGCCTGCCCCGTCCGGTGCTCTGCTCTCCCGCTCGCGCCTGATCATCTTCTGTTGCTGAAGCCCGGACAGCTTGAGACGCTTCCGGTGGGGCTGCGGCCGGCGGCGGCAGTGCAGCGCCCACGAAGACGCCACGTAGAGGTGCCAAAGCCCCAGCCCTGAGAGTTAGGCCTTCTCTCGCAGGCACCCCGCCATGCCTCTTTGTCGAGGCTAAGGCGCTCGACAAGGACCTCGGAGACTACAAGTGTGAACGCCGGCCGGAAAGCGCACGGGTTCCGGGTCGATGTCCACCCCGAAAGCGTTGTAGCCGCTTGCCCGCAGCCAAGCGACGGCTCGGCCCCGGCCGCACCCGTAGTCCAGAACGTTGAACTCCATTCTCGGCACGCCCGTCCGGGCACAGCAATTCTCAATATGCCGGAGCATGTGCCTGGGGAACTTGAAGCGCGACATCTTCGCTTCGGTCAGAACATAATGCTTTGACATGGTGCCATCGTGATACTTGTCGATCAGGGCACGCCGGGTGCGACCCGGCGCCCGACGCTATTCGCCAGCGTCCTCGCCCAGGTCGAGCATGTGGCCGAGTTTGTCCTTCTTTGTGCGCAGGTAGCGAAGGTTCTCCTTGCGCGGCTCAATCTCGATGGGAACGCGTTCGACGATCTCCAGCCCGTATCCCCTGAGGGCCTTGAACTTGCGCGGGTTGTTGGAGATGAGTTTCATGCGCCGAACGCCCAGGTGGCGCAGGATCTGCGCCCCCACGCCGTACTCGCGCTTGTCGGCCGGAAAGCCCAGCCGCTCGTTGGCCTCGACGGTGTCCAGACCCTGGTCCTGGAGGAGGTATGCGTGGAGCTTGTGCTCCAGGCCGATGCCGCGTCCTTCCTGGCGCATGTAGAGAAGCACTCCGCGCTCGGACTCGTTGACCATCTCGAGCGCGCGCCCGAGCTGCTCGCCGCAGTCGCACTTGTGCGAGCCGAGCGTGTCGCTGGTGAAGCACTCGTCATGCACCCGCACCAGCACGGGCTCCGCGATGGGTTCGGCAGCCGATGAGTCGCTCGTGCCGACGTCGCCCTTGCAGATGGCGATGTGCTCGCGCTCGTCCACCTGCGAGCGGTAGTAGTGAAGCGCGAACCGTCCCCATTGTGTCGGCAGGTTCACGGCTGCGACCGTCTTGCCGATCAGGTATTCCGACCGGTGCCTGTGGCGGATGATGTCGACGATAGAGCACATCTTGAGGCCGAGCCGGCGGGATATCTCCTCCAGTTCCGGCAGCTTTGCCATCGTGCCGTCCGGGTTCATCATCTCGCAGATGATCGCGGCGCCCTTCAGGCCGGCCATGCGCGCCAGGTCGACGGCCGCCTCGGTGTGGCCGGCCCGAACCAGCGTCCCGCCGGGACGCGCCGCCAGGGGGAAGATGTGCCCCGGGCGGACCAGGTCTTCCGGGGTGGAGTCGTCCGCCACGATGGTGCGTACGGTATTCGCTCGGTCACGCGAGCTCACGCCCGTGGTGATGCCCTCCCGGGCGTCGACGCTCACCGTGAAGGGGGTGCTGAACCGGGCGGTATTGTCCACCACCATGGGATGCAGGTTCATTCGGAGGGCTATGTCCGGCTCGACGGCCACGCACAGGAACCCCTTCACCTCGTTGATCAGAAAGGTGACGGCCTCGTGCGAGACGTACTGGGCCGCCATGCACAGGTCGCCCTCGTTCTCGCGGTGCTCGTCGTCGACGACTATGACGAACTTGCCCTGCGCCATGTCTTCCAGGACGCCGGGGACGTCGCTGAACAGGCCATCGCTCCCGGAACCGTCTTCGACCGGCATCTCATCGCTCATCGCATCAATCCCTGTCTCGATCCGCTTGTGTTTCTCTCTCTCCCGGGGGGGGCCACGCCCGCTACACGGTCCGGCGCTCGGGGCCCCCTTCTCCAAACCATTGTCCAAACGCCTTCAGGCCTTCCGCAAACGGGAATCTGGGTTCGTAGCCCAAGAGCCTGCGCGCCTTGCAGATGTCGGCGCATGTCACGGGGACGTCCCCGGGCTGGTCGGGCCGGCGGTCGATCTCGGCTTTCGTACCGAGGGCCTCCTCAACCATTCCGATCATGCGGCTCAACGTGACCGGGTTGGAGTTGCCCAGATTGATGATCTCGTAGTCCAGGTCGCTCTCCAGGGCCGCGATTACGCCGTCGACGATGTCACTCACGTAAGTATAATCCCGGCGGCTGGAACCATCGCCGTAGACCGGGATGGGGCGGCCCGCCCCGATGAGGCGGACGAACTTGGTGATGGCCAGGTCGGGCCTCTGGCGTGGCCCGTAGACGGTGAAGAAGCGCAGCGACACTGCACGTAAGCCGTAGAGGTGGTGGTATGTGTGGCACATCAGCTCTCCGGCGCGCTTGGTGGCCGCATAGGGGCTGATAGGCCGCTCGGCGGGATCGTCCTCCCGAAACGGCACGCGCTCGCTCAGCCCGTAGACGGACGAGCTGGAGCCGAATATGAAAAGGTCCGTCCCCGTCTCGCGCGCACATCCTAGCAGGTTGACGGTGCCCTGGCAGTTCACGCGTTCGTAGAGGCGGGGCTCCCGGATGCTCGGCCGCACGCCCGCCCGGGCTGCCAGGTGGATGACTTGCCGGACCGAATGCTGCTCGAACACCCGGCGGCACAGCTCCAGATCGCAGATGTCCCCCTCCACCAGCTCCACCGCGCCCGAGGCAAGGGCTCCGGCGATGTTATCGCGCTTGACGGCCGCCGAGTAGTAATCGTTGAAGTTGTCCAGGCAGACGGCCCGCCGGCCCATCAGGGCGAGCCGGTCAAGCACGTGGCTGCCGATAAAACCCGCGCCACCGGTTACCAGGATGCTCATCGTCAAACCGTCCTCAGGTAATCAGGTTTCGAGAGGCCAGGGCCTCTTCGCGCCCGCCATTGGAAAGCCCCTAATCAGGTCGGCTGGCGGCCCGATACCACAACGTAGCCGCTCTTCGGGTGCGGCGTACGAGCGCACTGCCGGGACCGCATCCGCCCAGCCCCCTCATCTTAGGGGCAAAGGACGAGAAAGAACAGGGAATCCGGCGCGCCGCGCGTGCTGTGAACATGGCCGGCCAGCAGGAGTCTCGCTATTGCAATATCGGCATGAGCGGGATATAATCTGGGCGAGAATCGAGGGGCGGTGTGAGCGGAGGCACAAAGAATGGCTGAATATCAGCCTATGGGAGAACTGCTGCTGAAGAAGGGCTTGGTGGAGCAGCGGCAGATCGATCGGGCGCTGGAGTATCAGCAGAAATCGGGCGAGAGGCTGAAACTCGGCGAGATTCTGGTCAAGTTCGGCTTCGTCACGCATCAGGACATTATAGAGTGCATCGGTGAGCAGTTCGACGTGCCGGTGGTGGATTTGGCGCAGGCCAAGCCGGCTCCCGAAGCCATGGACATGGTGCCGCGGAACGTGGCCAAGATGCACCACATAATGCCCATGAGTCTTGAGAACCAGACCCTGACCGTGGCGATTGACGACCTGGACCTGGCCACGATAGACAACCTGCAGTTCATCCTGGGCCGGGAGGTCAGGCCGGTCTTGGCAACCTCGGAGCAGATCGACGAGGTGCTCGCGCGCAACTACGGCGGCGAAGAGTCCACCGTGGACGGCATGCTGCGGGAGTTCACCGAGAGCGACGTCTCCTTCAGCGACCTGAGCACGAGCGAGATGTCGAGCATCTCGGAAATCAGCCAGCTCTCGGAGCTCTCCGAACTCTCCGGACTGGAGGGCGAGGGCGGCGACGGTGAGCGCAAGGCCGGTGTGGGGCAGGCCGATGCGGCCATCATCCGGCTGGTGAACGTGCTCATCACGGAGGCCGTGCGTGCCCGCGCGAGCGACATTCACTTCGAGCCGCTGGCCGACCGGCTGCGCGTGCGCTATCGCATTGACGGTGTGTGTCAGGAGGTTGAGGCGCCGCCCAGGCGGCTCCTGGCGCCCTTGACGGCCCGGCTCAAGCTGATGGCCGGCATGGACTTGGCCGAGAAGCGGCGCCCGCAGGACGGCCGCATCCCCATGCGCACCGCCGGGCGCGACATCGACCTGCGCGTGAGCAACATCCCCACCACGGACGGGGAAAGCATCGTCATGCGTATCCTGGACAAGGAATCTATCCGCGTCAACCTGACAGAGCTGGGGTTCCACGAGAGCGACCTGCGCCGGTTCGAAGCCATCATCCGGCGGCCCAACGGCATATTCCTCGTCACCGGGCCCACCGGCAGCGGCAAGACCACGACGCTGTATGCGGCCCTGAACGAGTTGAACCGGCCCGACACCAAAATCCTGACGGCCGAGGACCCGGTGGAGTACAACATCTCGGGCATAAACCAGTCTCAGGTTGCGGCGGATATCGGGCGCACCTTTCCGACAATCCTGCGCGCCATGCTGCGTCAAGCGCCCGAGATAATACTGGTCGGGGAGATCCGCGACGCCGAGACGGCCGAGATCGCCGTTCGAGCGGCCCTGACCGGCCATCTGGTCTTCAGCACGCTGCACACCAACGATGCCCCCAGCTCGATCCCGCGACTGATCGATCTGGGCATCAAGCCGTTCCTGGTGGCCTCCTCCGTGCTGGCCGTGATGGCCCAGCGCCTGGTGCGCTGCATCTGCCCGAACTGCAAGGCGATCTACACCTATCCGGAGCATTACCTGCGGGCCGTGGGCCTGGAGGATGAGGACGTGGAAGGGCTGCACTTCTATCAGGGCGAGGGGTGCTATCAGTGCAACGGGTCGGGCTATCACGGGCGGTTGGCTATCTTTGAGTTGATGGAGATGGTGCAGGATATCCGCGACCTGACCTTCGCGAAGGCCCCTGCCGCCGAGATCCGAGTCAGGGCCCGCACTAACGGCATGCTCACTCTCATGGAGGACGGCCTGCGCAAGGTCATGCAGGGCGTCACCACGATCGAGGAGGTCCTCCGCGTGGCTGGCGGCGTTGCGGGGTTGGGCTGATGTCTTTCTCGCCTTTCTAAGACGAGCCATCTGGTCGCATCACCAGGGAGGTGAAAGTGGCGCAGAAGATCGCGCAGACGGTTCAGATGGAGAAGCTGCTCGCCGCTGCGATCAAGCAGGAGGCCGAGGACATAATCATCACGGTCGGACTGCCCCCGGTCTTCCGGCTGCGGGGCCAGTTGCGCAGCCTGCCCACCAAAGTTCTTGAGCCGGAAGACACTGTGGCGCTGATGAAGAGCATCACGCCGGAGCGCTATCAGCAGGAACTCCAGGAGAAGGGCTCGAGCGACTTCGGCTTTTCCTACGGCACGCAGGCCCGTTTCCGCGTGGCCGCGTTTCGCCAGCGGGGCCTTATCGCCGTCGTGCTGCGGCTGATCCCCTCGCGCCTGCGCACCTTCAAGGAACTCGGGCTGGGCATGAGGATCCAGGAACTCCTGTATCGCCCGCGCGGACTGATCCTGATCACCGGGCCCACCGGCAGCGGCAAGACCACCACGCTGGCCACGATGATCGACCACATCAACATAAACCGCAGGCTCCACATCGTCACTATCGAGGATCCAATCGAGTACCGCCACGAGCACAAGAAGTGCGTCGTGACGCAGCGGGAGCTGGGCTCGGATGTGCCGAGCTTTGCGGATGCTTTGAGACGGGCGCTGCGCCAGGCGCCGGACGTGATACTCGTGGGCGAGATGCGAGATCTGGAGAGCACGCAACTGGCCATCACCGCCGCCGAGACGGGCCACTTGGTCTTCTCCACCGTCCACACCAACAGCGCGCAGGAGACCGTAGAGCGCATCATCGACCAGTTCTCCGCCGGCCAGCAGCAGCAGATCCGCACCCAGCTTGCCAGCGTCTTCGTCGCCGCGCTGACCCAGACGCTGCTGCCGCGCGCCAACGGCGAGGGGATGGTGGCGGGCTACGAGATACTTCTGGCCAATAACGCCGTGCGGAACCTGATCCGCGAGAACAAGACGTTCCGCATTGACTCCACCATCCAGACCAGTCGCGACAAGGGCATGAAGCTGCTCGACGACTCATTGCTGGATCTCTATTCCAAAGGCATAATCGATCGCAACGAGGTGGTAAACCGCTGCCGCTACGCCGACACCGTGGCCGAGCGGCTGAGAGAGATGGAGGCGTCGGCGGCGGGGGAGTGAACTTCGCCGCGCGCACCCGGCACGCCTACTCAGAGGGCAGGAGATGCGGGAAGAAGGAGAGTACCGGAAGAGATTGCTGGGCAGGATCCTGAAGGACATGGACCTGGTCCAGGAGAGCCAGATACAGGAGGCCCTGGCGATCCAAAGGGAGCGTGGCGGCCCCATCGGCGAGATCTTCGTCGAACGCGGCTACGTCACGCGCGAGGACCTCTCCCTGGCCCTAGCGTCGCAGAGTGGCATGGAAGTGGTGAATCTGGAAAGCACCGACATCCCCGCCACCGTTGTGAGCCGCGTCTCCCCGGCCATCGCGCGGGCCTACCGCGTGATACCGGTGCGGTTCGAGGACGGGGTGCTCACCGTCGCCCTCGCCGACCCCACACTCCTGAAGACCCTGGACGACCTGCGCTTTCTGCTCAACTGCGAGCTGAAGGGTGCCGTCAGCAGCGAGGAAGCCGTGAATGGGGCGCTGGAAACCCATTACAGCCAGCAGGAAGACATCGAGCAGATCCTCCAGGAGATCAGCCAGGGATGGGGCGACGTGCCCGACCTGACCGCCTCCGTCAGCGCCAGCGAGTCGATCGACCTGGAGAGCCTTGAGGAAATGGCCAACCTGGCGCCGGTGCGCCGCCTGCTGAACCTGGTGCTGCTGACGGCCATAACGGAGCGGGCCAGCGACATCCACTTCGAGCCGTTCGAGGACGAGTTCAAGATCCGATACAGGGTCGACGGTGTGCTGTATGAAATGGTGCCCCCGCCGAGGCACCTGCACCTGGCCCTGAGCAGCCGCCTCAAGGCCATGACCAACAGCATGGACATCGCACAGCGCCGCATGCCTCAGGACGGCCGCATCCAGCTCAACATCAGCGGCAACCCGGTTGACCTGCGTGTCTCGTGCCTGCCTACGATGTTCGGGGAGAGTGTGGTGTGCCGCGTGCTGGACCGGCGCTTGGTGGCCTTGGACATCGACAAGCTGGGCTTCCGCAGCGATGACTTGGGCAGCGTGCGCGAGCTTATGGCCAAGACCCACGGCATCGTCATGTGCACGGGGCCCACGGGCTGCGGGAAGACCACCACGCTCTACAGCGTCCTGCGCGCCATGAACGATGTCGGCGTGAAGATACTGACCGCTGAGGATCCCGTCGAGTACGACCTGGAAGGCATAATGCAGGTCAATGTCAACGAGGAGATCGGGGTCTCCTTCTCCCGGCTCCTGCGGAACTTCGTGCGTCAAGACCCGGACATCATCCTCGTGGGCGAGGTCCGTGACATCGAGACCGGCGAGATCGCCATCCAGGCCTCGCTCACCGGCCACCTTGTCTTCAGCACCAGCCACACCAACGACGCGCCCACCACCGTTATCCGGTTGATCGATCTGGGGTTGGAGCCGTACCTGATTAATGCTACGCTGGAGGGCATCGTCGCTCAGAGGCTTGTGCGGCGCACGTGCATGAACTGCAAGGAGGAGTACGAGCCAGGCGTCGACAGCGTGCTGGCCGTGGGCCTGCGCCCCGAGGACGTCGAGGGCAAGAAGTTCTATCGGGGACGGGGCTGCGAGCTTTGCAACAACATCGGCTACCGCGGCCGCATGGGGGTTTTCGAGGTCCTCACGATGAACGAGGAGCTGCGGGAGATGCTGATGGGTGATATCTCGACCGGTGAGCTGCGCGCCTGCGCCCGCAGGCACGGCGTCCGGTCCCTGCGCGACAGCGGGCTCCTGGCCGTCTACGACGGCCTGACCACCCTGGAAGAGGTGGCTCGCTCCACGCTGGCCGAGGTTTAGGCGAGCGCGGCACCCAGTCTGTCCGGCGTCCGTCTGCTGCCGGTCCCCCGCCATTCCCTGCATTTGCATGCCGCGCCACCGCGGGGGTACCGTACATGGGGGAGAAATGGCAAGTCTCTTTCTCGTCGCACCCTGCGGGAGGATGACGATGGCGGACGTTACGCTTCAGATATCCGGCATGCACTGCGCAAGCTGTGCCCAGACGGTGGAAAAGGCCCTGAAGGCGCTCAAGGGGGTGGGTGGGGCGGCGGTGAGCTTTGCCGCCTCGCAGACGCAGGTTAGCTGCGACCCCGCTGTGGTGAGCGTGCAGGCTCTCATCGAGGCAGTCAACGGGGCCGGCTATTTGGCCGAGGAACTTGCGCCCGACGCGGCCGCCGGGAGGGAGAACTTGGCCGAGGCGGGCTTGCGCAGGGCCGGCCGCCGCATGTGGATTGCCTGGCTTCTGTCCCTGCCGCTCATGGCCCTAATGGCTGCGCACATGGCGTCCGGCCACAAGGTGCCCTACTATGACATTCTGGCGCTGGCGCTGGCGTTGCCCGTGGTAGCCGGCGCCGGCTTCGGAATCTTGCGCAGCGCCCTGCGCAGCGCCCTCCGCCTGTCGGCCAACATGGACGTTCTGATCGCCCTCGGAAGCGGCGCCGCACTTCTGACCGGGGTTCTGAAGGTGCTGGACCTGCGCGTGGCCAACCTTGCCGTCGTGGGCGCCATGATCATGGCCTTCCACCTGACCGGCCGCTACGTGGAGGCCCGCGCGCGCGGGCGGGCCAGCAGCGCCATACGCGAGCTGCTCGAACTCGGGGCTGCCGAGGCCCTCGTGCTGCGCGACGGACGCGAGACTGCGGTGCCGGTGGACGAGGTGCTGGTGGGCGACGTGATGGTGGTGCGGCCGGGCGAGAAAATCCCCACCGACGGCGTTGTCGTCCGGGGCGCCAGCAGCGTGGACGAGTCCATGGCAACCGGCGAGCCGATGCCGGTCGCCATGGGCGAGGGCGACGAGGTCATCGGCGCCACGGTCAACCAGGAAGGCGCGCTCCGGGTGCGGGCCACCCGCGTGGGCGCGGACACCTTTCTGGCGCAGGTCGTCCGCATGGTCCGCGAGGCACAGGCCACGCGCGTCCCCGTACAGGCCTGGGCGGACCGCGTGACGGCCGTGTTCGTGCCAATCGTCCTGGGTCTGGCGGTCCTGACGTTTGCGGTCTGGCTCCTCGCGCAGGGCCCGATGGGGGCCCTTAACGAGTGGGCCCGCGGTATGCTGCCGTGGGTCCCTCAGGATGCAGACGTTGCGCCGGTTTCCCTCGCGGTGTTTGCGGCGGTGGCGGTGCTGGTCATCGCGTGCCCCTGCGCGCTCGGACTCGCCACTCCCACGGCCCTCATGGTGGGCATGGGCAAGGGGGCGCGCGCGGGAATCCTGATCAGCTCGGGCGAGGCCATCCAGATCATGAAAGACGTGCGGCTTGTCGTCTTCGACAAGACCGGCACCCTTACCCGCGGCCGCCCCGAGGTGACTGACGTGGTGGCTGCGAGCGGCCTTGAGCAAGCGGACGTCCTCCGCTGGGCGGCGGCGGTGGAGGCCTTGAGCGAGCACCCGATAGCGCGTGCCGTTGTCGATCGGGCGCGCGAGGACGGCCTCGAATGGCCGGACTCGACGGAGTTCCGGGCCGTGCCGGGACGGGGCACCCGGGCCCTCGTCGATGGGCAGCTTGTGCTGGTCGGCACCCGGGCCCTGATGGAGGCCGAGGGCGTGGACTTTGCCGGCCTATCGGGCGAACTCGAACGCCTGGAGAATGAGGGGCGCACGACGATGCTGGTGGCCGTCGGGGGGCGGATAGTCGGAGTGGTCGGCCTGGCCGATGTGCTCAAGGCGCGGGCCGCCGACGCCGTCGCCGGGCTAAAACGCATGGGCCTCCGGGTGGCCATGATCACCGGGGACAACGAGCGCACCGCCCGCGCGGTGGCCGCTCAGGCGGGCATCGAGCACGTGCTGGCGGGCGTGCTGCCGGGCGGGAAGGCGGACGAGGTGCGCCGGCTCCAGGCCGAAGTGGGCCGCGTGGCGATGGTCGGCGACGGCATCAACGACGCCCCGGCCTTGACCAGCGCAGACGTCGGCATAGCCCTCGGCACTGGCACCGACGTGGCCATCGAGAGTTCGGACATCACGCTCGTCAGCGGCGATCCAGCCGCGGTAGTCGGCGCCATAAGGCTCAGCCGGGCCACCTTCAGCAAGATCCGCCAGAATCTCTTCTGGGCCTTCTTCTACAACATCGTGGCCATCCCGGTGGCGACGATGGGTCTGCTGCACCCGCTGATGGCGGAGGCGGCGATGGCGATAAGCTCTCTGACAGTCGTCGGGAACTCTTCGCTCCTGAGTCGGGTAAGGCTCGGCGGGGACGCGCCGGCGGGCCCGCACGGCGCAGCCTGACGGCGCCCCGGGGCTACCGGCCGGCCGTGGGCTCGCCGTCCGTCGCAGTGAAGCGGAACTCCACGAGCGTTCCGTCGCGGCTTATCTCCGCGCCTTCGAGCTTCCTTTCCTCGGCAATCGCGGTGAGCCGCTCCTCGCACAGTACGGCCGAATCTTCGTCACGACCTTCGAGGATGAGCCGGAACTCGGCGGCGCCCGCGCTGGCGAGGGTCATAGCCCCGCCCGCGACCGCCACGGTATCGGCTATGTCGGCTTCCAGCAGGGCATCCGCGGTCTCTTGTGCCTCTTTATCCGACCGCTCGGCCAGGATGTCCTCCAGGAACGCCCCGACCTCTCCGTGCTCGTTCAGGGAGGCGAAACGCACCTGCGCCGAGGTTCCCAGGCGCTCATACATCCCCTTCAGTTCGTCCGGTCCCGCATACGGCAGCACAATCTGCTCGCCCTCTGCGGCGGCCTCTTGCAGCCCGGCGTACTCCTGCAGCCGGTCGATCCAGTCCTTGACGACCTCCAGGTCGTCGCCGACCAGGAGGTTGTTGTCAAACGGCGCAATACAGGCGCCGTCCGGGTCGATGCCGATCTCGACGCCCTTGTGCCCCTGAATGCTGCCGCCGCTGTCAGGCATGCCGCTGATGTCTCCTCGCACCAGCAGATTAAGCAGGTTGCTGAAGCCCCTGATGGACACTGCCACGGCACCGAGGAACTCTCCCTCTTCTGCATGATGACGGATGGTAATCACCACGTGGATCGGAGCGACGGTCTCGATTTCCTGCTTCATCTGTTCGATCTGCTGAACCATCCGCCCGCCAGGGGGCAGCCTGCGTGTGACGGCGGCCGGGACATCCTTGGCCTGTTGCTCCAGCATCGCTACCAGCGCTTCATCGTCGGGCCGAATCTGCAGGATGACGAAGGCGGTCGCCTTCGGGGTGAGGAAGGCCTCCGGCGGGGGGACGGGATGGGGCCGCTTGACCCATACTACCAGCAGCACGACCCCTACGATGGCCGCTACCACAAGCGCTCCACAGCCGAAACCACAGCCAAGGAGCCCCTTCGGGGCCGAACGGGGCTTTTCCTCCGGCAGATGCGAATCCATCGTTGTCTGTCTCCCAGGGGTCGAGCGGGCGCTCCACTTTCAGACGCGCAGCGACGCCTCCTCCGGGTCCGCATCAGCGAACCGGGCGAGCACGGGTTCGACCACATCCGCAAGGAACTCGTCCACCTGCGCAGGCGCCCGCCCGACGAATGCCTCCGGCCTGGCGATCTCGTCCAGTCGGCCGCGCACGGCCTCGAACGCCGCGTCGCCGCGGAGGCGCTCCAGCAGATCATTCTCGCCCCCCTCGCCCTTGACGCGGCGCGCTGCAGCCATCGAGTGTTCGCGGATGCGCTCGTGCAGCTCCTGCCGGTCGCCGCCGGTCTTGACGGCCTCCATCAGGATATTCTCGGTTGCCATGAAGGGCAGCTCCGCACGCACGCGCGCCTCGACCCCTCGCTGGTTAACTACGAGGCCGGCGGTGACGTCCAGCGCGAGGCGGGCGATGGAGTCGGCCGCCAGGAAGCCTTCGGCAAGCGAAAGGCGGCGGTTCGCCGAATCGTCCAGCGTGCGCTCGAGCCACTGGTCAGCCGCGGTGAAGGCGGCGTTCTGGGCGTTGTTGATAAGGAACCGGCTCAACGCGGTCATGCGTTCGCACCGCATGGGGTTGCGCTTGTAGGCCATCGCGCTGGATCCAACTTGTCGGGCGCCGAACGGCTCCTCGACTTCCTTCAGTCCCGCCAGCAGCCGGATGTCGACCGCCATCTTGTGCGCGCTTACGGCCAGCCCGGCGAGGGTTGTCAGGACCTTGTGGTCGAGCTTGCGGGGGTAGGTCTGGCCCGTCACCGGCACCACGCGCTGGAAGTCCATCCTCGCCGCCACCAACCGTTCGAGCTCCTGCACCTTCGCTCCGTCGCCTTCGAACAGGGCCAGGAAGCTCGCCTGCGTGCCGGTGGCGCCCTTCACGCCGCGCATTGGAAGATCGTCGGCCAAGGCCGCGACGGCCTCCAGGTCCCCGAGCAGGTCCTGAAGCCACAGGCAGGCCCGCTTGCCGACGGTGGTGAGCTGGGCCGGCTGGAAGTGCGTGAAGCCCAGGCACGGCAGCGCGCGGAGGGTGCGCGCGAACCCTGCGAGCTGCCGGCACGCTCCCGCCAGCGGCGCGGTCAGGAGCCTCAGCCCGGCGCGCATCATTACAAGGTCGGCGTTGTCCGTGATGAAGCAGCTCGTCGCGCCCAGGTGAATCTTCCCTCGCGCGGCCGGGCACTGGTCGCCGTAGGCCCGCGCGTGCGACATCACATCGTGGCGCAGCTCGTGCTCGTAGGCCTGGGCGGCCTCCAGATTCAGATCGTCCCTGTGCTCCTTGAGCTGCGCGATGGCCTCCTCGGAGACGTTGAGGCCCAGCTTCGCCTGCGCCTCGGCCAGGGCGATCCACAACTCTCGCCAGAGCCGGAAGCGGTGGGCGTCGCTCCAGTTTCGCAGCATTGCCTGCCCCGCCCATCGAGTCGCGAAGGGCGAGCGGTAGAGTTCTTCCGGCGCTGTGGAATTCATGCTCATGGGTCCGCCTCTATGCCGAGCGATTCGCGCGTGAACACCGTCCGGAAGGGCACGTTCGCCTCCCGGAATGCCTCTTCGGCGCCTTCCTGCCGGTCGACGACGGCCAGCGCCGTCAGCGCTTCTATGCCGGCCTCTCGCAGCACCTCGACGGCCGTGAGGGCCGCGCCGCCGGTGGTGGTGATGTCCTCGATCAGGGCCACGCTCTCGCCCGCATTAAGCTCGCCCTCGAAGGGCCGGTTCAGCCCGTGCCCTTTGCGTCCCTTGCGCACGATCACGAAGGGCAGCCCGGTTTCCAGCGCGAGGGCCGTCACGAGCGGCACCGCGCCGAGTTCCACGCCAGCCAGGCGCTCGACCCCCTCCGGCAGCAGCGCCGCCAGCTCCCGGGCGATCTCGCGCAGCAGGTCCGGCCGCGTCTCGAACGCATACTTATCGACGATGTAGTGGCTCTTGCGTCCGCTTCGGAGGGTGAACTCGCCCTCCTTGTAGGCGGTCTCCTTTAGGCGCCTTGCCAGATCGCGCTTGTCTCCCGGCATCTTCTCCCCCGACTGATGTCACAAGGCGGAGTGCGTCGGCGAGGATTATAACGGCCACCCCAGCCCTTCGCAAACCGTCGGCTTCCGAACCCTGTTGTCTCTCCGTGACAAACGGCCGGGTTCAGGGATATCGTTCTCGTTGGAGTCTTGCGAGGGCCTTTCGTAGCGTCGCCGCAATCCTCCTGTCTTCTTCCGCAGCCAGAAGTTCCTCGATCTTGTTCGCGGCTCTCTGTATGCCCGTGTCGCCCAGGAGCGCGGCCGCGTGTGCGACCACCTCACTGTCGTCGTGGTCAAGGAACGTGAGGATTTCGTCCACGGACTCGGGGCTGCCTTCCGTGCCCAGAGCGTCGATCAAGTCCTTCTCTTACTCGGAGGGCGGCAACCCACCGTCAAGCCGGCGTCGATAATCATCGGGGGTCGTGGCCCGCGCGACGGCGAGGGCTTTCCGGGAATACTCGAGTGCTTCATCTGGTCGTCCCATCCTGTCGTAGATCGTAGAGACCACGGTGTAGCTCCAGGCACGCTTCGGGAATATGCTGACGGCTTCCAGCGCACATTCCAGGGCCGCTTCATGGTCCTGCCTCATTCTGAGGGCCGACAATGATATTTCGGCGGCGTAGTTGCAGGCGTTCCTTTCGCTTGTTGGCCGCAGCATGTGGGCTTTCCGAAAGGGAGCGTCTTCTTGCGACGCTTCCTGGGGCCAGAAGCCTCTCCAGAAGTAGTACTCTGCGGCAATCGGTTTCCAGAAGATGAAGCTGGCAAGGATGGGGACGAGCATAAGGGCGGGGACAATCTTCTTCTGGTGTCGTGAGAAGAAGCGCGAGCCGCCGAACACCTGCCCGGCGTCCACCGACGCCATCCACGGCACGATGAGGAGCCAGGAGCCGTTTCCAAGCGCCCATTTGCAGGTGGGGGCCGAAGGCCACATGAGAAGGATAAGCGGGGGGATGAGCAGGCGGACAAGAAGAATTGCAGGAATGCCCATCGCGTATAGCAGAGCTTCCTTCCTGAGCGGAGCGTCACCGAGACGACCAGAAGCGCGACCGCCATGCCAACGGTAAGTCCTTCCAGCGCCGGCTTGATGTAAGGCGTTCGAAGCACCTTCGAGGCGGCGGTATGCCTGCCAAGCTGTCGCAATACGTCGGCAAGCACCTCGGATTCGGCCTTCTCGATACTGTGACGCCATCACCGTTCGAGCCGCACGGGGGCCAGAACGTCAAACGATGGGTCCGCTGCCAGCCCTCCGTAGATCAAAGCCAGAACCACCGCCCCGGCAATTCTGTAGCGTGTCTCCTGAAGCGGCGCAGTCGTCCACAATACGATCATGAATGCGAGCAGACCCGTCGCAGGTACCCACAGGGCCACGTTCATGCCTATATCCGGGTCCGAACGGAAGGCGTCCCGCAACAGCAATCCGGCGAGGCAAAAAACCGCCCCGAACAGGCCTCCGAAAACGGCACGCTTCCAGAGGTCGGCGTTCAGCCATCGCGCCCGCAGTTCGCTTAGACGGCTGCGCTGGGTGCCGTTCTTGCCGGGAAGTGCCTTCATCCGAAAGATCCTCGCCGGGAAGTCTGTGGAACTGCCACTTCACAGGATGTGCTTCGGCTACCGGATACGCTTTCCTTGGGTCTCCCACATGTCGAGGGCGCCGCCGAAGCGCGCCTTGAGCGGGTCGACGGCGCGCGTGAGGGCGTCGAGAACCTCGGGCGCAATCTCCAGGTCGCCTGCGGCTGCGTTCGTGCGCGCCTGATCGGCATTGCGGGCGCCGGCCAGGACGCTGGTCACGGCGGGCCGCGACAAGAGCCAGGCCAGCGTTGCCCCTGCCATCGATACGCCGGCCTCCTTGCAGATGGCCCTCACGGCCCGGATGGCCTCGAACGTCTCGACCTCCGCGCCCGGCCCACCGTGCCGGGCGTGCTCGCGCCGCGTGCTGAAATGTTGGCTCCGGGCGCGGCGGGGCGGCACGTCGTCCGGAGAGGTGAACTTGCCCGTCAGCAACCCCTGCGCGATCGGCGAGTAGGGCAGGATGCTCACGCCGTTGTCGACGCAGATGCCCGCGAGCTCTTCCTCGGCCCCCCGCCAGAGCATGTTGTAGGCGACCTGATCCACCTCGCTACGGCCCGCATCGAGCAGCCCGCGGAAGTCGCGCGGGCCGAAGTTCGAGCAGCCGATCACGCGCACCTTGCCCTCGGCCTTCAGGTCCTCCAGGGCGCCCATGGTGTCGGCGATGGGCAAGTCCCAATTCGGCCAGTGGATCTGATAGAGGTCGATGTGGTCCGTGCGCAGGCGGCTGAGGCTGGCCTCACAGGAGGCTCTAACGTCGGCCGGCGCGAGGTGGGCGGGGGAGACCTTGCTGGCTATTACAACCTTGTCCCGCTGCCCTGAGAGCACCCGGCCCAGCAACTCTTCGGAGCGCCCGGCGCCGTAGATCTCGGCCGTGTCGAAGAAAGTTATCCCCGCCTCCAAGGCCGTCTCGACCGCTTCGACGGCATCGCTCTCGTCCTGGGGACCCCAGAACACGGGGTCCGCGATGGCCCAGCAGCCCATGGCCACGGTGCTGACAGTCACGTCCGTGCGCCCGAGTTTGCGGTATTGCATTTTCCTACCCGTCAGATGGCTTCAGTTCGGGTCCATGTGGGGCCCATTCTACCAGCACCGGCGGGCCAGTAAAGCGAACGAGGAAGTGGTATAGTAGCTGGAGCACGTCGGACCCTTGACATCTCGGGGCTGTCTGCGCGTATAAAGGTGGTGGTTCATCCGGTTCTTTCATGGCGTCGGCAACTGCCGAGGAGAGGCGATGAAGATTCAGTTTCTGGGCGCGGCGAGGACGACTACGGGCTCGATGCACCTCCTGGAGGTCAACGGCACGCGCATACTGCTGGACTGTGGGCTCTACCAGGGCAGGCGCAAGGTGGCCTTCGAGCGCAACCGAAACCTGCCGCTCGAGCCGGGTTCAGTCGACGTGTGCGTGTTGAGCCACGCGCACATCGACCACAGCGGGAACCTTCCCACGCTGGTCAGAAAAGGCTTCCGCGGGCCGATCTACGCCACCCCGCCCACGCGGGACCTGTGCGAGATCATGCTCATGGACTCGGCCTACCTCCAGGAGCGCGACGTCCAGTACGTCAACAAGAGGCGCGCGCGCAAGCACAAGAAGCTCTTTGAGCCCCTCTACCGGCAGGAGGATGTGCCCGCAACGCTCGCACGCTTCCAGCGCCTGCCCTACGAGACCCCGCAGGAGGTTGCCCCGGGGGTGGTGGTCACCTTCCGGGATGCCGGCCATCTGTTGGGCTCCGCGCTCGTCAGCATCGACATCACCGAAAACGGGACGACGCGACGCCTGCTGTTCACCGGCGACATGGGCCGCTGGGGGATGCCGATCCTGCGGGACCCCGTAATCGCCGAGGACGTGGACCTGCTCATCACCGAAAGCACCTACGGCAACCGGCTGCACCCCGAGCAGGAGGACGTCAAGAGCAGCTTGGTCGAGCTGTGCCACAAGGTCGCCGAGCGTTCGGCGCGCCTCATAATCCCGGCCTTCAGCGTCGGGCGCACCCAGCAACTGCTCTACCTGATGCACGAGCTCTGGGCCGAGGGGCGGATGTGCAACATTCCGGTGTATGTGGACAGCCCCCTATCCAGCCGTGCGACAAAGGTTTACGACGACCATCCCGAGTGCTATGACCGCGAGACCCTGCAGCTCCTCCGCAGGCACGAGGACCCCTTCAGCATGGCGCGGACGGTCTGCATCACCGACGTTGCGGATTCCAAGAAACTCAACGCCACGGACGGGCCGCTCATCATCATTTCGGCCTCCGGCATGTGCGAGGGCGGACGCATACTGCATCACCTGAAGAACAGCGTCGAGGACAGCAGTAATATCATCCTTTTCGTCGGCTATCAGGCCCAGCACACGCTGGGTCGCCGCATGGTCCACAAGGAAAGCCCCATCAAGATATTCGGCGACCTCTACGACCTGCGCGCCGAGGTCCACAGCATCCAGGCCCTGAGCGCCCACGCCGACCGCAAGGAGTTGCTGCGTTACTTCCGGGAGATGGGTCCGCGCGTGGACCGGGCCTTCGTGGTACACGGGGAGCCGGACCAGTCCGAGCCGTTCGCCGAAGCGTTGCGGGAGCTGGGGG
>CAZHPE010000031.1:0-9906 GCA_964534775.1 uncultured candidatus Brocadiaceae bacterium
TCTACGAGTTCCTGCGCGCCATCACTGAGCCCGTTCTGAAGCCGTTCAGACGCCTAATTCCACCCATCGGCGGAATGGATTTCTCCCCCATCGTGCCGCTGCTGATCCTAATGGTTATCGGGCGCGCACTGACATAACACCCGCTTCCGTTCGCGCCCTACGGGACGGCCGCGTCGGCCAATATCCGCTCGATGATGTCCTCCGCGCTCACGGCTTCGGCCTCCGCTTCGAAGGTGAGGATCAGGCGGTGGCGGAGCACATCGGGGAGACGGCTTTGACGTCGTCGGGGATCACGCAGTGGCGCCCGGCCATCAGGGCGCGCGCACGGGCGGCCATCACGAGGTAGATCGTCGCGCGGGGCGATGCGCCCCATTCGATCATGTGGTCCAGACCCAACTCCGCGCGGCGGGGAGGCCGGGTGCACCGAACGATCTCCAGCCCGTACTGCTTTATGCGCCCGTCCACCCGCAGGCGGTCCGCCACACTACGCATTAGCAGGACCTCGTCGGGGTTGAGCACCGGTCTGAGCGCGATGTCCGGCCTTGAAAACGCCATCCGATCCGCGATCTCCAGCTCCTCGTCCCCCCCGGGGTACTCGACGCAGAGCTTGAGCAGAAACCGGTCCATCTGGGCCTCCGGCAGGGGATAGGAGCCCTCGTGTTCGATGGGGTTCTGGGTCGCGATCACCAGGAAGGGATCGGGCAGCGGCAGACTGCGGCCCGCGATGGTCACCTGACGCTCCTGCATCGCTTCCAGAAGCGCGCTCTGCACCTTGGCCGGGGCGCGGTTGATCTCGTCGGCCAGCAGGATGTGGGCGAACACGGGGCCCTTCCGCACCGAGAACTCGCCGCTGGCGGGGCTGAAAACCTCCGAGCCCACCAGATCGCCGGGCAGCAGGTCCGGCGTGAACTGCTCCCGGTGCACCTTTGCCTCGATGCAGGCCGCCAGGGCCGTTGCGCACATCGTCTTGGCAAGACCGGGCACGCCTTCCACCAGCGCGTGTCCGCCGCAGAGCATGGCCGTAAGCAGGCCGTCGAGAAGCGCTTCCTGGCCGACCAGCACCCGGTGCACCTCTGCCCGGAGCCGTCCCAGGAGCGCCCCTGCACGCTCGACTTCGGCCTGCAGCTCTTCCCGCTGCTGCTCCATGGTTCCTCCGCCTCATCACCAGCGCAGATCGCGCCAGGGGACTGCCTGCGGGACAGGCACCGAGTCAACTTCGCAGTCTCATCCGGCAGGCCTCACGGTATACAATGGGCCGGTCAGGTTTCAATGCCTCACCACCAGTGGCCGACAAAGGTGTTGACTTTCGCGGATCGCACAGATTAGCCTTATGGGTTGCCGCCGCCCGCGCCTGTGCCAGGGGAATCTGGTGGCCGGGCCAGCTCTGATGAACGTACGGGAAGAATCGTCGATGAACCTTCCGGACCTGAATACCATCACCGGGGCGCTGGGATCGTTCGGCCCCATGGACAGCGTGGTGGTCATCGTAGCTGTTGTGGGGGCAGTCATCGGCTTCTGCTCTGGATTCGTGTGGCAGATCATCCGCGTTGTCAGTATCCTGGCGGCCTTCCTGGTTGCGGCACGCTACCATGCGGGCCTGGCTGACCGGTTCCCCGATGTCGGCCCGGAACAGCTTCGCCCGGCCGCGTGCTACCTGATCCTGTTCCTCGGAGGCCTCCTGGCGACCTACCTGATTGCGTTCCTGGTCCGCAAACCCATCAAGGCGCTGGAGCCGGAGCTGTCCGATCGCGTGATGGGAGCCGGCCTCGGGCTGGTCAAAGGCGTGCTGCTATGCGGGATTCTGGCCCTGGCCATAGTGCATTTCCCCGCCGGCGATACTGCCCTGCGCAGGCAGCTCGACCGTGCCCCGATTGCCCGGTTCAGTGCGCGATGCGCGCAGGTTCTGTACAGCATTGTGAGCCGGAAAGAGAGTTCGGACTAGCACGCCGGACTCCGAAGCGTCGCCGGCCCCGGGGGTTGCCTGCGGTTCTTCCTCGGAATCGCAACACAACCACTTGCAATGGGTTACGACGATGCGCCCGGTGCTGTATCCCCTTCAGTTTCATGCCCGCTGTCACACTGTGACCGCTGGAGTTGGCATTCTTGGGAACACCGGGGGAGTGCCGGAAGGGGGCGCGGAGCCGCTGTAAGGCCTGCATTTCAGCGGCTCCGCCGAGGAGGGCCGGAAGAGCTTCCGCCACGGAACGCATCCCACAGGGGGCAAGTTCTTACGCATACTGCTGTTACAGTGCGCCGCCCGATTCGCGTTATCCCCAAGGTGGCGCTCGCGTCGGGGCCGATGCCCTGCTCCCCATCCGCAGCGCCGCCAGCCGGCAGCATCTGTATTCCCCATGGCACAGGGGTTGCGGTAGAGTATTGCGCCAAGATGGCTGACCGATTATGAAAGAGCAAGAGGTGCAGGTTCATGGTGGACACGATGCGAAGCGAGCGCTTCGCAAGGTCTTATGTGGCCTACAGTTGCATTCTTGGAGCGCTCGGGTATGAGGTTGACGAAGGCAGGGTGTTGGAGCGTGTGACGGAAGACTTCGGAGTGCGGGGTGAGCTGAAGCGTATCCTGCACGCTCACAGGGAGGGTGTCTTGAACGGGAGCGTTGTGGATGCCCGCCCCGTTCGACAGATGGACGCCTTGCGGGCTGACCTTACGGGCAAGCTCTGCGCTCAGTCCCCGCAGATGGCAGGCGGTGCCGCACGGGGCGCCGGTCTGCCCGAGCTGGTGGGCGCGATGCAGGAGATGGAGAAGGACGCTCTGGCCGACGTTGTGGCCCTGGACGGCCATCGCGGCATGGTCAAACCTCGAACGATAACCGTGCGGGAGTTTCGAGCGATCCTGGCGGCATTCGCGGGTGACCAGCCGGTGGCGCGCCAGAAGCTGCTTGTCCATCTCAGGGCGGAGTTGCTGCGTCGCGGGATAGACATGTCGCGCGCGACGATTGAAGAGCGTTTCCGGTCCAAGCCGGTTGTGCGCACCATGCCGTATTGCGTGAAACACATTTTCCGGGGGCTGGGAGGCGAATTCCGCACGGGACTGGTTCCAATTCGCCAGCTCGTGGGAGAAGAGGATCCCGACGGGTGGCTCGAAGATGTTCGCCGCAAGCTGCGTTTCCGCAGTCAATGCGCCATGCACAGGGCAATCGCCGTGGCCACCGGGGTTACCTATGAATGCATCCACAAGGCCCTGAGCGGACGTAAGAAGGCGCAGCGGATTCGGGTGGAGATCAAGCGGTGCCTGGATGGGTGGCTCGGAAAAGCTGCGGCCGGCGAGCACATCGGCGTCGACGAAGGCTACCTGAGCGTGCCCGTGCAGGAAATGTGCGCCCTGATGCCCCGGCTGCTGCCGGTTTTCGGGACGAAGGAGGCGGTTTACCGACGAATTGCGGCACAAACCTCACTGCGCGCAGGCTCGATCCGGCGCTATTTCCAGAACGATGGGCAGCTCAAACATGCGCCATTGAGGGTCTACCGTGTTGCCATGGTCCTGGCGGGTGAGGCCTCGAAGCACCCTCACGAAGCGCCCATGGCACAGCCACCGCGGCGCCGAAACCCTGGGACTTGCCAGCGGGCATCCCGCACTTCAAGTGCTCCGCCGTCCCCGCGAGTTGGTAAGGAAGCAGCGGCACCCCGTGGGCAGCTGGCGGAGGCATCGGCGGACGTGACGGGCGAGATTGCCAGGGACGCCGAGCATGCTTTGGCACGGTGGCGAAGGCAGCGCGGGGACGAGGAACTGGAACAGGAGTTCAAGGGCCTTCGGCGAATGCTGATCGTGAAGCTGAGGCAGCGTCGCATGGGGAAGGTGGCGGAAGCCTGAAAAGTCAGACCCGGGCGGGGGGTCGAAGTAGTGTGACGTGGCGTCGGTTTGGGCCGACCCGAAGGGCAGTCAACACGGGTGGCCGAATGAAGTGCGAATGAGCTGATGCGACCCCATGCGGTGTTGTTGGGTCGGCCGACGCCGGGGCGAGCGAGTCCGCAAGGGGGTTAGCGTCCACCGAATGACCGGGCCGTCGCCTCCGATGGCGCCTAAGTGCCCTCTTGCCAGCTCGCCATGTATTGCTTCTGTCGCTCGGTAAGCTTGTCGATACGGATTCCCATCGCCTTAAGCTTCATCTCCGCCACCCAGCGGTCAACATCCTCAGGAACCGGGAGGACACGGTGCTCGAGTTGTCCGCGGTTCTTAGCGGCATACTCGGCGGTCAGCGCCTGGGCCGCGAAGCTCATGTCCATGACGCACGCCGGGTGGCCGTTGGCGGCGGCGAGGTTGATGAGGCGGCCTTCGCCGAGCAGGTAGATGCTCTTGCCGTTTTCCAGGACGAACTCATCCACGCCGTCGGCGACACCTCGAACGATGTATTCGGCGAGGTCGGAGAGATCGTCGATGTTGATCTCGACGTTGAAATGGCCGGCGTTGGCCACGAACGCGCCGTCCTTCATCTCCTTGAAATGCTCCCGCCGAAGCACGTCGCAGCAGCCCGTCACCGTCACGAACAGGTCCCCGTGCGGGGCGGCCTGCTTGACTGACATGACCTGGAAACCGTCCATCGCGGCCTCCAGCGCCCTCAAGGGGTCCACCTCGGCGACGACCACGTGCGCGCCCAACCCCTTCATGCGGCTGGCCACGCCCCGGCCGCACATGCCGTAGCCGCAGACCACGATCGTCTTGCCCGCTATGAGCATCCTGGTCGAGCGCAGGATACCATCCAGCGTGCTCTGCCCGGTGCCGTAGCGGTTGTCAAAGAGGTGCTTGGTCTGGGCGTCGTTGACGGCGAAGACTGGGAACTTCAGCACCCCGTCGGCCTCCATCGCCCGCAGCCGAATGACTCCTGTGGTGGTCTCTTCCAAGCTGGCGATGATGCTCGGTGCCAGGTCGGTGCGATCGGTCAGGATGGCGGTAACCAGGTCCGCTCCGTCGTCCATGGTCATGTTGGGTTCATGGGCCAGGGCGCTGCGGACGTGGGCGTAGTATGTATCGTTGTCCTCGCCTCGAATGGCAAAGGTGGGCACGTCGAACTCATGGGCTAGGGCCGCCGCAACCTCGTCCTGGGTGCTGAGCGGATTGGAGGCGCACAGCACCAGATCGGCCCCCCCGGCCTTGAGGGTCCGGGCCAGATTGGCCGTTTCCGTCGTGATGTGCAGGCACGCCGAGAGCCGCAGGCCATCGAGGGGTTTTTCGGCCCCGAACCGCTCGCGAATCTGCCGCAAGACCGGCATGTCCTTCTCAACCCACTCGACCCTGCGCGCCCCCTGCTGCGCCAGAGACCGGTCCTTGATGTCCGACTTCATCGTAGGCTCCTCCAGACGTCGGGAAACAGCCCTGAGTGCTGAGTGGCGGCGCTCCTGGTCGCCCTCGTGCCAATGGTTGCAACGAAAGGTAGGCCACCAAGAAGCAGCCCGGGCTGCCTCAGAGCCCCGCCATGTCCCGAAGCAACTCCACCTTCTCGGTACGTTCCCACGTGAACTCCGGCTCCTCCCGCCCGAAATGGCCGTGAACGGCCGTCTTTTGGTAAATGGGCCGCCGCAGGTCCAGCGTCTCAATGATGGCGCCCGGCGTGAGGTCGAAGCACTCCTGGATGATCCGGCAGATCCGGTGCTCTGGGATCTTGGCCGTGCCTTCGGTATCCACGCTGACGGCAATAGGCTGGGCCACGCCGATCGCGTAGGAGACGTGCACCTCGCACACGTCCGCCAGGCCGGCGGCCACTATGTTCTTCGCCACGTGCCGCACGGCGTAGGACGCGCTCCGGTCGACTTTCGTGGGGTCCTTGCCGCTGAAGGCGCCCCCGCCGTGGCGCGCCCGGCCGCCGTAGGTATCGACGATGATCTTCCGGCCGGTCAGGCCGCAGTCCCCGTGCGGCCCGCCCACCACGAAACGGCCCGTCGGGTTGATGTGGAACGTAATGTCGTCCCCGCGGAACTCCTCCGGCAGCGAGGGCAGTAAGACCGCCTCGATCAGCTCGGGGCGCATCCTTTCCCGCGTCACGTCCGGGGCGTGCTGAGTGCTCAGCACGACGGTGTCCACACGCACGGGCTCCAGACCCTCGTACTCGACGGTGACCTGACACTTGCCGTCGGGACGCACGTAAGGGATTTCGCCGCTCTTTCGCACCCCGGCTAGGCGCTCCATCATCCTGTGCGACACCTGGATCGGCAGGGGCATGAGTTCGGGCGTCTCCCTGCATGCGAAGCCGATCATCATGCCCTGGTCACCGGCCCCGATGCCCTTGCCGTGCTCGGGGTCCGCGTCGACGCCCAGGGCGATGTCCGGCGACTGGCGGTCCAGGTACACAAGCACCTCGCACGAATCCGCGTCCATCCCCACCTCGGAACTCGTGTAGCCGACCTCGCGGATCACGTTGCGCGCCACTTCCGCGCTATCGACCACCGCTTTGCTGGTGACTTCACCCGCAACGATCACGACGCCGGTCGTCACCAGGACCTCGCAAGCCACACGGCTGAAGGAATCCTGGGTGAGGTAAGCGTCGAGCACCGCATCGCTAATCTGATCTGCAAGCTTGTCCGGATGTCCGACCGAGACGGCCTCGGACGTAAAGGTGTGCTTTTCGTCCATTGATGCTCCCTTACTTCCTGGAAAACGGCGTGCAGGCGGGCGCGATTGCGCAACCCCAGTTTACTATAGCAGAAGGCCCCACGTCTGGCAACGAGCGCGGCCGCTCTGGCGCCCCGCGTCGCCTTCAACGCAATCCTACTGCCTGCCAACTTCAGCGTTGACGCCGACTCGAACGCGATGTGCACTGGTCTTCATAGCGCGGCGCTTGGGGACTGTCGTTGTGGGGAAACGGGGTCGAGAGGCTGACCTGCGAGACAAGAGGGAAGGGGCAAGTATGTACATCGGGTGCAAGACAGTGTCGCGCGTTTTGCTGGCTGTTCTCGCCATGAGCTGGGGCGCCATTGCCGCGTCGTCGGTGGCTGCGGCCGAGAAGGACGAGACGCGCGCTGAGACCGAAGCGACAAAAGCCGCCCCGGAAGTACCCAAAGACGTCTTGGCAAGCATGGATCTACTGCTGCGTTTTCAGTTGCGCTCTGGCGGATCGGCATGGGAGCGTATGACACCTGCGCGGCGAAGGACATACGGGCTTGAGTACTACGACGTCGACGAGTTATTGGGGAGGCTGGGATTCGCAACTGCGGCCAGCAATATCTTCGCCATCAGAAGTGACTTGGTGACGATAGCCTCAGATCAACTGCAATGGTTCGGCATGAAATGGGAGGAGCTGTCCCTGGCCGAGCGCCACAGGATTCTCGACTACTTGCTGTGCCTGAATGACGGACCCTGCTCGGATGCCCCCACGGAGATGGTTCGTGGTGCCTTGATTGCAGAACGGCTGGAAGCGGCGCAAGGCACTGAGAAGTTGACGTTGCAGGGCGGCCTGGGGTACTCCGGAATGCAATGAAGCTGGCCAAATATATCTCAACGCGCACGTTTTTAGAGGGTGAAGAAGGACGAAGTGGGCCGACGTGACGAGTTCTTCCTGGGAAGAGTGATCAGCCTGGCCGATGAATCGATCGTCTCCATTTCCCTCGAGCTCGAGAAGGTGAGTTTCTTTCGGCGCGATACGGAGAGGATCGTGAACACTGCGTTTCTGTCGCCGATGCGCGTAGCCAACATGCGGGATGATCAGCAGTTCCGGTCCGGCCCTCTGCTCCGGGATGCCGCGGTGATGCGCGGGGAGGAGCTCACCGTCTTTGCCATCGCGTGGTTCGATACGCTGTACATAACGCAACGGCCGGGCGCTTTGCTGAAGTTGCGGGGACAGACCTGGGTGCGCGTATCCACGCCGCCTGGTGCCGTAGTCAGTTGTGTAACAGTCGCGCCGGATGGCGAGCTTCTGGCCGTCGGCAACGTCGCTGGCGAGGTTCTCACCAAGCGCCTGCGCAGCGATTGGATGACAGAGGAGGTCTTCACCAATGAAGGTATATCTGCGCTCTTCGTTAGGGATGGCACTCTCGTTGCCGTTTCGGAATGTGGCGCCGTCGCGGCTCGCGATGGGGAGTGGGAGATCGTGCAGCAAGGGGGTGTCGAAGCCGTCCAGCAGCCGGCGATACTTCCAAGCGGGGATTTGGTCCTGCTGTACGCCAATGGCCGCCTGGAGAAAGCCAGCCGTGAGGACCGAGCCCCGATAGACTACCTCGCCCTTGTGCCGGAGGCAGATCGCGGTGCCTTCTCCTTGCGCGGCTTCTTCGTTTGGGGCGGGGGGCCCTGTGTTTGGGGTGTGACGGATGCCGAGAGTCTGGTACTGCATACGGAATCTGGGAGAGTCTGGCGGTTACCAATCCCCAAAAGATCTGTTTATGCCTCTCCGTTTGCTGGCCTATTTCAAGGGCAGCGACTTGTACCAAGAGCTGTAGGGCCGGTGTTCGCGTGGTCGGATCGGGCGTTCGTCTACCATGACGGCGATAATATGCTTGTCGCTGGCCTCGACGGCTGCAGGAGGGCATGGGGGCCTTACTCAATGAGTTCAGCGTCGGATGAGTTGCCGCCCTCGGCGGGCGATGGTGATCTGCAGACAGTTCGAAGGTTGCTGGATAGGGGCGCGGACCTCAACGTGGCGGACGCATTTGGCATGACAGCTTTGCACCATGCCTGCGGAGAAGGGCATATGGATGTTGTCAGGCTTCTGCTGGCGAGGCACGTTCTGGTTGGGCTACGGATACTGTGGGCGCATGGCATTGCACTTCGCGGCTGAGGCAGACCACGCAGACATTGTCCGGATCCTCTTGGATAAGGGAGCGAACGTCCACGCGCGGGACAGCCATCTCGATTGGATGCCCCTTCATCACGCTGCCAATTACGGAAACACTGGGGTCGTTAGAGTCTTGTTAGCCCGTGGGGCAGACCCTGAAGCAAGGGACGATGGTGGCCGCACCCCGCTTCGCTTGGCCAAGGAGAAAGGACATATAGAGGTCGTCGAGATTCTGCGCGCGCCCCCCCCAGCAAGACCGGCCGCCTCTCCGTAGCTTCCAACAGAGCCGTAGTCTGGAACTCCTTCTCACCACGCCGCCTGACTTTCGCGTTCGACGCCCCACCGCCGGACCCTAAACTCACCAGCCCGCTAGGCGTTGCGCGCACGGGCCGAAACCAGCCCATGAATAAGAAAAAACGGGCGGACCGGGGCAGGTCCGCCCGCAGAGGGGTGCCGCCGGGGGGGGGGGGCACCCCCGCGGCGGCATGCGGTGCTTTTGGTTTGGTAGGAGCACCGCATTCTTAGGGACAGGCAGCGTCGTAGGACTTTGCAACGCCCGTGCCAAAGGTCGGGGCCGGCAACGCTGCCGCCCGACCGCCCAGGCGTTTCGTCTCGTAACCGATTCTTGCTGCGAGCGTTAGGACACAGTCGCACGCGGCGACCTGCCAGAGGCCGGCGCCAGAGGCGCGGCGGCGGGGTGTTCCAATCCCTGACATTTCGGCCGATCCCTGCCAATATGCCTGCCGCCTTGGCAGGAGGAAGCGATCACCGCAGCTCGTATTTCTGAATCTTGCGGTACAGGGTGCGCTCGCCGATGCCGAGCATCTCGGCTGCCTTCTCGCGGTTGCCGTCCACCAGCTCCAGCGTGCGGGTGATGAGGAACTTCTCGACCTCGTCAAGCGGGTGGCCGAGGAGCGACCCGGCGGCCAGATCGCGGCTGCCGGCGGCAGTTTCTTCGGCGAGGTATTCCGGCAGGTCATCCTCGCCAAGCGCACCGTCCATGTTGACCACGGCCATGTGTTCGAGGCAGTTCCGCAGTTCCCGCACGTTGCCGGGCCACTGGTGGCGCGACAGGAGCTTGCGCACGCGGGGCGTGAGGGGATGGATGTCCTTGCCGTGGGCCTGGGCGATCTCGGCCAGGAAATGTTCGGTCAGCAGGGGGATGTCCCCCTGACGTTCGCGCAAGGGGGGC
>CAZHPE010000031.1:9916-20410 GCA_964534775.1 uncultured candidatus Brocadiaceae bacterium
CAGCCGGTAGAACAGGTCTTTCCGGAAGCAGCCTTGCTCGATCTTCTCCGGCAGGTTTGCGTGGGTCGCGGCCACCACGCGCACGTCCACCGTGATGGGCTCGTTGCTGCCGACGCGGACGATCTCGCCTTGCTCCAGCACCCTGAGCAGCTTCACCTGGCTGGTCGATGGCATGTCGCCAATCTCGTCCAGGAACAGGGTGCCGTGGTTGGCGTATTCGAACAAGCCTACGCGCGAAGAGACCGCCCCGGTGAAGGCTCCCTTCTCGTGGCCGAACAGCTCGCTCTCCAGGATCGTCTCGACCATGCCGGCGCAGTTCAGCGGCACGCAACGGCCGGCGGCCCGGTGGCTGTTAAAGTGGATGGCCCGCGCGACCACGTCCTTGCCAGTGCCGGTCTCGCCCTGGATCAGGACGGTGGCGTCGGTGACGGCGGCCTGCTTGATGCGCTCGAAGACCTTGAGCATCGGACGGCTATTGCCGATTATGTTCTCGAGGCCGTAGCGTATAGCGACCTCTTCCTGCAGGGCGCGGCGGTCCCGAACCAGGGCGACATAGTCCCCGGCCCGTTCCACCACGGCGGCCAGCTCTTGCATGTTGAGGGGTTTCTCGAGGTAGGTCATAGCCCCTTGCGTCATGGCCGCGACGGCGTCGGCGGGGCGGCGCTCGTCGGCGAGGCAGATGACCTGGCAGTCGGGCCTCGAGGCACGGGCGACCTTCAGCACCAGTTCCCCCGCCCCTGCGTCCATGCGCAGGTTGGTGATGATGACCTCGAAGTTGCCCGACTTTGCCAGCTCTACGGCATCCCCTGCGCCCGTAGCAATGGTGCAGGCGTGCCCCACCGCGCGCAGGGTCTGCTCGATCCTTCCGGCGAGAGCTCCGTCGCCCTCGGCAATGAGGATGTTCGCATGCTCCCGCATCCTCGCCCTCCCCGCACGGCCGGCCCGAAACGCTGTGCGAGCTTGCTGAGCGCCTGGGGGATCGGCTCTCGCCTTGTCTCTGCCTTCAGCGGCCCTACTTCTCGTCCTGCAGGGCTGCCTTGCGGCTGAGCTTGATGCGGTTTCCCTCGACCGCCAGAACCTTGACTTTGATCTTGTCGCCTACCTTGCAGACGTCCCCGACGCTGCGCACGTAGCCCTCATCTAACTGGCTGATGTGGCACAGGCCGTCGGTGCCCGGCAGGAGTTCTACGATGGCGCCGAAGTCCTTCAACTCGGTCACCGTTCCCTCATAGGTAGCGCCGACATCGACGTCGGCAGTGCCGCCGCCCAGCATCCGCTCGATGAACGCAGCCAGGGCCTCTATGTCAACGCCCTTGTCGCTGGCCAGCGTCACGGTGCCGTCGTCCTCCACGTCGATCGAGCACTCCCACTCCTCTTCCAGGCCGCGGATCATCTTCCCGCCGGGGCCGATCAGTTGCCCGATCTTGGCGCGGTCAATGCTCAAGCGCAGCAGCCTCGGGGCGTAGGGGGATATCTTCTCACGGGGTTCGCGGAGCGCCTGAAGCATGGCCTTCAGCACTTCCAACCGCACTTCCTTGCCCTTCATCATCGCCCGCGCCAGCACCTCGCGGTCCAAGCCGGCGACCTTCAGGTCAAGCTGCAACGCCGTGATCCCCTTCTGGGTGCCTGCCATCTTGAAGTCCATATCGCCGAAGTGGTCCTCGGTGCCGCTGATGTCGGTCAGCAGGACCTCTTTGCCGTCTTCCATGATCAGCCCAATGGACACGCCGGCCACCGGGTCCTTGATCGGAACCCCGGCGTCCATCATGCTCAGCGTCCCGCCGCAGACCGAGGCCATCGAGGAGGAGCCGTTGGACTCCAGAATCTCCGAGACGATCCGGATCGTGTAAGGGAAATCCTCCCGGTCGGGCAGCACCGCGTAGAGGGCCCTCTCGGCGAGGTCGCCGTGGCCGATCTCGCGCCGACTTGCCCCGCGGATGGGCCTCACTTCGCCAACGCACGAGGGCAGGAAGTTGTAGTGAAGCAGGAACTTCCTATTCCCCGTCTCGATGAGCGGATCGAGCACCCGTTGCTCGTCTCCCACCGTGCCCAGCGTTGTTATGACGCACGCCTGGGTCTCGCCCCGCGTAAAGAGGGCCGAGCCGTGCGTGCGCGGCAGCACGGCGACTTCGCAATTGATCTGGCGCAGATCCTCGGGCCGGCGCCCGTCGCTCCGAACGCCCTCGCCGATGATCTGCTCCCGCACCACGATGCCTTCGAGCTTCTGGAAGGCGCGGCGGACCTGCGGAACGGTCGGGGCGTCGTCCACGTCCGAATTGCACAGCGCCTCCACCGCCTCCTGCACCACTGCCTTCAATGCCGCGCCACGCTCCATCTTGTCCGGCGTGCGGCTGGCCTCGGCGAACCGCGCCCCGTAGGCGGAGCGGACCAATTCTGGGTCTGCCACCGCGCGCGGCGTGTAAGTCTTCTTGGGCTTGCCGCATTGCGCCACAAGCTCTCCTATCATTTCCAGGACCTGCACGTTCTCGTCCTGAGCCACGCCGATGGCCGTGAGAACGTCCTCTTCGGGAATCACGTTCGCGCTTCCCTCGACCATGACGATAGTGTCGGCCTTGCCGCACACTATCAGCTCAAGCTCGCTCTTCTCCCGCTGCTCATGCGTCGGGTTGACGACGAACTGGTCGTCAATAAGCCCCACGCGGCAGGAACCCACGGGCCCCAGGAACGGGATGTTGCTGATGGCAAGGGCCGCGTTGGCCCCGATCATGCTCAGCACGTCCGGGTCGTTATCCCCGTCGGCGCTAAGGACCGTCGTGATGATCTGCACCTCTTCGACGAAGTCCTCCGGGAACAGCGGCCGGATCGGGCGATCCGTCATCCGCATGGTCAGGATTTCCTTCGGCGTCGGCCGGCCTTCGCGTTTGAACACGCCGCCCGGGAACTTGCCGGCAGCGTATTGCTTCTCCTTGTATTCCACCGTGAGGGGGAAGAAGTCCAGTTCCGCCCTCCCCGGCCTGGCCACAGCCGTCACCAGCACCACCGTCGCACCATAGCTCACCAGCGCAGCACCGTCGGCCTGCCTCGCCATTCTACCGGTCTCAATCGTCAACAACCTTCCAGCAATCGATCTTTCCACTTTCCACACCACAGTTTCAACCTCCAACTTCAGCAATCAACACTCAAGCGATTCTCTGACGACACAACAAACACGTTTTCTTCCAACACATCTACGACTCAAGACACATCTCGAACTTCACCACCAGGCTTCTCACCCCCGTTCGCGCGCCACCTCCTTTGTATCGCACCAGTGCTTGCCACGGTTCTTCCCCCCCCCCGCCATTGCCTCTATCGCTAGTGATCGCCCCGGCCCGCAAGATGCGGGTACATTGCTGGGTGGAATGAGATCATGCCCCGGAGGATCAATCGGAATCAGCCGCACCGAGCTGCCGACAAAGGGCGGGAAAACCGGCATGTTCCCTACGGCCGCCACAGTGCGCACCCGGCGACCTACGTAGTTTCTACCTCCGCAACCCCAGCTTCCGAATAACGTTGCGATATCTCTGCTCGTCCTTACGCATCAGATACCTGAGCATCGCGGTCCTCCGGCCAACCAGTTTCAGCAGCCCGCGCCTGGTCGCAAAGTCGTGCTTATGGTTCCTCAGATGGTCGGTCAGCTCGCTGATCCTGGACGTCAGGATTGCGACCTGGATCTCTGGCGAGCCACTGTCCGTATCGTGCACGCGATACTCTTCGATGATCCCCGTCTTCTTCGCCGTATCCATTCCCTGCCGATGTCCGAAAAGTCCCACTCGTCGCCGTCCCAGCCCCTGCACCATGCAACGGCGTGCATACCTGGAACGCCTCAAAGCGAGTAGTATAGCAGACCAAGCGCACCAGTGCAAAGGGAAATGGCCTGCACCCAGGCCGGAGTGCCGCGGTCGGTCGCGGCACTCCGGCCCTTGACTGGCAACTGACCAAGAGCAGCTTCAGCGCGAAGTTCGGTACACAGGGTGCCACGGCCTCTAGTAGACCGCCGTGCTGCTCCAGCGGCCACGGGACTGACGCGGCATTTTCGGCTGGTCTATGATCAGTACGCCAGCACCTGGCGCGACGACCTCCATTGTCGGGGTCTTCCGCACGCGTCGTCCGCCCACCGGGTTGAGCACCGCCGCTTCTACTCCCAGTAACGGGAGTAGCGGAATTTTTCGACTACCCAATCACTCGGCACATCGACTTCCATTATGCATTTCCCAACTGCTGCAACCCTTCCATCCGCCCGTTTTTTGATTTCGCTGCCCGGTATTGCGGGCAGCACGGCCACTGCAATGGACCTAGCTGGGATATCCACGACGCCCTTGGCCCAGACCTCTCCACCTTCGCCCCGATGGCGGATGCGGACTATCACGTTCTTTGCGTCTTGCTCGCCG
This sequence comes from uncultured candidatus Brocadiaceae bacterium, assembly GCA_964534775.1. GTDB lineage: Bacteria > Planctomycetota > Brocadiia > SM23-32 > SM23-32 > CAZHPE01. Next base: position 14,305 of record CAZHPE010000031.1, read on the forward strand.
AGGTTCATCATCAGGGCCCGAATAGTCAGCGGCTCGGTGTCCTTGAGTCCGCGCCAGTCCGTGCCGGGATCGCCGGGATAGGCCTCGGCGTACGCGAGGGCCGATGAGCAGAATATGGCCGGCTTCTCATACCTCTTCGTGAAAGTCTTGCCCAGCTCGAGCAGCTCAGGCGTGAGGCCGGTCCCGTCCGTCGGAGTCTCCCGGAACTTGCTTACAACCGCCTCGACGTCCGCCAGGGTTATGGTGACGCCTTTCTTGCCTCTTGCGAAATGTGGCGTCTGCCCGAAGAAGGTAACGCCGGGCGAGTCCGGGGCGACATAGCGGATGAGAAGGATCTGCTGTTCCAGATCTTCCTTGCCCTTTGTCCAAAAGTAGCCACCCTCGATGCGATCCTCGCCTGCCGCCGGGGTCTGCGCTCCCACGCCCAGGCCGATGATTGTCTTGTCAGCCAGACCGCTGAGATTCGCCGTTTGCAGGTTGAACGCGATCTGCCATGAATCCGGCAGGTCTACATAGGTCTCCATCATGACGAGTTCGACGAGTTCGCGATACGTCGCCGCGAGCTTCGGCGCGACAGGACCCCTCATTTGCCAGACGGCGAGTTTGAGTTCCGGCTTCTTCTCCTTCGCCAACGTCAGCACCTTGATGGTCTTCAGATCGGCCGGCCCGTCAAAGTCGAAACCGAGTTCGTCGATGGAAAAAGGCCCGCCGGTATGGGTGATGAGGACCTCCGCCCCCTGCTCCACAGTGCCCTGCAGGAGCTTGAACCACGTCTCGCCGCCGAGGACGAGGTTCTGGGAAGGAACATCCTTCCTGTAGTCGCCGTAGAAGCTGATGACCGTGTCCCGCCCGAAAGGCCCCTTCTTCTCACCGGCAGCGGGTTCCGCAGCCCCTGCCTGCGGCAGGGCGATGCCCGCGATAATCGCACACACCAGAAACAGCCATGTTACCCCGAACGATCTCTTCATCCTCAACTCCTCTCTTATCGATTAGCCAGAGAACCAAACACACGCGCATTCCGCGCGGCGCGTCAGGCGCCGCCTGCGGACGGGAACCGACGTTTTTGGAAGGCCTCCTGTCCTATTTCGAGTGTCGGTGGGAATTTCAGAATATGAAAACCTCACATCCCGGTGCTTCCACCTCCATTATCTCGCTTCCGTTCCAACCTGTCCACCGCTGGCCCGGCAACACGGGCAGTGTGGCTGCAACAACGGACCGGGCCGGGAGGTCCACAATTCCCTTGGCCCAAACCGCCCCGCTCTCGCCTCGCTCTCGCATCCGAACGATCACGTCCTTAGCATCCTGCTCTCCCAGGTTCATCAGAATCGCACGGGCGGTCAGGGGTTCCACCATTTGGCCCCAGTTGGTCCACTTTCCGTCCGGCCCCACGTGGCCAGGGTAGAAGTTCGGCATCACGAAAAGCGACGAGCAGAAGATGGCCGGCTTCTCGTAACGCTTCGTGAAAGACCTTCCCAGTCCATGCAACTCCGGCTTCAGCCCGATCCCATCGGTGGGAGTCTCCGGGAACGCGCTGCACAGTTCCTCGACGTCTGCGGCCGTTATGGAGAACTTGTCCAGACCGGAGGGCTTGTGGAAGAAGCCGACACCCGGCGACTCGGGAGCTACAAACCTTATCAGCCGGATCTGCTGTTCCAGTTCCTCCCTGGTCCGCGTCCACGGGTCACCGCCCCGATCGTCATTCAACTTCCCCAGACCCAAACCTATGATGGTCTTGTCGAGCAAGCCGTTCAACCGTGCCGATTGAAGCTGGAAGGCGATCTCCCATGCGTCGTTCAGGTCCGTGTAGGTTTCCATCATGACCAGGTCGACGCTCTCGCGGTACGCTTGCGCCAACTTCGGCGCGACCGGGCCCCTCATGTGCCAGATCGCCACCTGGAGGTCCGGGTTCTTCTTCTTCGCCGCCATCAGCACCTGGGCCGTCTTCCGGTCGATCTGCCCGTCGTAGTCAAAACCGAATTCATCTATGGCGAAAGGCTGTGCGGGATAGTTGGCTATGATGTCTGAGCCCTTCTCCACCGGGTTTTTCAGCAGGGAAAACCACGTCATGCCCAAGGCGGTGAAGTTCTGGGAGGGGACCCTCTCCCGCTCGTCGCCATAGAAGGCGATGACCGTGCCCAGCCCGAAAGGTCCCTTCTTCTCGCCGGCAGCGGGTTCCGCAGCCCCTGCCTGCGGCAGGGCGATGCCCGCGACAATTGCATACACCAGAAATAGCCATGTCAACCTGAAGGATCTCTTCATCTTCTGTTCCCCTCCGCCGTCATCAGGGAAGCGATACGCTGCAAGTGTCCAAACGATGCCACTTGTCAGAGAGTCAGTCGTGGTAGAGGGGTTGGGGCCCCTCAGCCGTGATGCGAATCCGCTGGATTCGCATCTGAGTGGGCCGCACCTCGTCCTGCGACTGTGGATAGGCCACCAGGACAACATTGGGCTCGGCCTCGATCGCGCGTCCGTTGAAGATGCTCGGGAAATCTATCATCCTGCCCTCGTCCCAGTTCAGCCCGCCGTCGGTGCTGCAGTAGAGGCCGAGTCCCGGGCCGCGCTTGATGAGCGCCAGATATCCCGAACGCGTCGCCACCAGAGCGGGGCAGTGGCCCGAGAAGGGGGCGTAGCACGCCATCCTCCAGTTCCTTCCGCCGTCCTCCGACTGCGTCTGCCACATAAACGGCGAACGGAAGGGGCGGGCGACCGCCACGATCCGTCCGCCGGGAAGCTGAGCCACGGCCGTCTCGGAGAAGCCGCCGCAGGGGCTGTCGGGCAGATCGCCGTCGCGCAACACGGCGTCATCCATCGGAACGGGCTCCGACCACGTCCGGCCCTCATCCCTCGACAGGGTGCAATAGGGCTGTGCCAACCCAGTTCCCCACGTGCCCTGCCCGCAGTCGGGGATCATCTCGTTTACGAGAGGATAGTTCATGTGTGGGAACATGCGGAGCATTACGGCCAGGAACGTGCCGTCGTTCAACAGGGCGCTGGTGAACATGTCGCTTTCTATCTTCTCGCGGAACATCAGTCCGTCCCAGTCGCCCATCAGCTTCCCGGAACGCGGCTCAGACCACGTAAGGCCCTTGTCGGTCGAATCGTAGCAGACAAACCGTTTGCTCTTGGCGTCGAACGCGACACTCCGGATGACTCCCCGTCCCATCGCGAACCACTGCCCCGGCTGCACGGTATCCCGCCGCACGGGTCCTGCGTACTGTGACCAGCTTCGCCCGGCGTCCCCGGAAGCGTAGAAGTACGTGAAGCAGTTCTCCAGGTTGAATCGGCTGGTGCTGAGCGCATTCCGGCCGATATTGACGCTCATGATGATCTCATCGTCCGAGAGCTTGACCAGTTGAGAGGGCGCCTGGTAGTCGCCGAGGCTCAGATCGGAGATCGGCTCGAACCAGGGCATTCTCCGGCGGTCTTCCTCGGGCCAGGGGCCGGCCTCGGCCGGCTTGCCATCGATCTTCAGGTTGCGGATGCAGTACTCCGAAAAGCCGGCGATGCCGACCCGGCCGGCGCCGTAGGTGTCGTCCGTTATGCAGGGGCCCTTGACGCCGCCCACCCACATCTGGATCCGGTTGCCCCGCCGCTCGACCTTCAGCGAGCGCCACACGTTGCCCTGTAGCGGCACGTTGGGCACGAGACCCATCTTGAGGTTGCGCATGTGGCCGCTGCCGTCGGCGACAGATATGGCGGCGTACAGTGCGCGGGCGCGCCAGAGCTGGCCCCACTTCGGAATCTGTGCCCAGTAGTAATGCGCACTGTCCTGGGCGCCGAAGATAAACCCGACGTTGCCGGCGCCTGAGGGCTGCTGGAACTCGCACTCCAGGGTCACGTCCGCCAGGCACAGGTCGGGACGGATCGCCATCGTGTGCGCATAAGAGTCCAGTGCCGGGGGACGAATCTCGCCCAGACCCGGCACGACCGCCCATCGGCTCGAGCGCGCCAGTGCATACAGCGTCTCGTCCCGAGGGGTCGCTATGCCGGCGCGCAGCACCCAGGCCGTCAGGCCGCTGATCGCCCTGACGACGATGAGGTGCCTGCCGGCCGCGAGCCGCCGGCTGAAGCAATGGTCGGTGGAGCCGATGCGGCTGTTGTGGAACTTCTTGGACCATGGGAATCCCGCGCTGTTGCCAGACTCCAGCGTGTTGAAGACCGGCTCCCCGTCTATCCACCACTGCATCCACCAGTCGCAGCCCGCCCCGAAAACGACCTCCGTCTCGCTCTTCACCTCTATCTCGGCCATGGCGTAGGCTTGCTGGCCGGCCTCGTGCCCGCCGAAGAGCGCGCTGAAATCGAGTCTGTCGCCGTCCATGACGGCGTCCCGGCCCCCGAACGTCTCCTCGCCGACTTTGAGCGTCTCGGGGATTCCTGAGAGTTCGTCCACCGCCGCATCAACCTGCGGGATCGCTTCCTTGTACCACTCGTAGTTCAGCTTGCGCGCCCAGTCGATGGCCGTCATCTCCGCCCCGACGGGTCCGAAGACGCGCCAACGGGTCGGGAACTCGACGGCTGCTTTCGTATCGGGCGGAAGGCGCGTCTCGGCGCCTTCCCGGTCCACAAAGTCCCAATTCTCGTTTCCGATCTTTGCCACGCTCATCCAAGTTCCTCCGCCCAGGAGACGCCCTGTTTCTTGCGACCCGCCACGTACCGGTTAAGTATCCGAAAGCTCGGTTTGTCGCGAGCGCCGCCCATGCTACCACAGCACTTCCCGACACACAAGTAAGCCGGCGGGGGGGGCTGAAAATCGGGCTCGAATGATGTTGAGTATAAGGATGGGGACGAGAAGCGCCGGGAGGCCTGCCCAGGCAGCGGGCCCGTGGCCCCGGGTCAGCCCGAGGAGATAAGTGTTTTCAGCACGCCCAGCAGGAACGGTTTTGTGACGAGGAACAGCACTATGGCCAGCAGGGCGGCGGCAGGCACTGTGACTATCCATGAGGCGAAGATGTTGCGCGTGACCCGGCGGTTCACCGCGCCCAGCCCTCGGGCGAACCCCACGCCCATGATGGCCCCGACCAGGACGTGTGTGGTCGAGATGGGCCAGCCGTTCAGGGTGCACACGAGCACAACGGTGGTGGCCGCCACGTCCGCCGCCACGCCGCGCGAGGGGGTCAGTTGCGTGATCTTGGTCCCCACCGTGAGCATCACCCGGTAGCCGAACGTCACCAGACCGAGCGCAATGCCGATCCCTCCCAACCCCAGCACCCACATTGGTACGGGGACCGCCATCCCCACCTTGCCGGAACGCACGATCTCCGCCACGGCCGCCAGCGGTCCGATGCTGTTAGCGACGTCGTTGGCCCCGTGGGCGAACGCAATCCCGCAGGAGGTCAGCACCACCAGGGGCGCGAATGCTCGTTCGACCTGCTCAAGCTGGGCGGCGATGGGTTCTTTTCGGTACCGCAGCAGCCGGCGTTTCAACAGGATTCGGGACGCCATCGCCGCAACAACCCCGATGGCGCCGGCTACGAGGAACGGGCTCATCCCAGTAAGCAATGCCGAGTTCCACTGGACGTTCTTAAGCCCCTTGAAGACCGTGGCCAGCGTCACAACCATGGTGATGAACAGCACAACATAGGGCATGACCCGGACGGCGGCCGAGGCGGGCCTCGTCGCGCCCAGAATGAAGCGGCTGATGAACTTGAAGACGATGAAGGCCACCACTGCGCCCATCACGGGCGAGACGAACCAGCTTCCCACGATGGCGCCCATCTTGGCCCAGTTGACGGCCCCAAGGCCGGCCGCCACGACGCCGAACCCGGCCACCGCACCCACTATCGAGTGCGTCGTGCTCACCGGCATGCCAAACCACGTGGCCAAGTTCAGCCAGAGGGCCGCCGCCAGAAGCGCGCAGGCCATCCCCAGCACAAGAACCTCCGGCGTGCCCGCAAACTGCCCGGGCGACACGATGCCCTTGCGCACCGTATCGGTGACGTGCGAACCGACGAGAACGGCGCCCACCAACTCGAACACGGCTGCCAGCGCTACGGCGTATTTGAGCGAGACAGCCTTCGATCCCACGGCGTCGGCCATGGAGTTGGCGGCGTCATTGGCGCCAATGTTCCAAGCCATGTAGAGGCCCAGAAGCGCGGTGATGGCGATG
>CAZHPE010000032.1:0-6159 GCA_964534775.1 uncultured candidatus Brocadiaceae bacterium
AGCCAGTTGCGCGTGCTCTCCGGGGCGAAGACGCGAAGAAGCTCGTCTTCAAAGGAGACGAAGAACCGGCTCGAACCCGGGTCGCCCTGGCGACCGGCGCGCCCGCGAAGCTGGTTGTCGATGCGGCGGGCTTCGTGCCTCTGAGTGCCCACAACGTGCAGGCCTCCCTTGTCGGTCACGCCCGGGCCCAGGACGATGTCGGTCCCGCGCCCCGCCATATTCGTGGCGAGGGTGACCGAGCCTGGCTGGCCGGCGACGGCGACGATCTCGCTTTCACGCGCGGCATTCTCCGGCCGGCCGTTGAGCAACTCGTGCTCAATGCCCTTGCGCAGGAGCATCTTGCCCAGGTGCTCGCTCTGCTCGATGGTCGTGGTGCCCACCAGGACCGGGCGGCCCTCCTCGACGGTCTGCGCGATCTCGTTTACGACGGCCTTCCACTTCTCTTTTTCCGTTCGGTAGACGACATCGGGGTGGGAGAGCCGGATCAGCGGGAGGTTCGTGGGGATGACGAGTACTCCGAGCTTGTATATCTTGTCGAGTTCCGCCGCCTCGGTGGCGGCCGTTCCGGTCATGCCGGCCAGCTTCTTGTAGAGCCGGAAGAAGTTCTGGTAGGTGATGGTCGCAATGGTCTGGGTTTCTTCCTTGAGCCTGAGGCCTTCCTTGACCGTTACGGCCTGGTGCAGCCCCTCCGACCAGACGCGGCCCTCCATCAGGCGGCCCGTGAACGGGTCGACGATCACGACCTGGCCGTCCTTGACGATGTATTCCTCGTCGCGCTTGTAAAACTCCTTGGCCCGCAGCGAGGTCTCCAGGAAATGCGGCCATTCCATGACCCGCGGGTCGTCGGCGTACAGGTCCGGCACGCCCAGCATCCTCTGGGCGAGTTCCATACCCGCATCGGTCAGATGGCAGGACTGCTCCTTCTCCTTGGCTTCGTAATCCTGCTCGCGCTTGGCGGCCTTGGCGAAGCGGAAGGCGGCCGTGTACTTGTCGGACTGCTGCGTGACGGCCCCGCTGAGAATCAGCGGGGTGCGCGCCTCGTCGATCAGAACGTTGTCCACCTCATCGACGATCGCGTAGTTCAGGCCGCGGCGCAGTTGCCCCTGGTCCTCCAGGCGCACCTCCATGTTGTCGCGCAGGTAGTCGAACCCGAACTCGCTGTGGTTCCCGTAGGTTACGTCGCAGTTGTAGGCGGCCGCTTTTTCGTCGGCAGGCTGGTGACTCTGGATGTAGCCGGCCGTCAGTCCCAGCAGGTTGTACACCCCCCCCATCCAAAGGCAGTCACGTTTGGCAAGGTAGTCGTTGTAGGTGATAAGGTGCACGCCGTCCCCTGCCAGCGCGTTGAGGTAGACCGCCAGGATGGCCACCAGCGTCTTGCCCTCGCCCGTGACCATCTCGGCGATCATCCGCCGGTGTAGTGCGATGGCCCCGACGAGCTGCACGTCGAAGGGCCGCATCATCGGGTAAGGGCTATCGGGCGCCGGGGTAATGAGCACGCGCCGGGCGGCCTCTCGCGCGTTGGCGAAGGCCTCGGGCAGGATCTCGTCCAGGATGCGCTGTTTCTCGTCGAAGCTCTTCGGCCCGCGCAGGCGCTCCTGCCAGCCCCGGGTGAGCTCGAGTACCTCGGCGTCGGTCTTCTTCTGGAAGGCCGGCTCCAGGGAGTTGATTCTGTCGACAAGCGGCATCATCTCCTTGAGCAGTCGGTCGTTGGCCGTGCCGACAACCTTCTGAACCACACCCGTCAGGTTGCTGAGAACTCCTGTGACCATGCTCGCTTTCGGTCCCTCGTTCTGTGCCGGACCGACGTCCTGTTTGGACGCGGCCCTAGCCTGGACGAACATTATAGACCATACCGCCGCGCCTTGTCACATCAAGCTGGGACCACTGGCGTGCTGGGGCGCTCGCCTTGGCAGTCCCTTGAGCACCGGCCGCCACGGACTTACAATCTACTTATCGGGCTATAGAGGGGTGTGTACCCCCGGCCCTGTGTGCTCGCGGGGACAGGCTCTTTCAGACATGCTGCGGAAGAATTATCATACTGCGCGCACCCCCCGCGCGCGAATCACCGCCGTGTTGGTGCTTGTGGCTCTGGCGCTGGCCACGGCCGGCGTCGTCATGTGGGGCGGGCGCGCCAAGCCGGGGCAGGGCCCCCAGGGGGTGGCAAAGAGCTGGCTCGAAGCTGTGGCCGGGGATGACATGCTCACCGCGCTGGCCCTGGCCGAAGAGATCGCCGGCGGCGAGGCCGGCGAGGAAGTGCGTCCCTTCTATCTTGACATCGGGAGGCGGGAGTCACTCAGAGAAACGTTCTTCCGCGGGTCGTTCGATGGTTGGGATTACCAGCGCTGGCGTCATACCCTGTTCTTCCACGATCTGGCGCGCGAGATCACGGCCGGCAAGAAGGACGAGATCGCGGCCCTGTTTTCGGCCGTCCGGGAGCGCGTCGACGGAAAGGAAGGCCTGAGCGCCCCCCCGGAGGCGCTCTGGCCGTACCGTATCTGGGAGAGGGGATACGGCGTGTGCGACCGGCAGGCGTGGGTCCTGTGCGAGCTGGCCACTCAGCTTGGCTACGAGACGCAGATCGTCTATCTGAGGGACCCGAAAACCGGTGTCTCGCCCCACACGGTCTGCGAGATCAGGAAGGGTCGCGACCAGGTGTGGCTCGCCGACCCGTACCTTGATGCGCTGCTTTCCGGCGTGAGCGCCGAGTCTCTGGCTGCCGACCCCGCGCGCCTCCAGTCCATCTGGCCCGGGAAGGACGCCCTGCACGCAGCCATGGCAAGGTGCGATATGTTCACACCTGCGTTTCCCCAGGACTACCGCCCGCGTAACGAGCGGCTGGGCCGGCGGCTCAGGGAGGCGCTTGGGGAGCAGAGCCCGCGCTTCGGCGAGGACCCGGCGGAACGCATGCGCCGCTACCACGCGTTGCACACGAGCGCCACAGGCTCGGAGCCGCGCTTCCAGATGGTACTTTGGGGATTTCCGTGGTTGACGCTGCGGGTTGACATGCTTCAGCGCGGGAGGGAAGCCGAACCCTCCGCCGGGCGGCCGTAATCTGCTGAACCGGAGAACCCGGCGGCGTATTCCGAGGGCTCCGCTCCGCTCTCCGTGGACCACCTGAGAACTGACAGCCAGACCCGAAATCCCGGTCAACTTCGCATGACCGGACAGGGGCCGGCCGGCTCGATACTCTCACGGACCCTTGCCTCCGCTCCCGGTTTCATGGCGTGTTCGTGGCGCGCTGAGTGACACGCATCTACCCTTGACAGCGGGGCATGGAGCGCCTATAATGCCTTGGCGGTTGAGGTATGGTGCAATGGTAGCACGCCTGACTCTGAATCAGGTAATCCTGGTTCGAATCCAGGTACCTCAGCCAGTTTTTGTTAGTGCCTTTGTGGCAATGGGGTTATGGCAAGGCGCCGGAAGCCACGCACGCCAGAGGTTATACCGAGAGGTGAACCGATGGCTGACAAAAGGTATTTGCAGAAGCGTGATAACTGCTGGTGCGTCCGCGTTCCGTCGCCCCCTCGATTCTGGCAAGTCTCGGGCGAGTTCGTCCGTACCCTCCGCACTCCAGACCTCAAGACGGCTCAGCGGCTCAGGAACAAGTACGTCCTGCCGCTTCTCGCGGAGACCGCCGCCGCCGACATGCTGGCAACCCTACAGCGGCTCCAAGGAGGCGTCCGCGAAAGTGTCTCCGGCCAACTCTCCGAGCTTAGGCGGGGCCTGTCTGGGCGCGATACCCGCCTGACGCTACGCGAGGCCGGTGAACAGTTCGTCAAGTATCTCTCGCCGTCGGGCGGCTATAGCCCGAGCGCCCTCCACAAGTATGCCGCCTCCATCGACGTAGCGTGCCGCATCCTTGATGCCGATGCCGACCTTGAGGCGCTGTCCAAAGCTGATGTCGTCCGGCTGCGGGACACCCTCTTGAGTACGCCGGTGGCATGGCAGCAGCGCAGAGACGGCGCCGTGCCGGCTGGGCCTGACGAACGGACGGTTTCGGCCCGCTCCGTAGGCCATCACCTGATGAATTTGCGGCGGCTCTTCAAGTGGTGCATTGACGAAGGCCGCTTGGAGCGGAAGGACAACCCCTGCGACGGCGTTGCTGTGGCCCGTATGGCCCCTAAGACCAGGCGGGCGCCGACGGTGGCCGAAGTAGACGCCTTGGTGGCGCTTCCGAAAGCCCGGCCGATTGACGCCGATGCTTGGCGGCTGATGCCTCTGTTTGCACGACATACCGGCGCCAGAGCCGGAGAAATCGCGCAACTCCGTGCTGAGGACGTGGTCGTAGAGCAGGGCATTCGATGCTTCCGCATTACGGCCAGGGAAGGGGACCGGCGCCTCGAGACGGTTTCAAGCGAGAGACTGGTTCCTGTAGCCAGCAAGCTGCAGCCGCATCTCGACGAGCTTCTTGCCAAGCAGCCGGCCGGGACTCTTTTAGATGCCGGAGACTGGAAGGCCACCTCATGCCCAATATAACCCACATCTGGCCGGTTGCGCGTTCGGGCATGATCGATTCGCGACGGCCCTGCTCATTCATGCCCCCCGCAAACCGAAGTCAGGTATTGCAGTATCCTACTGTAAGTTGTACCGTGGTACCGGCTTACGGGCAAGGGTCTAACAGTCAGTGATGGAAACACCATGAAATTTAGTAAGACCGACATTGTAGTCAGCATCGCCGCTGTCTTGCTCCTTGCCGCCTTCGTGGCCACCGGCTTCAGGTTTTCCGCCGTTCGGACGTGGGTCTGCCCTGTGTGTGGTGCGCGGAAGCAGCAGACGCGGTGGGTATTTGGATTCAAGTCCGCACCCATCGTGGAAGACTCCCCGTTGGCGCTCACGTTGTTGCACCGTGGCCGAGCGTACGAACACAAATGGCAATCCCTCCATCGCACGGGCCGCAACCTCTTCGGCCGCCCGATCAGTGCCGGTTCCTCTGGACACCCGCCGCCGATCTCCTTCGCTCGCCCGGCGCAGATTGAGCAGTTCCTCCAATCGGCCTCCGAGAGTGAAGTCGAAGAATTCGTCCGGCTCATGCTCAGCGGCTCGGAAGACGAGCAAGTACCGTTCTTTCTTCAGAATGAGTTGGCCCATTGGGATTCCAGTTCCCAAGCCGAGGACAGCAAGAGAGGAACCCGTTCGAGGAAGGGGCAGGCGACAATGAGTAGCCGGGCAGAAGGCGGCCGCCTTCATCCCGATGAAAGGCGGTCCCTGACCACCTCGGCCATGCGCCGGCGCGGTGCCGGGCGGCCAGTCCAGGTCTCGAACTGCGCCGCCGCCTGGCTGACGAACCAGTCGAAACCCGACGCCGTTACGCAGCCCATCCTGCGCGCATCCCGCAGCAATGCAGTCTCCATCGGGTTGTAAACCGCGTCGAATACCACCATGCCCGCCCGCAGCATGGACGGGGGCACCGGGCACGCATCGACGTGGGGATACATGCCTACCGAGGTGGTGTTTATGAGGACATCTGGCCGGTGCCGAGTCACCTCGTCTAGGCCGCACCAGTCCGCGCCAGTCTCCCCGGCGAGGCGTTCGGCGCGCTGGACCGTGCGGTTGGCGATGATGAGTTTACCCACCCGCCCCACCAGTGCGTATGCCAGGGCCCGGCCGGCGCCACCCGCCCCGATTAAGAGGACCGCGCAGCGCTCAAGTTGCAGCATTCCGGCCTCACCGACCGCGCATTCAAGCGCCTCCAGCGCCGCAGCCACGTCCGTGTTGGAGCCGTATCGGCGGCCGCCTCGTATGGCCACGGTGTTGAGTGCGCCGATCCGCGCCGACAGCTCGTCCAGCTCGTCCATCAGCGGCGTCATCGCCTCCTTGTGCGGGATGGTCACGCTCAGCCCGCGGAGGTCGTAGCGCTGAAACCCGTCGAGGAACGCGGCGGGATCGCCGACTTTGAACGGCAGATACACGGCGTCCATGCATAGCTCGGCGCAGGCCGCGTTATGGATGGCGGGGCTCATGCTGTGCGCCACGGGGTCGGCGACGACGCCGTAGACCTCGGTGCGAGGGCCGATCCGGCTGAACCGGTACATCTCCTCCATCCGGCGGAACGGCACCTGCCCCGGCCCCGTGCTCTCGCCCTTGCGCGGGGCGCCGAAGCTGAGGAACGCTCCGAACTTGGGTGCCAGAATGTGGGTGATCAGGCCCTCCTCGCCCATG
>CAZHPE010000032.1:6169-12559 GCA_964534775.1 uncultured candidatus Brocadiaceae bacterium
CCCGGCGCTGCAGCAGCTCGAGCATCGGCAGCGCGTCGGTGATGTCCAGGGCGCGGGCGGCGATCTTGACGACGTCGGCGCCCGAGCGGGCCGCGCGGGCGTGGATCGCGTCCAGGTCCGCCGGTGTGCGCTGGAAGTCGTGGCGGGAGACGATCTTGCGCGTTGGCCCCGCCAGCTCGCCCAGGGCGCCCACGCTGTCGAGTTCCACGTCCACGTAGTCCGCCCCGTACGCTGCGGCCAGGCGCAGCAGGTCCAGGCGCTCCGATTCCGGCGCCTCGCACAGGCCCCCCTCGCGCGGCGGCCTGACGGTGACGATGATCGGGCGGTCCTTTGCCGCGCAAATCGCCCGGAGGGTCGGAGCGGCGGCGTCAGGGCGGGCGGCCCAGGCATAATCCAGGCGCAGCTCGACGATGCCCACGTGGTCGGGCAGGCCGTGCATGAGGCCCAGGGCGGCCTCGGCTGTCGGCTCGGTCAACGGCACGCAGAGCAGGGTCACGTTGCGTCCTCCTTCTATCGCCGGCCCCGTGCGGGGGATGAGTGCGGACATTATAGTGCGTGCGGGGGGCGCGGGCATCTGCCGACGGCGCATCGTTTGACTTGGCGCGACTGCAAGTGTATGATTGCCCGATGCTTGGACGAAGTTCGGCGCAGCGATTCGCAGCCGCGCCGTGTGCTACGTGCGCCGCTGGCTCCGCGAGCCGATGGGGCCGATCCGTGATCCGGCGTTATCCAAACACCTACCGTGGCGGGGAGAGAGCCTGAAGCATGTCAAGCCGAGCGTGGAAATGGGCCTTTGTCGGCGCGTTGATTGTCCTGGCGCTGTATTCCGCCTATCCGCCCATGCGCGTGGCCGTGAAGCAGGTGCATGTGGTCAGGAGGCCGGCCGCGACGCAGGAGGAGGCGCTCGAACACGGCGTGGCCGTGGACGCGATGTACGAGGTCTCCAACGAAATAGCAGAGAAGTTTGAACTCGTAAAGAAGGTGGCCGTGACGCCTGAGGAGGCAAAGGCCCACGGCGTGGCCGAGGGGGGAGAGTACGAGATACGGCGCAAACGGATCTTCAAGCGGCTTCTGCCCCTGGCGCTGGGCGAACGCAGCGAGGAAACGGATGTGCTGGAGCGGCGCGAGGACGGCACGGTCGTGGAGGTCCTCACCACGTACGTGGAGGCCCGCATAAAGCTCGGGCGTGACCTGTCCAGCGGCTCAGAGTTGCTCTACGAGATGAAGCTGCAGAAGCGCGTGCCCTCCGGGGATGAATCCGAGGACAAACAGAGGCTGGAGGATATAAGCAAGGACACGATCCGGACCCTCCGCCAAAGAATAGACCCCAAGCATATCAAGGAGTTCAGCATCCAGAAGATGGGTGGGAACCGCATTCTCATCCAGGTCCCGAAGGCCAGCCGGGCGGAGGTCGAGCGGCTCAAGGCGCGCCTGGTGCGCATGGGCCTGCTGGAGTTCAGGCTCGCCATGCCGCCCCCTGTGGCCGGCGGCCAACAGACCTATGCCGAGCAGTACAAGCAAGCCTGGGCCGGGAAGCCCGTGCAGGACTACGACCGGATGATGCTGCCGGTGGCGAAGGGGGGAGGCGAGGACGATGAGGTCCAGAGCCGTCTGCTCCTTGTCAGGGCGGGCGAGGCCGCCATCACGGGCCGCCTGCTGGCCGAGGTGAGCCGGGTGCCGGACAAGCTCGGCCGGCTGTCCGTGGGCTTCAAGTTCAATCGCGAAGGCAGGAAGACGTTCGCCACCATAACTGACCGGAACAAGGGATGGCTACTGGCCATCATCCTCGACGGAAAGCTCCAGAGCGCCCCCGTCATCCGGGAGCGGATTGCCGGCAGCGGCATCATCGAGAGGGAAGGCGGGTTCAGCAAGGAAGAGGTCGACGATCTGGTGACCATTCTCCACGCCGGCAGCTTGGCGGTGGACCTGGAGCTGCTTCAGGAGAGCACCGTCGGCCCGCAACTGGGCCGCGATTCGATCTCGCGGGGCCTGCGTTCCATCGCGATTGCGGGGCTGCTTGTGCTGGCCTTCATCAGCGTCTATTACCTCTCCTGCGGCATGGTGGCCGATGGGGCGCTGATCCTCAACCTGGTGCTGCTGACGGGCGCTATGGGCATGCTCGGGGCGGCCCTGACCCTGCCGGGCGTGGCGGGCGTGTTGCTGACCGTCGGCATGGCCGTGGACGCAAACGTGCTTATCTTCGAGCGAATCCGCGAGGAGTCCGCCTCCGGCAAACCTATTCACGTGGCCCTGCGCAACGGCTATGACCGCGCCTACACGACGATCATCGACGCCAACGTGACCACGCTCCTGACGGCCGTCATCCTCTACCTGGTCGGCACGGGGCCGGTGAAAGGCTTTGCCGTGACGCTCTCGGCCGGGATCGTGCTGAGCATGTTCACGTCGCTCTTTGTGACCCGGCTTGTCCTGGAGACGATGCTCGCCAGGGGATGGCTCCGGGAGTTCAAGATGTTCTCGATCCTGGGCCAGCCGAAACTCGCCTACTCGCGCGGGCGGGTGAGGGCCTACGTGGCCTCCGCCGTCGTGGTCGTGGTGGGTCTCGTGGCCTTCGGCATGCGCGGCTCGGACATATACGACATCGACTTCAAGGGCGGTATCCTGATGCGCCTGTCGCTGCGCAAGGCACCCTCCACCGCTCAGGTGCGCGCGGTCCTTGTCGAAAACGGATTCCCCGATGCGGATGTCCAGGCCGTCGGGCCGCAGGGCGGAGATGAGGGCAACCCGACCGACTTCCACGTCCGCATCAAGCGCGTAGGGTCGGAGGAGGCCAGAAGCACGCTCGTGCTCAGGGTACAGAAACGCCTGACTGCCGAGGGTCTGGCCAAGGAGAAGGCGGTCGAGGAGACTGGTGACGGCCGCGGCCTGATAGTGAAACTGACCGCGCCCGTCGACGAGATGACGCTTCGCAGGGCGCTCGCCGGCGAGGGGGGCGACCCGTTCGGGATCGACCACATTGCGGAGATATTCGCCACGGGTGACGAGCAGGGACAGCGCTTCACCCTACGGCTGGCGCAGGTGCCCGTGTTGGCCCAGGAGCGGAAGGTCTGGGGGGGCATGCTGAGCGTCCTGCAGTGGGGCGGGATGACGCGCTACAAGGAGGCGGTGACCCTGGGCGAGATCACGGGGGCGGGCGGCACAACCGCCTTTGGGCAAGAAGGACCCGGCGCCGATGCCTCGATGAAGCTTTCGACTTCCAGGCCCATAAGCGGCCAGGTGCTCGCCGTGGAGATGGCGCCGTTCTTCCCCGAGATCACGGTTCAGGTTCCGCGCGAGCCGGCCGACAAGTTCACCCTGGCGGGCCCGCGCGAGGCGCTGGAGCAGTTCAGGACCGACACTGCGGGCGAGGTGTCCCTGCTGCCCGCAGTGTTCGACGGTTGGTCCGTGAGCGTCGCGACCGGCGCATCACTGCCCGAGCCCGTGCCTGAGGACGAGCTGCGTGGCACGGCCGAGAGCAAGGGATTGGGCCAGGTGTGGATCGTCGGCGAGGACCTGACCGCACAGAGCTACCAGCTGAACCTGAGCTTCGAGCAGGTCATGGAGCAGATGACGGAGGTCTTCGCCCCGCTGGATGAGCGTGAGGTCACAGTGGAGTTCGCCGACGTCGCTGAGCCGCCCGACGCGCGGGGACGCGTGAGGGTGAAGATGACGCTGGCGGAGTCCCTGCGCATGCGCGAGATTGAGCACTTTCTCGACACGGAACTCGGCGCCGCCGCGCACGGAATGATCGCGGAGGGATTCGACGAGCTCGCGCGCACCAGCCAGGTGACCCTCCGGCTCCCGGCGGACAAGCTCGAGGAGGCCAAGCAGCTCATCACCACAGCCTTCAGCCGGCCGCATCCGGTGCAGAAGGTCGTCAGCATCGGCTCGGTCGTGGCGAGGGAGATGACGGCGCGTGCGATCTTGGCTATCATCTGCGCCTCGGTGGTCATCGTCTTCTACGTGGGCGTGCGGTTCCACGGCGTGCGCTTCGGGGTGGCGGCCGTCGTCGCCCTGATCCACGACGTGCTCATCACGCTCGGCGTGGTCGCCCTGGCCGACACGATCGGCGGGTTTGGGGACGTGAAGATCAATCTGCCGATGCTCGCGGCGTTCCTCACGATCATGGGCTACAGTCTCAACGACACCATCGTGGTCTTCGACCGCATCCGCGAGAACATGATCGCGGCGGGCCGAAAGGAGGTGAGCGCGGAGCTGATAGACCTGAGCATCAACCAGACCCTTCGCCGCACGATTCTCACCTCTCTGACTACGCTCGGCGTGGTGTTTGTGCTCTATGTGTGGGGCGGGCCGGTGCTGGAGGGGCTTGCCTTCACCTTGATGGTGGGAGTGGTGGTGGGGACGTATTCGAGCGTGTTCATCGCAGCGCCGTTGCTCTTGGACTGGAACCGCCTGGGGCGCGGGTCGCCGGAGAGTTCATAGCCCTCTGCAGCGTCAAGGCCGCCGCAAAGATCACCGAGGTTACAGGGGGAGCCGTACGCGTTCTCTGCGTCCCCGCCTTCGCGCCGGCGCGAAGGCCGCCTCAGTGTCGCACACGTCTTCCTTCGCAGAGGCTCTGCCGGCCAGGTTCAAGTCGGCGGCTGGTCCTGGGGGGGCGGCTGGCTCGTGGGGGGCGAGCCCTGGGGCTCCGGGGGCTGCTCCGTGGTGAACTCGCCGAAGGCGCGGTAGCGCCGGTATCGCTCCTCGACGAGTTGATCGAGCGGGACGGGGGCGAGTTCCGCGAGGGTGCGGACGAGGTAGCTCTTCAGGGCCCGGGCGCTGGCGGCCGGGTCGCGGTGGGCGCCGCCGGGGGGTTCGGTGATGACCTCGTCGATGATGCGGAACCCGAGCATGTCCTGCGCGGTGAGCTTCATGGCCTCGGCGGCGCTCTCGGCCAGCTCGCCGCTGCGCCACAGGATGGCGGCGCAGCCCTCGGGGGTGATGACGCTGAAGTACCCGTTCTCCATCATCGCAAACCGGTCGCCTACGCCCATCCCCAGCGCCCCGCCGCTGCCTGCCTCGCTGATGATGACAACGACGATGGGCGTGCGCAGGCCTGACATGCACCAGATGTTCTCGGCGATCGCCATTGCCTGGCCGCGCTCTTCGGCTTCCAGGGCCGGGGCCGCCCCCGGCGTGTCGATCATGCACACGACCGGGATGGCGAACTTCTCCGCCATCTGCATCTTCGCAAGGGCCTTGCGATAGCCTTCCGGGTTGGGCATGCCGAAGTTGTGCTCCATCCTTTCCTTCGTGTCCCGGCCCTTGTGCTGTGCGACGATCATTAGCCCACGCCCGTCCAAGCGCGCCAGACCGGTGACAGTGGTCTTGTCATCTCCGAAGCGGCGGTCGCCGTGCAGCGCCACGAAATCATCGAAGATCATGTCCAGGTAATCCAGCGACTGGGGCCGGCGGGGATGGCGTGCCAGCTTCACCCTCTGGTAGGGCGTGAGGTTCGCGACGAGGTCCGCAAGCACTTGTTCGCGCTGTGCCTCGAGTTGCTTGATCGCATCGGGGGCGTTCTCTCCCCCACTTTCCGTCTGCTGCGTGAGGAGCTCGATCTTTTCGTCCAGCTCCAGGACGGGCCTCTCGAAGTCATAGGCAAACTGTGCTTGCTTGGGTTTCTTGGCCATGATAGGATCGGGTTTCCCGGGAAGTGTGAGACGACGCCGCAGATGCGGCAACCAGGCGCAGACGAGTACCAGTGCCGTACATTTTAGCCCCTGAGGCGGCCGGATTCAAGGCCTGGCCGGCCGCTTCACGCTGGCATCTCTCTGCGCGAGGGACACAGTGCATGGAGTCTGACGCTCAGGACCGCACGTTTATGCAAAGGGCCCTGGCTCTAGCTGGCCGGGGCAGGGGCCGGGTGGAACCCAACCCCATGGTGGGCGCCGTGCTCGTGCGTGGCGGGCGCGTCATCGGGGAGGGGTATCACGGGCGCTTCGGCGGTCCCCACGGGGAGGTTGCGGCCCTGGAGGATGCGCGTTTGCGCGGTGATGAGGCCGGAGGGGCCACGCTTTACTGCACGCTGGAGCCCTGCTCCCACCACGGTAAGACCCCGCCGTGCGCCACTGCCGTGGCCGATGCGGGCATCGGCCGCGCGGTGCTGGCAACGCTCGACCCCGAGTGGGCCGCCCAAGCTGCGCAGGGCGAGCCGCGCGGCGTGGACGCGCTGCGCCGGGCGGGCATCCGCACGGACGTTGGCCTGCTGGCCGATGAGGCCGTCGTGCTGAACGCAGCCTTCTTCAAGCGCAGCCGCACTGGCCTTCCGCTGGTGATCGCCAAGTGGGCCATGAGCGCGGACGGCAAGATCGCCACCCGCACTGGGGCCAGCCGCTGGATAAGCTGCGCCGAGTCCCGCCACCTCGTCCACGATCTGCGCGGCCGGATGGA
>CAZHPE010000032.1:12569-20195 GCA_964534775.1 uncultured candidatus Brocadiaceae bacterium
CGTAGTGGGGGGAAGCACCGCCGAGCTGGACGATCCGCTGCTCACCTGCCGCGAGGCCGAGAAGCTGCGAACGGCGACCCGGGTCGTGCTATGCGGCTCGCGGGCGCCGGGGCCGGAGTCGAAGCTGGTCCAGACCTGTGGCGAGGGGCCCGTGCTGCTCGCACACGTGGCCGCCTGTCCGCCGCCGGGTCTGGAGGCGCTGGCGGGGGCGTGCGCCCCGGGGCCCGGCTGCGGGTTGCTACCGCTGCCGGCGGCGGAAGGCCGGGCCGGCCACGTCTGCCCGCGGGCGCTGCTGCGGGCGCTTGCCGGGCGCGGCGCCTCGAACGTGCTCGTGGAAGGCGGCAGGGAGGCGCTGGGCAGTTTCTTCGACAACGGGCTGGTTGACAGGGTCATGGTCTTCGTCGCGCCCATCGTGTTGGGGGGCTCGGAGGCCGTCACGGCCGTCGGCGGCACGGGAGCAGAGACCGTCGCGCGGGCCACTGGCTTTCTGGGCGACGTGTACGCCAGCAGGGGCCGGACGGCGCATACGTGCGTTCGTCAGGTCGGGCGCGACGTGCTGATCGAGGGCTGGACGAGCGACCCCCTACAATGGAGCCCTCCAGAGCCGCGAGAAGAACCGGAGCCCCCTGAGTGCTGACCCCTGGCGCCTGAGGCGTAAAAGCTGAGGATCCGTTGAACGATGCTGATGAGAATCTACGAGGTCCTGCTTGCCGCGTTCGGCAACCGGAACTGGTGGCCGGGTGAGACGCCGTTCGAGGTGATGGTCGGGGCCGTCCTTACCCAGAACACCAACTGGACCAATGTCGAGAAGGCCATCGGCAACCTGAAACGATCTGGCGTGCTCAACGCGGCGGCCCTGAGCGAACTGGATACCTCGGAGCTTCAGGGCCTGATCCGGCCCGCCGGCTACTATCGGCAGAAGACGGGGCGGCTCAGGCGGCTCGCCCGCTGGGTGGGGGGGCGGGGCGCCGACGACGCCTCAGCGATCGCGGCGCTCCGGGCCGCGAGCACGTACGAGCTTCGGCAGGGGCTGCTCGCCCTCAACGGCATCGGGCCGGAGACCGCCGACAGCATCCTGCTCTACGCGCTTGAGAAGCCGGTGTTCGTCGTGGACGCCTACACGGTGCGGATCATGTCGCGCCACGGGCTTGTGGACCCTGAGGTTGGCTACGAGGAGGTGCAGGCGGTCTTTGAGGACGGGCTGGAGCGAGACGTCGAGCTGTTCAAGGACTTCCACGCCCAGTTGGTGGAGGTTGGCAAGCGCTACTGCCGTCGGCGCTCGCCGCGTTGCGAGAGCTGTCCGCTTCGGGGCGAGCTGAGTGATCTGGTCTTGGAGGAATGGTGAGGGCATGGCACGGCGCGCCCCCCCGGGGAAATGGGTTGGATTCCGGGCGTGTGCCCGCACGCGCCGGACGCCTCGGGTGGCTTGCATGAACAGGGGGTATTCCTTAGAATAGGAACCGCTGGCAGGCGGTCGCAGCTATGTCTCTGGATGGAAGAATTGGGACGCGGGGCTATGAGGGACTGGCCTCGCGGCGTTTGTTTGTGCGGCTGCGTGGCTCGGCCTTGGAGGTAAGGTGATCGATGCCCATGTTCCGCTGTCGCGAGTGCAGCCACGAGTTTTCCATCGAGGAATCGGAGGACGTTTCCTCGGTGTGCTGCCCGGACTGCGGCGGTCCAGTCGAGCAGACCGACGCCCGGCCGATAATAGATGATGAGGACACCGGCACGTGGCGGCCCGACTCGGAAGGAAAAGGGGACGCCGCCGCCTCGGACGAGAAGTACGCCCGAATCAAGTCCGGCGACGTGCTGCGGGGGTTCAGGGTCGAGCACATGGTGGGGGCGGGCGCGATGGCGGTCGTCTACAAGGCGACCCAACTCTCGCTCGACCGGCCCGTCGCGCTGAAGATTCTGCCTCGGAAGTTCTCCAGCAATCCGGTGTTCGTGCGGCAGTTCGACAGCGAGACCGGCCTGCTTGCCTCGCTGAACCATCCGAACGTCATCAGCATCATCGACCGCGGGCGCGAGGGCGACACGTACTTCTTCGCCATGGAGTTCGTGGAGGGTACGACGCTGCGGGACATGATGCGTGCCGAGCGCGTCGGCCCCGAATTCATGATCAAAATATTCCGCCAGTGCGGCGAGACCCTCAAATACGCCCACTCAAAGGGCATCATCCACCGTGACATCAAGCCGGCCAACATCATGCTCGACGACCAGAGCAACGTCAAGATCGCCGATTTTGGCGTGGCCGGCATCATCGCCACCGCCCAGCAGAGCAAGCGCACCAAGCGCTGGGTGGTCGGCACGCCGGGCTACATGGCCCCCGAGCAGCAGATCGACGTCGTTCACACCGACCAGCGGAGCGACATCTTCTCCCTCGGCGCGGTCCTATACCAGGTCTTGACCCGCAAGCTCCCCGAGGTGCTGCCGCCCGAGCCGCCCAGCAAGGTGAACACGGACGTCGACCCCAGACTCGACAACCTGGTGCTCAAGTGCCTGAAAGAAAGCCCGGGGGAGAGGTTTCAGAGCGCGGATGAGTTCCTGGAAGCGCTGGAAGCCTACCACGTCGAGGTCACGCGGGTGGGGGAGGTCTGCCCCGCGTGCAAGAGCGAGAACCCCGCCACGCAGAAGACCTGTCTGAAGTGCGGTGCCGACCTCTCGGAGTTGTTCGACGTGTGCCCGGATTGCGAGGCCGACAATCGTCGTGACGTGGACATCTGCGTCGGCTGCGGGGTGAACCTCACGACGGTGCGGGAGAAGATCGCCGTCATGATCGCCAAGCGGCGCGAGAAGGCGCGCGCGCTGGCCGGCTCGGGGCGGTATGATGAGGCTGCCGAGGCCCTCAAGATCGTCCTGCAGGTAAGGGGCAAGCTCTACGAGCGCGCCCGGGCCCGGGCCGAACGCGCAATCGAAAAATACGCGCAGCAGCGTACCGCGCGCTACCAGAAAGTCCTTCAGAAAGGTCAGACGCTGGCCGACCGGGGCGATCTGCCGGGCGCTATCGAAGTCTGGTGCGACATCCCCGCCGAGGCCGTGCCGGACGGGGACCCGGCCGAACTCATTCGGAAGGCCGAGGGGGCAATGGCCGAGTGCGAGGCGCTCGTGAAGCAGGCGGGCGAACTGCTCGAAGGACGGCAGCACCGGGAGGCGTCGGCGCTTCTGGCGAAGGTGGGGGCCGCATGGGCGCGGTGTCCGGGCCTGGCGGAATCACGGGTGCAACTGGAAACCGTGCAGCAGGCCGAGCAGGTGATCGAGTACGGCCTCAATGAGGTCGACCGTCTGGTGACGGAGGGCGACTTCGCGGGCGCGAGGGAAGCGCTGGAGTTCTCCCAGAGTTCCGCGCCGGACGATCCCCGGATGAAGCAGAAGTTCCAGGAACTCGACCTGAAGGGACGACAGAGCAACCTGAACGGCCTCGTGGCTGCGGCCAAGGCGATGCAGCAGGAGGGCCGGCACCTGGCGGCGGCTCGCGGTTTTCGCCAGGCGGCGGAGTTGCTCGACGATTCTGACCCGACGAAGGCGCAACTTCTGGAGAGAGCCGGGAGCGAACGGGAAAGGGCCAGGCCCGAAGATGAGCCGACGGCTCCGATGGCCCGTGAGCGGGCCCGGCGGGAAGTCGTCAAGCGGACTGGCCTTGGCGCCGGGCAGCAGCGGCGCAGGCGAACGATCCTGACCCTGACGCTCGTGGGGGCGGCCGTGGCCGCAATCGCCGCTGTGGTGATCCTTGTTTCCCTGCTGGGGTCCGGTCCCGAAACCCCCGGCTCCGGTGAGTCTCCGCCAGCGAACGCCATTCTGCCCCCTGAGCCGCCGCCCACGGAGCGATATTTCACCGAGAATTTCGATGACGGGGCGGCGCAGTACTGGGCGTTTGCCGGGGAGAGGTGGAACGTGTTGCCTGAAGCGGACGGGGGGGGGGTCTTGAGTGACGCCTTCGGCCGGCGGAAGGTTGCCGAGCACAGGTGGTACGAAGAGCAGGAAGTGGGGGCCGAGGCGTGGGTGGCGATGGAGGCGGGCGCAGCGCCCGGCCGGGGCGGATCAGCCGATGTGGCCCTGTCGGTGAGGCGGGAGGAAGGCACGGCGCTGGAGCTGCGCATCGAGCTTGGCGAAGGTGGCGCCGAGGCGCGCCTGAGCGCGGTGGTACGTGGCAGGCCGGTCAAACAGACAGACCCCTTCCCGCTGTCTATCGACGCGAATGGGGTTTTCGAAGGGACCCTACGTATCGATGCGGCCGGGGGCGCCGCCGCTAGGGTGGACGGCGAACTCGTCGGCGTGCTTCTGGGCTTGCCGAAAGAGCTGGCGAGGGCCGGCAAGGTCGCCCTGGAGGCCGCATATTGCCGCGCCCTGTGGGACGACGTTGTCCTGGCTGGGCCCGTCGAGGGGAATATTCCGACGCAGTGGCCCCTTCCCCCGCCGCCCCCGCCTCCGCCCCCCCCCAAGCGGCTCTTTCCCGTTTCGGCGGTGGAGGCGGCTCCCGGAACCGCGGAAGTTGACCTGTCCGATTACACCCTCATGGTGAGGCAGAGCTTCGAGCACGGAGTGGCGGGCTGGCAGGCAGCGGCCGGAGAGTGGGCGCTTGTCGGCCGGGGACGGTACGGACCGGCGGGGCTGGCCGGCGGGACGAGCGTGTTCGCGCTGGGAGAGTTCCAGGACGTCGAGATCGAGGCACAGGCGGCGGCGGTGGCGTTCCGCGGGGATTCCAACGGCAAGTTCTTTGGCCTCATGGCCCGCCGCAAGGATGGCGAGAACTACGTGTTCTTCGGCTTGGTGGGCACGGGCGAGGACGAGTGGGCCGTACAGTTGGTGGCCTGCAAGCGCGGGCGGAAGAAGACGCTCACTGCGCCGGGAGGGCCCTACGCTTTGCCGGCCGGCGACGTGGCCCTGCGCCTGACCATTCGGGGCGGACGGGCATGCGGTTACGTCGGCGGGAAGCCGGTTCTGAGCGAGAGTGACATCGCGGGGCTCGCGCCCGCCGTCGGTCGGCCGGGGCTTGCCGCGCAGGGTCTGGCCGCCTCGTTTGACGACGTTGCGCTCAAGGTCCGGCAGAGCGTGAAACCCTCTTTCCCCGGCAGCGGGCGTCCGCGCCCCCGCATCCCCGGCACGGTTCCTCTCACGGTGCCCGAGGGCGTTGATGTCAAGGCGGCCGAGCCTCCGGGTTTGATAGCGCTGGGCGACTCGGGGACGCGCTACGTTCTGCTGGAGCACTTGGAGTCACCCTACGGTTCCATGTCGGCGCGAATGCGCCTCAGCAGCCCGCAAGAGTATCCGGCGCTGTCGATCTGCGCCGCCAGGCGCAAGAACGATGTCGCCTTCGCGGCAATGGATATCGACCTTGCGGGGTATGTGCGGGTGCGCCTTGCGCGGAGGGTTTCTGGGAGAACCGAGACCCTTCAAGACGCGCCGGTGTTCCCGCTGAACCTGACCCGTTCGCACACCATGACGCTTGTGCTGAGGCCAGGACTGCTGAAGTTCCTCGTCGACGATCGGCCGGTCGCCAGCTACAGTCCCGGCCCCTATGCCCTGCCCACGGAGCCGGGCAAGTGGGGTTTCAACGTCAGGGACATGACGGCTACGATCGAGCGGGTGGACATCGAACTGTAGGGCGCTTCAGAACTCTGGGAGGTTCCAAGGGGATGGCGGACTGCATCTTCTGCAAGATCGTGGCCGGCGAGATACCGGCGACCTCGCTCGTCGAGACGGAGCTGGCGTTGAGCTTCATGGACATCGCCCCGGTGAACCCCGGTCACGCGTTGGTCATTCCGAAGCGGCACACGGAGACGCTCCTCGATGTGAGCCGCGAAGAGCTCGGGGAATGCATCCGCATGGTCCAGCGCGTGGCGCGCGCCGTCATGGCCGCCACGGGTTCGGTGGGGTGCAACCTGCTCCAGAACACCCACCAGTGCGCAGGCCAGCGGGTGCTGCACGTGCACTTCCACGTTATCCCTCGCTCGCCCGACGATGGCTTTCGGTTCGACTGGCGTCAGTTGGAGTACGGGGAGGGCGAGATGGACGGGCTGCATTGCAGGATTAGAGAGCTCTTGTAAGCCCCGGGTTTCGGCGATCAGCCCCCCCCCCTCGACGTTGAGGTAAAGATGGAGCCGCAACAGATCATGTCGTTGGCGATAGAGAAGGAAGCTGAGGCATGCGCTCTGTACGCCGACTCTGCGGCGCGGGCCGAAGACCCGGGCGTACGGACGCTTCTGAATGAGCTGGCTGCCGAAGAGGCGCGCCACAAGGAGTTACTGGAGGGCCTGCCCGCCGATAAGGTGTGGGAGTTCAGGCCTCCGCGGGCGCACGACATGAGGATCACGGAGTACCTGGAAGGCAAGACCCTGGCGCCCGACAGCACGTTGCAGGACGCCATGGTCTTCGCGATGAAACGAGAAGAGCAGGCGCGCCGGTTCTACGAGGCGATGGCCGCGGCGGTTCAAAGCGGAGAGCTGGCGGATCTGCTCGCCAAGCTGGCCGCCATGGAGGCGGCCCACAAGGCTCGGCTCGAGGCGCTATATGAGGATGTGTTTCTCCGGGAGGGCTGAGTCGGGCAAGAGACATCGGCTGGCCGCGTGGTTTCGCGCTGACGGGCAAGGAGGTTGATCGTGGCGGATGAATGGGACGTGATCGTGATCGGCGGGGGTCCGGCAGGACTGGCCGCGGCGCTCTATGCGGGCCGGTCCATGATGAGGACGCTCGTGCTGGAGAAGCTGGTTGTCGGTGGGCAACTCGCCGAGGCATACGACGTGGACAACTACCTCGGCTTCGACGATGGCATTCTGGGGCCGGAGCTGGTGGAGAGGATGAAGAGGCACGCCGAGCGCTTCGGCGCGAAGATCGTCAGCGAGGAAGCGTCGGACATTACAGCGGACGGCCCCCTCAAGACGGTGCACACGAGCGCCGGAGAGCATACAGCGCCGATCGTCGTCGTTGCCTCTGGCGCCTACCACCGCAAGCTCGGAGTGCCGGGCGAGGATCGGCTGGCGGGCGCTGGCGTTAGCTACTGCGCCACGTGCGACGGGGCGTTCTTCAAGGGCAAGCCGCTGGTGGTGGTGGGCGCAGGCGATGCGGCCTTCACTGAGATGGCCTTCCTCACCCGCTTCGCCACCCGGATCAGGCTCGTCCATCGGCGGCAGGGCTTCCGCGCCCAGACGGTCCACGTTGAAGAGGCCCGCAAGCACGAGATGATCGAGTTCGTGCTCGACACGGTCATCAGGGATGTCGTGGGCGACAAGAGCGTCGAGGGGGTGCTGGTCGAGAACGTCCTGACCGGCGAGAAGGGCCGTATTGACTGCGAGGGAGTATTCATATTCATCGGGCACGAACCCAACACCGCGTTCCTCAAGACCCTGCTGCCGCAATACGCCGGCGGCCTCGTCCCCGTCGACGAGAACATGGAGACCGGGGTCGCGGGGCTGTACGTGGTGGGAGACGTGCGCGAGGGTTCGTACCGCCAGGCCACCACGGCCGTCAGCGACGGCGTGGTGGCCGCCATGCATGCCGAGACACGGATCGAGACCCTTCGGGATGGACAGTGTTGAGTCCCGCTGACCCTTTCCCCGAGAATTGATCCAGTAGTTGTGAGAGAATCCAGAGGTCTGTAGAGGCAGGAGGGATTCTCAGGTGAAAGAGCGC
>CAZHPE010000033.1:0-20097 GCA_964534775.1 uncultured candidatus Brocadiaceae bacterium
GCCGTTGCCGGGCCTTGCCATCCTCGCCCGTGGCCCTCGCTGGCCGCCCGAGGGGCCGAGAGCCACACCGCGCGTTCCTCCCTACAATGCCGATTGTACCCCGCGCCCCCGCAGGCGGTAAGGCTGCTTCTCAACCCTGACGCCGGCCGGGGCGAACCAGGGCGCCATGCCCGCCGGCTCATCCTGTTGATCCTGTTATCCCGTCAGGTTCGGTCTTCGGCGGCGAGAACGAGCGCGAAAAGAAAAACGAACGCCCATATACGCCCGGATCGGACACCCCGGCCGCAGGAAACAGGCAGACTGTCGATCATGCGTGCGCAGCGAATGAACGACCTATCGGCCCAGCCTGCCTTTCCTCCTTCTCCGCGCGCCCCGCACCCTCAGCGTTTGAGTTGTCGGACGCATAGCGAACATGAGCGGACAGATGCGGTCGACAGGGGACGGGACGGACGGGAGCGGAGGCTGAATCCCACAGAACGCGCCGCGTTCGCATCGGGTCTGCGACGCGTTCGTGTTGCGTTCGTGCGGCTCTCGTGCAGGGTTCGTGCGGTGCTCGTGTAGGGTTGGTGTAGGGTTCGTGTAGGGACGGATGCGCCCTGATGCACCCATATCGGACGCCGGGAGCGCAGCCCGTCAGGCGCTTTGGCCGCGGATTTCCCGCACGAGGGACTCGCCGGTCTCGCCGGTGCGGATGAACTCATGGGAGACCGCCGTGGTGTTGCGTCCCATGGCGCGGGCGCGCTGCATGGCCCTGCGAGATGCCTGGAGGACATCGTCCATCGTCTCGCCGTTGAGCGGGAAGGCTGCGATGCCGATGCTCAGGCGCATGAAGTCGACCGTGCCGAGTCCCGGGATCTCGTAGGCCTCACCCTCAATCCACTTGCAGAGCCGCTCGGAGACCTTGCGGGCCTTCCGCCGGTCGGTTTCGGGAAGGAGCGCGAGCAGGTCGGACTTGCCGTGCCGGCTCAGGACGTCGCAGGTGCGCAGCAGCCTCGCGACGGTTGTCCTGACGGCTTCAAGGACCTTCTCGTGGGCCTCGGGGTCGTTTAGTTGCTCGGGGCTGCCCGTGGCATCCAAGCCGATACACACCACGGTAGCGATCCCGCCGTAGCGGCCGACCCTCTCCTGCTCCTCCGCCAGCCTGAGGCTCAGGTACAAACGCTCGAACGAGCCGCCGGGATGGCCGCCTTCAAGCAGCTCTCCCAGCTTGCGGAAGGAGTCCCGGCTCGTCCGGCACAGGCGCAGCACGCCGTAGCTGGTCACCACGAGCAACCACAGGGCCACGCCGCCCATGAACGCCAGGTACCCCGGCGGCGCGGCAGAAGAGGTGAGCAAGATGGTCAGCACGCACACGCCCACCAGCGCCACGGAAACGTAGGCGAGGCAGCGCGAGAGCCGAAGGGCTGTTTCGTAGGCGCCCAGCGTGTCCACGGCGTCCTTTGCCATGGGATGCTCCTCCAAAGTTGCCCATTGTCGACGGGGCAGTTCGGCCCGGAATACCACTCCCGCAGAATGGGTGCGCACTTCAGCCACGGCACGTTATCTTATCGTCCCGCCCCCGCTGTAGGCAATAGTTTAAACGGAATCTTTTCCGCCGCGCAGTGTGCGGCCGGCTTTCAGTCTCCCCGCCACGCGGTCAGACCAGGCCCCCCCCACTATGATCACCGCACTCGTGACCCCGTGCGCCACCATTCCCCGAACCATGGGTCCGGGCCGGGTGACGAGCATGTAGATCAGCGTGCCGGCCACCCAGTGGAACGCCATGGCAAGCAGATCGAAGATAGGAATGTCTTTATGGTCCAGGGCCGCGATCGCCGCCGCCTGCACCGCTCCCAGAAAGGCGAGCGTGATGCCGACCGTGATGAACTCGCCTTCCGCTTGTATTCCACAGCGCACATGGTCTCGTCGCTCCCCGTCAAGAGGTTCAAGAGCCTTGGCCGCCACGTCCCCGGCCGTCGGCGGCTGCGCGGTCATGATACCAAATCGCCCCGCGCCTTGATAGGGCAAAAAGGAACGGGCCCCGATACCCGCAAGCAGCACCGAAAAGGCGGACGGAGCCAGATTAGACTTGACACGGCCCCGGCCAAAGCATACCTTTTAGGGTGGTGTCTGACCCACTCGCCTCACCGGGCGATGGGAAACGGGAGGACCGGTATGTTCTACAGCGGAATCGCTGACGAAGCGGGTGGACCCATTGAGGCGCAAGTGCGTGCGCACAAGGAACTTGGCTGGGGCCACATAGAGATACGCAGCGTCGAGAAGGTCAACCTGACGGACCTGTGCGATGAGACGTTCGACGAGGTTGCCAGGAAAGTCGATGCGGCGGGCCTGCACGTCTCGTGCTTTGCCAGCCAGTTGTGCAACTGGTCTCGCCCCATCACCAAGCACCCGGACATCGACCGCCACGAGCTCGAGCGCGCCATCCCCCGGATGGAGCGACTGGGGTGCCGGTTCATCCGCACCATGAGCTACACCAGCGGGGGTTGGCCCGAGCAGAAGTGGCGCGACGAGGCGGTGGAGCGGCTCAAGGTGCTGGCCGGTATGGCGGAGAGGGGCGAGGTTCTGCTGCTGCACGAGAATTGCGACGGCTGGGGCTCCCAGGGGCCGGAGCAGACGCTGGAGCTGCTACGGCGCGTGAACTCGCCCAGCCTGAAGCTCCTCTGGGATACCGGCAACAGCGGCCCGCACGGTCTGGACTCCTGGGGGTACTACGAGGCGGTGCGCGACCACGTGGCCTACGTCCACATCAAGGACGCCGGGACGCGAGACGGCAAGATGGCCTTCACTTTCCCCGGCGAGGGAGACGGCAGGGTAGGGGAAATAATCGCGGACTTGCTCGGGCGCGGCTACGACGGAGGCCTGAGCATCGAGCCGCACATGGAAGTGGTGGTGCACGAGGGCAAAGATGCCAGCAAGGCCGACGCCGCGTACCGGGTATACGTGGAATACGGTCGTCGGCTCGTGAGGCTCGTCGAGCAGGTCCAATCGGGCGCGGTGATGACCGAATAGTCGGACTGCGTATCGAACGGGGAGATGCGCGATGGCACTGATTGATCCCGTCAGCAGCATCAACAAGATATCCCGTGACGGTACCCGGCAGGTTCCCTACCCTGTGTTCATGAGCTGTTTCAACAAGCTGGTGAAGAACCCCCGGACCGTCGAGCCGCACGAGCCATGTGAGGACTTGAAGGAGTTCTTCCGCGGGACTTGCATGGCGCTGGACACGGGCATAGCAGACCCCATGGGGCGCCCTGAAGAGCGCAAGGACGAGTTCATGGAGGCCATCTATCCGGCCTGGAAGACGGCCCTGCCGCCGGATGAGTTTCAACCGTATCAGGACATCCTGGACGGGAAGGTCCGCCGCCAGTTGGAGCGTGAGCGTGAACGAGAGCGCGTCCGCGCGGTGGAAGAGGCAGAGAAGAGTCGGCAGGAAGAAGCTGCGCGGGCAGAAGCGCAGTCGGAACGGGCCGGCCTTGATGAACTTGCGCGCACCGCCATCCAGGAAGCCGAGAAAGAGGAGCGCAGAAAGAAGGTCCCGCAGGCCGAACCGGTCGCGATGCCTGAGGTGGCGGCGGAAAAGGCGCCGGGACGCGCCGGCACGACTGTTTTCGGTGACGTCAAGACCACGGACTTCGGGCACCTGGGTGACCTTATCAGGGCTCTTGAATCGGGCCAGCTACCGGTGGTCTTTACCCGCAACAGAAAAGGCAGGCCCTACGCTCGGTATCCGTTTCGCGAGCACCACGTGGCCCTGCAACTCCTGAAGGCGGGCGAAAGCCACTACCTGCTGTTGAGCTACCCGCGGGGCATGGTGCACATACCCGACGCGGCCGAGCTCGCCCGCGTTGTCCTGACGCGCATGGATTACGAGCAGGCCAGCACCTTCAACTATGAGAAGATGGAGGGGCAGTTCAAGTACAAAATCCGCCTGGGCTCCCGCGCCATCAGCCTCGCGCAGAAGCGTCCGTTCACCTTCAAGCCGATCGCGCTGGGCCGCGCCGTGGAGACGCTGCACAACGATCTGGGCACCCTGCTCGACGGGCTCGACCGCGAGACGCGCTGGCGCAGGTGAGCCGATTGCGCCCGGATTTGGTCCCCGCGAACTTCCACATGGGCCGTGCCATGCCGTCGCAAGCCGCCGAGAGGGACTGCCGCCCCAACGCGACCCCCGAGACCGAACGGGCTCGGGAGGTTACGGTGGGCGATGGATCCGGCCCCCCGCCGACCCACTGGCAGGGGTCCTGGACAAGGTCGCCCCGACCCTCGTGCTCGCGGCGCTGCTGACCCATCCCACCCAGGTGACCCTGCATCAGTGGGCGATGGCGCTCTTCGGCGCAGCGGGATTCGGCCCAGGCCTTGCGGCTCGAATCCCTGCAGGCCGGCCGGGCCGGGGCCATCATGAGCCCCATGGACGTGGACGCCACGTTCGGCTTCGAAGGCGTGGCGCCCGGGCCGCAAGGCGACGCGCACGGGGACATCGGCACCTCCAGCAACCGATACGTGCTGGGCGCCTGGCTCACGATGGTGCTGTCGCTTGCGTGGGCGGTCTTTCCGTTCGGCCGACGCCCGGCGGTCAAGGGGGCTGCTGCTTGCGTGGGCGGTCTTTCTGTTCGGCCGACGCCCGGCGGTCAGGGGGGGCTGCTGCGCGTTGAGTGTGGCGGGAGGCCTTTTGCTGCTCAACGGCGGGCTGCGGCGCTGCTGGCCGTGCTGGCACTCTCGTTTGTGCGCGGCCGAGGGGTCTTTGTGGCCACGGCCGTCGGCATGTTGGCGCTCTACGGGATCGTCTTCAGCTTCGCCCCCCCAGCGGCACGGTCACGTGCCGCTCGATTCCGTGCTACTTCACAAGAGGGCGGACCGCTCTCGCACGCTGCCCGCGCACCAACGCCGCCTGCCCTTCGCGCCGAAAAGCTATGGCGCCGCGCCCTGCGACCCCTGGCAGCAGAAGTTCGTCCAGTGGCAGCCGGCCCTGCTGGCATTCGCCCGCCGGCCGTTCTTCGGCGTCGGGATCGGCAACTACGAGGGCAACCTGAGAGCCTTCTACTCCAGCCCCCCGCACCCGGACTACAACCCCGCGGGTGCATATAGCATGGACAGGCCCCTCAAGGTCATGCTCATAGAGAAGGACGCCACGCCGTTCTACGCGGCGTGGCTGGTCGAGACGGGACTGGTGGGGCTGCTGGGGTTCGCCTGGATGGTGATGGGCTTCCTGCGGCGTGCGGCGCATACGCTTCCCCGAAGGCACGCGGGCGATGACCTCGCCCGCGCCCTGAAGCTCGGCGCGATTGCGGCGCTCGGCGCGGTATGCCTGGGCGGGATGTTCACCGACTACTGGGTGCGGGGCGTGGGGACGGCACTGACCGTAGTGCTTGCGCGGTGTGTGGCCGAGCTGCCCGAGCAGGAAGAGATATTCCCCGCCAGCGAAGAGGTCATGCGCATTTGAATAGGCTGCCACGCCCCCCCCCGCATTCCCCGACCCGCCCGCGCCCGGTTGCCACGCTATGGGAACGCGGGATATAATCTCTTGCTGATCACTGAGGGTAGGTCCAACTGAGAGTGAACCGATGGCCGAAGCCAGATACGCCACCATAATCTCCACGGGCGAGGAACTCGTCAGCGGGCACACCGTGGATACGAACGCCTCGTTCCTGGCCCGGCATCTGACGGAGAACGGCCTGCGCATCCGGCGGATACTGGCCGTCGGGGACGACCCCGAGGCGCTCACCTTCGAGCTGTTGCGCGTGGCCGCCGACAGCCAGGTGGTCCTGATCACAGGGGGCCTTGGACCTACTGTCGACGACCGCGCGCGCGGCGCCATAGCGCTGGCGGCGCGGTGCGAACTTGTGCACGATGATGAGTCGCTCGAACACGTGCGGCGCGTCATCGAGGGCTACGGGCACCGCATGACCGACGCGCACGCGGTGCAGTGCCTGTTCCCGGCGGGGGCGGACATACTGCCCAACCCGCGCGGCACCGCATGCGGGTTTGCCTGCTGGGTGGGCGAGGCCATGGCCTACGCGATGCCGGGCGTGCCGGAGGAGATGAAGGCGATGTTCACCGGCAGCGTGTTGCCGCGCCTGACCGGCGAGAGCCGGGAGAGGGTCGTCATGCGCGAGGTGCACACATCGGGCCTGCCCGAGTCGCGCGTGAACGAGGCCCTGGTCACTCTGCTGGAGATAGGCCGCAACCCGTCGGTCGGGCTGAAGGCCCGCGGCGGCTGGGTGACGGTGTGCATTCGCGCCCGGGCCGCGACCGCTGAGGAAGCCGAGCGCCTGGCGGAGGGCGACTGCCGGGCCGTCGAGGAGCGGCTGGGCGAGGCGGCATTCGGCCGCGGCGAAGTGACGCTGGCCGGAGCGCTGGCGCAGGTGCTGGAGGAGCGCGGCCTGCACCTGGCGGTGGCGGAATCGTGCACGGGCGGCCTCATCGGCAGCATGCTGACGGACGTGCCAGGCGTGTCGAGTGTCCTGCTGCTGGACGTGGTGGCCTACGACAATGCCGCGAAGACGCGCGTTCTGGGCGTGCCGGCCGAGCGGATCGAGGCGGCCGGTGCGGTGAGCCGCGAAGTGGCGCAGCTCATGGCGAGGGGCGCCTGCGAGGTGAGCGGCGCAGAGGTCGGTCTCAGCACGACCGGCGTGGCCGGACCTGCCGGCGGCACCGCGCGCAAGCCCGTGGGTCTGGTCTACGTGGGCATGTGTCTGAGGGGATGGACCGCGGTTCGCGAGCTTCGCATCCCCGGCGAGCGCCAGCGCGTCAAGGATCGCGCCGCCAGATATGCTCTGGACTTTGCGCGCCTCGAGGTGCTGAAAGAGAGCGCGGAAACCGGCAGCTTGGGCCGCCGACGGCGAGGTGAGAAGGCATGCGGGTAAAGGATGACGGCTACGTCCGGTTTCGCTGCACGGGGTGCGGCAAGAGGCTCAAAGTGCAGGTCACCGACGAGGGTGGCCACATAGTCATGTGCCCCCGCTGCCGCAGTTCGGTCAACGTGCCCCTGATGGGGCCCGAGGCCGAGCGTGCGAGCGTTTCCCTGGGCAATGGGGAGGCCGACCTGGAGGCGGCTGCAAGCGTTGTCGAGGAGCCAGCGCCACGGCGGGCCGGAAACCACCGGGCGTCCCCGCGGCGCCTTGGCGCGCTGGACAGATTCAGGTCGGCCGTCGAACAACTGGACGACGACGTCCTCGGTTGGATGCAGAAGCTGCTGCGCCAGCCGGATCTCTCGGAGGCGGACGTCGTGCGTGAGATGCGCGCGATAGGCGATAGGCGCGCGAGCGAGATGCGGGACATTGCGCTTTGCCATCTGGAAGCGTTGCGGGATAAGCAGCGCGCCCTTGAAGATTCTGCGGCAGGCGGCGCCGCCACATTCAGCAAGCGCAGGGAAGAGTTGCGTTGGTCGGTGGTGTTCCTTGAGAACTGCGTCAGACACGTGCTGCGCATCGACACGTAGGGCCGGTAGGGCGGTCCCGCACTAAGGAGAGCAAGATGCCAGAAAACATGGAAGCCATCCTTCAGTATCTGGTGAGGATCCACACGGACGGCCAATGGACGGCGCTCTTGCCGTTCTACGGGGGTGTCGTGGGATTTGTGATCCTGGTTGTCCTGCTGCTGGGCCACGGCAAGAGCCGCGCCCTAGCGCTGCGGGCCGAGAAGGCAGCCGGCACGGCCCGCGATCTCGTGGCGGACTTCGAGTCCGAGCTCGACCGGCGGTTCGAGGCCGTGCGCGGCGAGTTGGAGGGAGCGCTGGGTGCCGTTGTGGAAACGAACATGCAGGCCGCCGACGAGCGCCTGGCGCAGAAACAGTCCGAGCGATCGGAAGGGGCCGAGCGGAGATTCAAGGAGATGCTGGCCGAGCAAGGGGAAACCATCGAGAACCGCATCCAGGAGCTCGAGGCTTGGCAGACGGAGCTCGTGGACCAGCGTCTTGCGGAACTGGACGCCCGGCGCACGGAAAGCCTGGAGGATGGCATCCGCGAGGCCGATGAGCGCTATGCCGCGCAGTTGGACGAGCGCATGGCGGAACTCGAAGCCCGCCGCGACGAAGGGCGCGCGGCCGGCCTGCAGGAGTTGGAGGCGGGGGCCAATGAGCGCCTGGACGAGCGCATGGCGGAACTCGAAGCCCGCCGCGACGAAGGGCGCGAGGCTGGCCTTCAGGAGTTGGAGGCCCGGGCCACCGGGCGCATGGAGGAGCGAAGCCGCGAGATCGAGGCCCGCTCTGCGGAACAGCTAACCCGGCACATCGAGGAGTTGGATGTCAGCCGTGGCGAGAGCCTGGAGCGGGGCATACGCGAGGCCGATGAGCGTCAAGGCGCAGCGCTGGAGGAGCAAGTACACGAGGCGGAGACGCGCCAGCGCGAGTTGCTCGGGGAAAGCCTCGGCGAGCTTGAGGCCTCAAGCGCCGATAAGTTCGAACGACGCCTCGGCGAGCAGGAGGCGGCGGGCATCGAGCGCCTGGACGAGCGGACGCGCGAGATCGAGAACCGCCGAAATGAACAGATCGAGCGACGCCTCGCCGAGCTTGAGGCACACCATGAGGAGCAACTCGAAGCGCGCGCCCGGCGGCTGGCCGCCGAGCAGGCCGCGTTGCTAGATGAGCGGGCCGCCGAGTTGAGCGCCCGTCTCACCCAGTTGACCGCGGAGCTTCAGAGGCTCGGGCGCCACCTGGTGGATCTGGAGGCCGATCTGCCCAGCATGGTCGACAAGCTCCAGGAGATCAAGCAGTCCGTGGCGGTGGGCTACCGCAACCAGTTGGCCGAACTGCTCGGAAAGTTCGACGGTGCGGTCGAGGCCGTGATGGGAAAGATGCAGGACGAGATGCAGTCCGGCCTGAGCAAGATCGAAGGCATCCAAAGCATGATGCAGAGCTGGGAGGAGGCCCGCCGTTCGGTCCTCGGCCGCGAAGCCCGGGGTGTCGGCCCGGGGGCCGCGCCTCCCGCGTCGAGGGCGATCGCAAACCCGCCCGCGCCCGACAAGGAACCCGAGCCGTTCGAGTTCGAGGGCAAAGGCGGTTCATGACGAGGTTGGTTGCACCGGTCCCCCAGGGGCCTTTTTGCCCAAAGGCGGTTGCACCGCGCAGTTCATGACGGGGAATTTACGCACAGTTCAACGGCGCGCTTCTGCATCATAAATGTCATCGGCAATGCGTAGGAAGTCCCCGGGCGCAAGCTGGTCCGGCCTGACGGCGCGCTCGAGGCCGAGACGACTGAGAACTGCGCCCGCAAGGTCCCTGCCCCAGCCCATCTCCAGCGCCCGGCCCAGGCCCTTTCGGCGGTTCTGAAGCAGCTTGTTTGCGACCCGGCTGAAGACCACGTACCGGGCGGCGGAACCGCCTTTGGGCAAGTGGAGCAACCGCTCTTGAGCAGAAAGGCCGCGGGCGGCACAATCGCCTTCGGGAAGAATGGTGGCCTCGGGCCCTGGCG
Organism: uncultured candidatus Brocadiaceae bacterium; assembly: GCA_964534775.1. GTDB lineage: Bacteria > Planctomycetota > Brocadiia > SM23-32 > SM23-32 > CAZHPE01. The sequence goes on from CAZHPE010000033.1 coordinate 9,408, forward strand.
ATCGGGGCGTGATGCGCACGAACGCCGACGCGACCTGCGGCTGCGGCCAGAAGGCCGACGGCGGCACCTTCATCAGCCTCTCGACGTCGGCCCAGTAGGCCGCAAAGACGGTGAGCGGTCCGTACTGCGGCGTTCCCGGGCTGGCCGTGAGGCGGTCGGCGACCTCGGCCTGGAGCATCACGTCCATCTCCGTCGGCTGCGGCTCCCATTCCAGCAGGTTGATGATGCCGGGGGAGCTGATCTGATACGGCAAGTTCGCCACAACCTTGAAAGGGCCGTCGGTGGCGGTCTGGCGCAGGGCGCGCCCGACCTCGGGGTTTATCAGGTGCTTACGGGCGAGGAAATCGGCGTTGACGAGGGTGGCGTTCTCGACGCAGGCCAGGCGATCCCGCGCGGCGGCGTATAGGCCCGGGTCGATCTCGACGCTCACCACGGCGCGCGCCCGACACGCCAGCCGCATCGTGAGACGCCCCAGCCCCGTGCCGATCTCCAGCACCACGTCCTCCGGCCCCACGCAGGCCGCCTCGACGATGCGGTCCAGAAGCTGGTCGGAGATAAGGAAGTTCTGGCCGAGCCTGCGCCGCGGCCGGATGCCCAGGCGCTGAAGGATGGGCTTGGGGTGCTCGGAGTTCTGAGGCGCGCTCATTGCGCACTCAATACTAAGGGGTCAGGGGTCAGCACTCAGACAAGGCATTGACCGGATAACAGGATGACGGCGGATACGACAACGACAGAAGAGAGGGTAAAGGCAAAGGCTGGTCTTTCAGCCCATCCCGCAAATCCTGTACTACTCTGCGAAGCAAGAGTTGATCCTGTCAAAGGCCTTACTCAGCGCTCAGGGAATAACCAGCAGCATGCCGGGCCTTAGGTCGCCAGAGTCTTGCAGCACGTCCGAATTGGCCTCCTCGATGTCCTTCCGCCTGGCGGGCGTGCCGTAGTAATTGATGCTGATTCCGTCGAGCGTCTCGCCCGACTGAACCACGTAGTAGCGCATGCCGGCGGCCTCCTGCCAGCGCTCGTAGTCCGTGGGCGGAATGTCCCGGCCGGTCAGCCGCGTGAGCCAGGAGTGGGCCGCGATGATGACGGCCTCGGCCTCGCCCGGTCTCATCGCCCCGGCTATGATCCCAGTGGCCCGGTCGGCGGGGAGTGTCCGGCCGGCAAGTTCCACCGCCTCGACGCGAACGTTGGGGTGCGGATCGTCCGCCAGGACGGCGGCCAGTATCTCCCCCTCACCCCCGTCCTCTTGCGAGACGGCTAAGAGGGCGGCGAGCGCGCGCTTTCGCACGACCCAGCGCGTGTCCTGCTGCACCGACAGGCGCAGCTCCCCGGCGGCCTCGCTCGCGCCGCAGCGCCCGAGTGCGTCGGCGGCCAGCGCGCACATCATGGGATTCACGTCCCTGGCCAGGATCGCCTCACTCGCCTCGCGCAGCGCCGGGCTGAGCGGCCCTTCAAGCTCAAGGAGCGCCTCGCGCTGCACGACGGCGTCGCGGGACCGCAGGGACGTGAGCGCTATGCTTTCCTGATTTCGGGCGCCCGAACCCGCGCAACCTGCGGCCACGAACGGCGCCCATGCAACGGCGGCTACCACGATGATACGCCAGGACTGCGTTCTCATGCCTGCCTCCCGCATTCCGCCAGCGAACGTTTGAACTCAGGGGCGCGGCAGTAGCCGCCTACCCTGGAGCGATTGGTTAGCTGCTTTGCCTCTTTTCGTATTCTCTCATCAACAACGGTTCCAAGATCTTGTTTATTCCAGGACACCGAAAGCCCTCGTCAAAGGTTCCTGCGAAGTGGCATCGACCTGTCGCATTCACGAGCAGCTCAACTGCGGGGACTTCAGACTCGACTTCCGAGTAGGATTGAAGCTTTCGAAACCCCGATGCATACCACTTCCGGTACGAACGTGATTGATAGATGCTGTCCCAAACCTCTTGGATGAGGAACTCCTCGCTGATCGTTACCTATACGTCACCACCGTATCCCCCTTCGCTACCGACGAGGACTACCTTGCGAGTGCTGGTGTCTGACAACCCGAATCCGGCCAAACGCTGGACGAACGTGGGTTGGTGAGAAACAACGGGGGATGTTGCCGAGCACCCCGCTACCAGGAATAGGATACCGAGGGTTGTCACTCCCCCCATGTCTTCACTCCGCCTCCAACAAGACCCTGGCGACCGTTCAATATAGCACGATTGTCCCCCGGGTCAAGCGCGTCGGAGGCCGACGCCCGCCCAAATGACGCGGGCCCGCCTGCTGGCGCGCCCGCGCTTGGCCAACCCTTGCTCTACCGCCACTATAGCGACGAGGTTGTAGCCTATGGCAATATCAACCGCATACCGGTTTTAAGGTCTCTCTTGGGATCTTTTACGAGGTCTGCGTTGGCTTCTTGCAGCTCTTTCAGCCTGCTGGCGTCGCCATACTGCTTGACGGCGATGCTCCAAAAGGTATCGCCCTTCCTGACCTCGTAATACTTCTTCCCGCCAGCCAGCACGCCGGTGGTCGAGAGCGTGCTCCCGCTCCCTGAGCCTGTGGTGCCGGCGCTACGCCCCAACGCCGCCAGCGGGGGAACCACCAGCTTCGTGTTGATCTTCAAGTTGTTGGGGTCCGGGACCCGGCCCTTGTTGGCCGCCTCTATCTTCCGCCAGTGAGTGCCGCTCTTGTAGTAATTCTCGCTGATCTCCCAAAGAGTGTCGCCCTTCTGAACAACGTGAAAGCGGGCTGCGGCCGGCACGTCCGTAGCGGGCGGTGCGACTGGCCGCGGACGGGGCTCGCCAGCGGGCTCGGGCGCCACCGGATGCGGGTCGGGGTCGTCCGGCGAAGAGCCGGCTAGGCCGTCGCCCTCGATCACCATGGGCGCCACTTCGCCGCCACCCGCAGCCGCAGCGTCCCTCTGGCGTTGCTGCCTTTCCATTTCATTGACCAGGTCTTGCAGCCCCGGTGCAGGAGGGCTCTCGAACTCGCTTATGTCCTGCGGCGCCACTTGTGCTCGGGCCTCAGCAGGCTCGTCCTTCCCGGTCCACAGGCAAACCACGATGATGGCGGTGGCCACAAGCGCCAGAACGCCCAGTATTTGCGCCTCTTTGGGTCTCATCTCGGCTGAACCTCCCACCCCTATCTCTCGAGCAAGCGTGCGCTGCCGCATGCATCCAGACCCCGTCGCTGCGACCATGCAGGCCGGGCCATGAAGTTCCGCAGAAGGTAACCAAACCGCCGGAGCCGAAACAACTTTTTGGCCCGGCCGTCAGCCCGGCGCTCGACCACGTGCGCGGCATGGAGCATAACATGGCTGTGACACGGCACTTAACGCATGTTTCCTCCCCGATGCCGGACCGGTAAGACAAAGAAATTCCGCGCCCGAAAAGCTCAGCCCTTGCCCGCTGTTCGCACGGCTTACGGCCGCGGGCCGCCCTTTGCTTTCCCACGCACCAGGGCATATACTCACGGCGGCGGCAGCAGCGCGAGCGCCTTTCTTGTCGCAAGGCGGTCGCACCACCGATGTAATTGGTTTTGGTGATAGAGACAAGAGACACGGGCCACGGCGTGCCATTACTACCAAAGCCAGTTGCACTGGTGATGCAGGCAAGGATGAGGGAATAGGGATTGGGATAAAGGGCGGTTGCACCGCGATGCTGCTGACGTTAGGCCCACAGATGCGCGGCAGTGAGAATACTCGCCTCGGGCAAGGTGCCACGCGCGTAGTCCATGGTCTTATGCGTCAACTCGTCTCAGACCACATCGCAGCCGAGACCGAGAGAACCATAACCGCTCAGAACGACTCTGGTCGCACGGTCCAGATCATTTTCGCACATGATCCAGACGTGCGGATTACTGAAACGTTGCGGTCAGAGGAGCGTCCTCTGGTATCGATAGAGGTGAAGGTCGGCACTGACGTGTCAAACATCCACAACCGCCTTGGCGAAGCCGAAAAGAGCCATCTGAAGGCAAAGAAGGCGGGCTTCTTCGAGTTCTGGATCATAATCCGGGTCGATGTTGACGAACGCATAGCAAGGAGCGAATCTCCCACGACATCCCATTTCTTCCATCTGGACCGGATAGCAGATTCTTGCACGCGTGAGCATGGCTTATTTTCCGACCTGCTCGGCTCTACAGTGGGCGTTAGGCTTCAAGGCTGACTGGCGATCGGCGTCGGCATGTGTCCGGCGGGCACGGCCGGCATGACGAGAATCGAACGGACTCCCTTCGAGAGCGGCGAATATGGCTGGCGAAAGAAAAGCAGGCTGGGCGCGCCATTTGGTTACCTTCATCATCATCTTCTCGGTGGCCGGGATGATGTTCTACCGCAAGCCCGGATGCACGGGAGCGCAGGAACAGCAAGTCATTCCCGTCGATGCCCGGACCGTGGAGGTGAAGATCGACCGCTGGCGGGTGATAGCCGAGGTGGCCGACACGCCCGAGTTGCGCGCGATGGGCCTCATGGAAAGGCCACAGATCCAGCCCGGCTACGGGATGTTGTTCGTCTTCGAAGAGTCGGACGTGCACGCGTTCTGGATGAAGAACACACCGACCCCCCTCTCGATCGCCTTCATCGAAGAGGGCGGCCGCATCGCGCGCATCGCGCGGATGCAGCCGAATGACATTACGCGCGTCTCGTCGGTGGAGCGCGTGAAATACGCCCTTGAGGTGAGGCAGGGGTGGTTCGAGGACCATGGTATCGAGGCCGGAGCGGAGGTTCATATCCCACCGATCCCGCCCGCACCCATCGTCCTTGCAGCCCCGCCCACTGCGCCAGTCAACATTCCCCCGGCAGCGAGAAGCACGCGATGAGGGTTATCGTCTGCATAAAGCAGGTGCCTGAGACGACCCGCATCGAGATCGACCCGGAGACCAACACGCTGGTGCGCGAAGGTGTCGAGAGCGCGCTGAACCCGCTCGACCTGTTCGCGCTGGAGGAAGCCCTGCGCATCCGCGAGCGACTCGGCGGCACGGTGCTCGCCCTCTCGATGGGGCCGCCCCAGGCCGAGGCGGTGCTCCGCGAGGCCATCGCGCTGGGCGTGGATGAGGGTGTTGTGCTTAGCGGACGGGAACTTGCGGGCTCTGACACTTGGTCGACGTCCTATGCCCTGGCCTGCGCGGTGCGGGCGCTGGGCGCGTTCGATCTGATCCTCTGCGGCAAGCAGGCCATCGACGGCGACACGGCCCAGGTAGGCCCCGAGTTGGCCGTGCACCTGGGGCTTCCGCAGGCGACCTGCGTGCGGCGCGTACGGGAGCTTACGCCGGAATCCGCCATCGTCGAGCGCCTCACCGACCGGGGATACGAGGTGCTGCGCGTGCCGCTCCCGGCGGTCATCACGGCCGTCAAGGACCTCAACGAACCGCGTCGGCCGAACCTGGAGGACGTGTACCGGAGCCGCTTCGCGGAGCTTCGCCAGCTCGGGCGGGCCGCCATTGGGGCCGACCCGCGTGAGGTTGGTCTGGAGGGATCCCCGACCCGCGTGGCGCGTATCTTTGCACCGTCCGCGCGGCGTGGGGGCAGGCGGTTCGAGGACGATCTGGACGAGGGGATCGTCGAGGCCGTGTGGCTCGTGGAGCGGGAGGGTTTGGTTTGAGCGAGCTGCGGATCAAGCACAGGATTTGCGCGCAGTGCGGGATATGCGTCGAGGCCTGCCCGGTTGGCGCGCTGACCATCAGCGGCGAGCGTCTGCAAGTGCACGAATGGTGCACGCTCTGCGGCGCCTGCATCGAGTCCTGCCCGGTCGGCGCCCTGTCTCTGGCCGAACGAGAGCGGGCGCTGGCGGCCGACTTGGAGGCCTACAGCGGCGTGTGGGTCATAGCGGAGCATACGGACGACGAGGCGCACACCGTCGTGTTCGAGCTCATCGGCAAGGGCCGTGAGCTGGCCGACCGGCGGGGGGCGAGTTGCTGTGCCGTGCTCCTGGGAGACGCGCTGGCCCCGGCGGTCCGGGAACTTTCCCGCTATCCGCTCGACCGAATATACGCGGCCGAGGACCCCGCACTCGCCCAATTCCGAAGCGACGCTTGGGCCAGGGTTCTCGCCGCGATGATCGAGCGCGAGCGGCCGGAGATCGTGCTGTGCGGGGCGACGGCGCTGGGCAGGGCGCTCATGCCGCGCGTGGCGGCGCTGGTTCGCACGGGCGTGACGGCCGACTGCACGGACCTCGAGATCGATGCCCAGAGCGGCCTGCTGCTCCAGACCCGACCCGCGTTCGGCGGCAACATAATGGCCACGATCCTCTGCCCCGACCATCGCCCGCAGATAGCCACCGTCCGGCCGAAGGTGCTGCCCGGCCTGTGCCCGGGCCCGGAACGCGAGGTGAACGTGGTGCGATTCGAGACGGATGCGGAGATGCTCCGCAGCGCCGTGGAGGTGATCGAGACACACGTGGAAGAGACGGGCGCACAGTCGATCGCGGAGGCGGATGCGATCGTCGCCGGGGGGCGCGGCATGGGTTCGGCGGGAGGGTTCGAGCTCATCGGGCGCCTTGCGCGCGCGCTGGGCGGAGCGATCGGCGCGAGCCGCGCGGCGGTCGATGCGGGCTGGGTGCCCTACTCCCACCAGGTCGGCCAGACCGGCAAGACCGTGCAGCCGAAGCTGTATGTGGCGTGCGGCATATCGGGCGCGGTCCAGCACCTCGTCGGCATGCAGTCGGCCCGGGGGATCATCGCGATCAACAGAGACCCGCGCGCGCCGATCTTCGACGTGGCCGACGTGGGCCTCGTGGGAGATATGCGCGTGGTCGTGCCGCGGCTGGTCGAGGCCGTGGAACGCAGGCGGAAGGAGGCCGGGCGGTGAACGTGCTCAAGGCCGCTCGCGTGCCCACCGACGGTCCCTGCCCCCGCGTTGAGGGGCGCGACCGCATCCAGAGCGAGTTCGCGGGATACCTAGCCGACGAGAGCCGCACGGTGGCCGAGCCGCCGGAGGTTCTCTTTCTTCCCGAGCGCCTGCCGCACGTCTGCCAGACGGTCCGTGAGTGCGCGCAGAACGGTTTCCCTCTCACGGCGGCCGGGGCGCGCACAGGCCTGGTGGGCGGCGCAGTGCCCGTGGAGTCGCGCGCCGTGTTGGCCTTGGAGCGGATGAATCGGTTCATGGAGGTGCGGGCGTCCGAGCGCAGCGACGGGTTCGCGGCACGCATAGAGGCGGGCGTGATTTTGGCAGACTTCCAGAAGAAGCTGCGCGCCACGGCGCCCCACGAGCTGCCCTGGGCCGACGCGAAATCCCGCGAGGCCGGCATGCGGATGCTTGAGAACAGCGCTCGCCGCCGGAGGTCGCACCGCAAGTTACACCTCTTCTACCCCATCGACCCCACCGAAACCTCGGCGCAGATCGGCGGCACGGTCTCGACCAACGCCAGCGGCGCGCGCACGTTCCGCTACGGGCCGACCCGCGCGTGGGTGGAAGGGCTCACGGTGGTGCTGGCCACTGGCGAGGTGCTCCGCCTGAAACGCGGCGAGGTGCTCGCCGAGGGCGGCCGGTTCGTGCTTCAGACCGCTGACGGCGAGACCGCGATCCCGATCCCGCGCCTGCCGATGCCCGCCACGAAGAACACGGCCGGCTACTACCTCAAGCCCGGCATGGACGCCGTGGACCTATTCGTCGGGAGCGAGGGCACGCTGGGCGTGGTGGCGGAGGTGGAGCTGCGACTGACGCTGGAGCCGCCGGAGCGGCTGACCGCGACGGCCTTCCTGCCGGGCGAACGGGAGGCCCTGGCGCTGGCGAGGGCGCTGCGGGAAGAGCGCGGGATCAGGATGCTGGCCATCGAGTACTTCGGCCCGCACGCCCTGGACCTGCTGCGGCGCAAGCGCAGCGAAGAAGGGGCCTCCAGCGGCGTGCCGGCCCTGGACGAGGGCGCCGCGTGCGCCCTCGTCGCGGAGATCGCCTTCGACGGGGACGAGGAGTTCGAGTTCTGCTACCGGACGCTCAGGGGCCTGCTGGAACGGTCGGGTACGAGCGCGCGTGCCACGTGGGCGGGCGTGACGGCCGGGGAGATGGCGACCATGAAGAACTTCCGCCACGCGCTGCCCGAGGCCGTAAACGCCATCATCGCCCGCCGCAAGCTGGACGTGCCGAGCCTCCACAAGGTGGGCACGGACATGGCGGTGCCGGACGAGCGCATAGAAGAGGTGATGTCGCTCTATCGCGGCAAGCTCGCCGAATCGGGCCTGGAGCACGTGATCTTCGGCCACACCGGCGACAACCACCTGCACGTGAACATCCTGCCGCGCTCGGCCGGGGAGTTGAAGCGGGCCGAGGGGCTGTATGAGTCCTTCGCGCGCGAGGTGGTCGCCATGGGGGGCAGCGTCTCGGCAGAGCACGGCATCGGCCGGATCAAGCGCCCCTTCCTGCGCATACAGTACGGGCCCGAGATGATCGATGCGATGCGCGCGGTCAAACGCGCCCTCGACCCGCGGGGGCTGCTGAACCCCGGCGTCATTTTCTAAATCATTCAAGCGCCGGCCCAGAAGGGCTCCGCGACTCGGAGCAACAGCGCCCCACCACGGCGGCATTAGCCAAGTACCAGCGCGAACACATCTTTCGCCAGGTGGTGACGGTTATGTGAGTTCATCTCTTTCGGGTAAGGCCTGCACGACGCGAAGAGAGGAATCGAGGGCGCCAAACGCCCCGCGGCTAGTTGTGGTAAGCCCTATCTGTTCCGGCCGCGATCGCACTCAAGGGCCGGGTTTAGAAACGTCTATTTGTTTGTTCGGCTCTCCCACCAACTCGCCCCCCCCCTCCATAGCTCGGGCCTGTGGTCCCAGTCGCTGGCACACACGCGGTTTTCAAGTGAACCCGCATGAGATGCCACAGCCGCGACAGGGGGCAATTCAATTTCCCAGTAAATGCTTTCCATGCACGCATCGAGCACTCCATGATCGACACTACCCTTTCCCCACGCCGATTCAACGAACGGAGCAATGTTGTCCAGGATCGCGTCCCAGTTAGCTTGCAAGAACTCCCTGAGAGCCTGGAATTCATTCATGTTTCTGAAAAGCTCTGAGACTTCTTCAGAGGACAATGCATCTTCCGTGAGATGCAGCAAGTGGTCGACACATATCTCCATGGCATCGTCAAGAAGTGATATTTCCATGACAAGAGAGTCGCCTACTTTCTCGGCCGTGTAGAACGCTGCCCCGTAGAGCTCTATGTCCACCCCGTTGGTGACGGGTGCCCACGGAACATCGAGAATACGAGCGTAGCTCAAAGCTTGTTTGGCTGCTGCGTCGTCAAGTTCCCCGGCATTCGCCTCGACAATACAGATTGGTTTAGCACCAGACAGCAGTGCATAGTCAGCGCTTCCCCGCCTGGTTCCCATGGTTACGGGATACTCATGTCGGACACAGTCCGGGGCATCTGTCTTCCAGCCCAAAGCGCTCAACAGTGGTTCGATAAGGTATCGCTTGGTCTACGACTCTTTCCAATCTTCGATCTTATCTTCAAACGATCGCAAGCGGCCTACGTATGCTCTCAAGGCGCTCTCCAGTTGTCTATCCATCGCCAAACTCATCCGAATACTCGAATCATAAGAATCGCCACGAGTTCGTCAAACAGGCGCAATGCCGGCTTTTTCGCTCCTTCCACGGCGCTCGCCACGCGTGGTTCCGTTACGGTATCTCGACGGGCTTTCCGCTCAGGGAGGATTGATAGATGGCGTCGAGGATCTTCATGCACGTGACGCCGTGCTCGGCGGAGGGCTCGGGCCGGGTGCCCGCCAAGACGTGGCGCACGAAGTGTGCCTGAGGCGTCTCCTTCGGCTTAGCGGGCTCCAGCGTCGTCACGGTGTCGACGCCGTTTTCCTTCCGGCACAGGGTCAGCGCGTCCTTGGTCTCGAAGATCGCCCCTTCGCTTCCGCGGATGCTCATCGCCAGCCCGCCCCCGAACGGTTCATAGCCGTCCCAGCTCGCCGCCACGTACATCGTGCAGCCGCCCTCGAACCGGATCATCGCCGCGCCGAAGTCCTCGCAGTCGAACTCCGCGCCCGCCAGCTTCTTGCGCGCCAGCAGGTCGTAGCAACTCCCGAGGACCGATACCGGCCTGGGGTAACCGAGGAGCCAGAGGGCCAGGTCGATCCGGTGCACGCCCAGGTCGATAAGCGGCCCGCCGCCGCTCTTAGCCTTCTGGCCGAACCAGGGGGACAAGAGCGGATAGCCGTCCCGTCGCAGATACGTGGTGGTCACGTGGTAGGCCTCCCCGAGGAGGCCCGCGTCCAAGACGGGCTTCAGGGTGGCGGCGCAGGGCAGGAAACGCATGTTGAAGTGCATCATGAGGGTCCTGCCGCCCTGCTCGGCCGCGCCCTTCATCTGCTCGGCCTCGGCGGTGTTCATGGCCATCGGCTTCTCACACAGCACGTGCTTGCCGGCCTTCAGCGCATCCAGCGTCACCGGGCAATGGAGGTAGTTCGGGAGGGCTATGCTGACGGCGTCTAGGTCCCGGAGCTTGAACATCTTCTGATAGTCCGCGAACCCTTTGACCCCCGGCCGGTCCTTGAGCACCCCGTCCAGGCGCTGCTGATCGATGTCGCACAGCGCCGCCACTTCCGCATCGGCGCATTCCTCGTAGCCCTTCAGATGAAACCGTCCCATTCCGAGCCCTATGACGCCGACCTTCAGCTTTGCCATGCCACTTGTTCCTCTGGTACCTGGAGCGTCGGGCGGAACGCACGTCAGCGGCCGTTACAGGAGGCGGCGCGCCGCCCGGCAAAGGGCCGTCAGTATG
>CAZHPE010000034.1:0-10674 GCA_964534775.1 uncultured candidatus Brocadiaceae bacterium
CGACGCGCCAACGAAGAAGCCCGTGCAGCCGGCCTCGATGTAGAAGGTGAGCTGCTCCTCCAGACCGGCGGTCGTCACCTCACCGTCCTCGTCGTAGTTGGTGACCAGCGGCGGCATCATTCCCTCAAGTCTCAACATGTTGCGTCCCCTCTTAAGAGTCGTGTCGGTAGCCGACGCGCCGCCGATGCGTGTAGCCTCGGCGAACGCGGCGACATAGCACAGCGGGATCCTTCCAGCCTGAGTCAGCTACGCGATGCCAAGTCGGCCCGGCACACGAAACCGACAAACTGCGGCGCAGGTTACTCTCCTCGGTCCTGGCGAATTCGCAGCAGCTCGCCGTCTCCGGCGCCGACGGTCAGCTCGACGGCCCACGTGCCACGCCGCCTGAAGGAGTGCAAGGCCGCCCACTCCGCTTGCTCGTCCAGTTTCTTCGCATCGAACAGAACCAGCTCCACCCATTCGCCCGTCTGCTTGCCGAGGCGCTCGACCTTCCCGACGGGCCTGGCCGTCAGGTCGAACCGCAAGGCCACGTCCTGCTCCATGTCGATTCTTCGATTGACCACCATGATGAAGTCGTCCTTCTCGCTGCCCTGGAGCGTTCCCAGGACTATATGGGGCGTCGCCGTCAGACCCAATGCCGGTTCGGCAGCATCCTGGTATTGGTGGGCACCGGCTCGCCATGGCCTATGGTTATGTCGGGGGCAAGCGCGGGCCCGGGGGTGTGGAATACGTCCACGGAGCGGAATTTGAGCAGCGTCGGCCCCAACCGTTGCGGTTCGGCGTTCAGGACGGCAACGCCCTTGCCGGGCGGGGTCAGCTCGCTGCCGTCGAAGATGAGGCCGCCGACGAACCACTGGATGCCCTTCACGCCGTAGGCCAGCGCGCAGTAGAGGCTCAAGCGGAGCCGCTGGAGGTTATCGGCCAGGAGGGTCTTGCCTCCGCCCACCTCGCCGTCAGGCCCGGCGTTCACCTCCACCCAGCAGATCAGGGGGATGCCGACGCACTGGGCCACGATGCGGTATTCCTCGAGCATGTCAAAGTAGCCGCCTTTCCTCCACCACCAGTATGCGTCGTAGCTGAGGACCTTCGGCTGTGGCATCTCGACGAAAGTGCGCGTAGGGGCCTTCCAGCCGAGGTTTATGTAGGCGGGATGATTGGGGTCGGACCGGCGGAAGGCCTTCGCCCGTTCAGCCAGGGCAGGGAAGCGGTCATTGCCCGGCTCGTCCTGGAGCACGTAGCCCCAGACAGCCTCGTCGTCGCGGAACTTCGCCGCCATCTCCGGCGTGGCACCGAAGAGCAATGCCTTCAGGCCGTGCTTGCGGCACTCTTCGAACACGTCGGGCTTGCACATCACCGTGTTGAAGCCCGCCTGAGCGCACGCCTCGGCGGACGCGCTGTGCCTGCTGTGGCCCGGGCCGCCCCAGAAAGATATCATGAACTCCGGCATGCTCCAGCCCGCAAGGGCCGGTGCCGCCAGGCCGAATGCCAGCAGCAACGTCGCAGCAACCCTCCACATCTTCCGCCCTCCTCACAACAGCCTTCCAGTGCCGGCGATCAACCGCCAGTTGCATGATATCACACCGGAACAGTGGTGTCACTTCCGCGCGCGGATGCGGAATCCGACGCGCGCGCAGGCCGAGGCTGCCCGCGCGCTTAGAGCGCGGCCATGAGCTCGCGCAGGCGCTCGGCCAGGCCCGGGCCGTCCAAGCGCAGGGCGGCAAGCTGAGCATCGCGGGTGGCGTGAGGGACGAACTCGTCCGGCAGGCCGGCCCGCCGCACATGCCGGATGGGAACGCCCCGCTCGGCCAACATCCCCAGCACGGCGGCCGCAAAGCCCCCGGCCGGCGCGTGCTCCTCGGCAACGAGAACGGCTCCGTGCTCCTCGACCGTGTTGAGGATCGTCTCCTCGTCCAGCGGCTTGGCAAAGCGGGCATTGATCACCGCTACGTCCTTGCCGTCGCGCTCGGCGAGTTCCTCGGCCGCATCCATCGCCCGGCGCACCATGGAGCCGTAGGCGATGATCGCCCCATCTATCCCACGCCGCAGAACATCAGCACGTCCGAGTTCGAGTTCTTCCTGCGCCCCGGCCAGCGGAGGAGGCGGGGCTTCCTTCGGGTAGCGGATGGCGCAGGGGCAATCCTGCTCCAGAGCCAGCCGGAGCATTGCTCTCAGCTCCCCGTCGTCGCGCGGCGCCATGACCACGAAGTCCGGCATGGAGAGGAAGAGCGCCAGGTCGTAGCAGCCATGGTGCGTCGCCCCGTCGCTTCCCACCAGCCCGGCTCGGTCCACGCAGATGACAACCGGGGCCCGCTGGAGCGCTATGTCGTGGAAGACCTGATCGAAGGCCCGCTGGAGGAAGGTCGAGTAGATGCACAGGACGGGCCGCATGCCCCCGGCGGCGAGCCCGCCGGCAAAGCCCGCGCCGTGCTGCTCGCAGATACCCACGTCATGGAGCCGGTCGGGGAAACGTTCGCCGAAGGCCGCCAGGCCTGTTCCGTCGGGCATGGCCGCCGTGACCGCCGTAATGCGTTCGTCGTGCTCGGCCAGTTCCGTCAGGGCCTCGCCAACCACCTGGGAGTATGACCGCGCCCGGGGGGCGATCCCCGATTGCTGCTCTTCCGACGCGGCCGGCGGAGTTCGCCCCAGGACCTTCCCGTCCCTCACCTGGAATCGACCACTGCTGTGGAAACGCCTGGGGTCGTCGCTGGCAGGCGGGAAGCCCCTGCCCTTTTCGGTGAGCACGTGCAGCAACACCGGCCCGCGCCGGCGCCGCAGGTCCCGGAAGGTGGCGATCAGCTCGCCGAGATCGTGCCCGTTCACCGGGCCGAAATAGTTGAAGCCCAGCTCCACAAACAGCCCCCCCGGAGTCAGGGTCGTCTGAAGCCCGTCCGCCACGCGGGTGAGCAGCCCTTCGAGGCCCTCCTGCGCGTGCGGCCAGCGGCTCAGTAGGTTGTGGAACTCTTGCTTCACGCCCAGGTAGGGGGCGCTGGCGCGGACCTTGTTCAGGTAACGCGCGATGCCCCCGACGGAGGGCGAGATGCTCATCTCGTTGTCGTTGAGCACCAGCAGCAGGTCCACGCCGAGTTCGGCGGCGTGGTTCATTGCCTCGAAGGGCATGCCGCTGGCGATGGCGCCGTCGCCTATGACCGCGACCACGCGCGGCGCATCCCCGCCCCCGGGGCCCCTCGCCCCCAGGGCGCAGGCCAGGCCCAGCCCGGCGCTCACGCTCGTGCCCGTGTGGCCGAAGTTGAATAGGTCGTATGGGCTCTCGGCGGTGTTGGTGAAGCCGCTCATGCCCCCGGCCTGGCGAAGGGTCTGGAAGGAGTCGCGCCGGCCCGTCAGTATCTTGTGCGCGTAGCACTGATGGCTAACGTCCCAGATGAGCCGGTCCCTCAGGAAGTCGAAGCAATAGTGCAGCGCAATGGTCAGCTCCACCACGCCGAGGTTGCTGGCGAGATGCCCGCCCCTGGCGGACACCACCTCCAGGATCAGACTGCGCACCTGCCCGGCCAGCTCTTCCAGGTCGGCCTCGCCCAGACGGCGCAGGTCCTCGGGTCCCTCTATTGAATCCAGCAACCGGTTCATCGTCTCAGGCTCTCGCAAAGTTTCTCCACGACTACCCGTCGCACTCGCTCGATTTCCCCCTCCAGCACACACCCCGCGGCGCTGCGATGGCCGCCGCCGCCGAATCCCTCGGCCACCGCACGCACGTCCACCCCGTCCGCCGACGGTCGCCCGCGCAGGCAGACCTTGATCCGCCCCGGCGCTTCCGCCATCTCTTTCACCAGCGCCGAGACGCTCACGCCCCGGACCGAGACTGGCATCTCGGCGAAGCCCTGGGTGTCTGTCTCGCTCGCCCCTGTGCTGTCGAGCATCTCCTCGGTCAGCTCCATGGTGGCGATGCAGCCGCCTGCTTCGAGCTTCAACGTTCCGAGCACCAGAGCCTGGAGGCGCACGCTTGACTCCGGCGGCGAGAAGTAGATCTCTTCCGTCAGCTTCTGCGGCCGGCAGCCTGCCTCCATCAGCCGGCCGCATATTTCGTAGGCCGCCGGCGTCGTGTTGGGAAAGCTGAAACGGCCGGTGTCGGTGAGGATGGCCGTGTAGAGGCTGTCGGCGATCTCCTTTGTCAGCGGGGCGCCGCCGGCCTCCAGGACCCTGTAGACGATCTCGCCCGAGGAGCTGGCGGCAGCGTCCACGTAGTTCAGGTCGCCGAACTGGGAGTTCGTCGCATGGTGATCGATGTTCAGGACCGAGACGGCTCGATCAATATGCGCGGCGAGGCAGCCGATCCTGTCCAGCGAACCGGTGTCGAGAACCGCAAGCACGAACCGCTCCGGCAGTTCCAGGGGCGAAGCCGCGCGCTCGGACAGGCCCGGCAGAAAGTCAAAGGCCACGGGAATCGCCGAATCGAAGAAAGTCCTGCACTCCTGCCCCGCATCGCGCAACGCGTGCCACAGGGCCAGCGCCGCCCCCAGCGCGTCCCCGTCGATGCGCACATGCGCTGTGACGACGACGGGCATGGGGCCGGTGAAGACATCCCAGATCGCCTTCTCCGAAGATGTCTCCGACCTTTCGATTCCGCGGTCCTCCTGCCAGCTCGCTCCAAACGGTTGAGAAACACAACAGGCGCGCCGATCCACACACACGCCGACCCGCGCGCCTCACTCCGCTGCCGCCAGGGCCCGCTACTGTTGTCCGCGTGCCTCGAGGCCACGCCACTCGTCACCGTCGTCCCTCCGGCCGGCCCCGCCGCCTCCCGCGCCAGCCGTCATCACCGCCGGATCGTCCCAGCTATCCGGCCGGATCACCTCCGTAATCAGCGTGGCCAGGCCAAAAGCCCTGTCCTGAGATGACTGGTACCCGCCGCCAAGCCCGCCGAAGCCGTCGTAGCCGCGGTTGCTACCATAGCCGTCCCGGCCTCTTCCGCTCCGGGAGAACGAACCGCCATAGGCCCCACCGTAGCCGCCCCCCGCCTGGGCCAGCATTGGCGTGCGGCTGGCCGCGGCATCAGCATCATGGGTGTTCACCAGCAGATCGCGAACGGCATATCCGCGCAACTCGAAGCGCCCAACCTCCTCCTGGGGAAGGAATTGAACGACGTTGCCCTTCAGTTTCCACCCCAGTGCAACCTGCTCCAGCGACAGGTCCAGCACCTGGCTGGCGCGAACATCTTTGAGCCTCAGGCTCACCACCGCCGCCTCGGCCAGGGCTGACAACTGCCGCCGCTCGGGGCGGCGGCCCCGGCCGGCAACGACGGCCACATCCCGCTCCACCACCGCGCCAAGAACCGTCGTTACACCCCCCACCGTCACGCTGGCCACCGACCCCTGCGACACCACCAATGCCCCATGCTCGGTAACAGCGCGCACCTGCGCGCCGCCCAGATGCACCTTCCCGGTGAGCACGGCTCCGCTGGTGAACACCAGTTCGTCCGCCGCCGACGCACCGCACAAAAGCACGGCCGCCGCCAGCACTGCCCGATCGCATCGCATCCTCATCGTCCCACTCCTTTCATAGCAGCCAGCAGGCAGACCCCCTCCCCCCGCCTTGCCGAGCTACCCGCTCACCCCCGTTCACGGCCCGTCACCTGAGCCAGGATTCCCTAACCCCGTCCTTATAGACTTGAGCGGTATCTTCCGCAGTCAACCCGTATCGCCTGGCCACGGAGCTACGCGCCTTGCCGACGAGCTTCATCTGGGCAACAACGCGCTTGGTCAGCAGCGCCTCCAGGTCTCTCTTCGTGTAACCGGGCCTGAGAGCGATCAGGGGGTAGTCCCTCTCGGCCCGCCTGCCTGCCCTGCGCTCGGCCCGCACCAACACCCTGAAGGCCCTCTTCCGCTGGGAAAGGGAAAGCGGGAGCTTCGGCGTCGCGGGCGGTTTCACCAGCGTGGCGGCCGTTCCGTCCGCCTTGGGCTCATCCGGCGTCTCGCCCGCCGGCGCCTCATCCCTTATCATCGTGACCTTGCCGCCGACGTCTACCTCCTTGACCCGCCACAAGGGAATGCTGAGGACCCCGTCTTCGGTCTCCACGCGCACGTAGTTGCTGAAGACATCCACCTTGCCGGCCAGCACCGCGCCGCTTTTCAAGACGGCGTGGTCGGCCCCGGCCGTGGCACACAACAGGCACCCTGCCAACGCGACGACGAACATCATCTTCCGCAGTGCCTTCATCCCTTTACTCCCTCCGCTTAGAGCCCGCCCGGAACGCCCCTGATTGTACCCCCCCCCGGCCCAGGGGTCAATCCCTTCCACCCGGCCCGTCCTTTTTCCGCGCGGCCGGGGCACAGCCATCGAGCCGGGCGAAGAACTCGGCAACCTTCTCGAACTCCACCGCAAACGAGCCCAACGGCCCTTCCGCCGGTAGGCCGTGCCAGTCCGAACCGCCTGTGGCCGCCATGCCGAAGTCCCGCGCCACCGTCTCGGCGTAGAACACCTCCGCGCCGTCTGCACGCGGACGGTAAACCTCCACGCCGCCCAGGCCCGCCTCCGCCAGCCGGCCAACCCAGCCGTCGAGCAACTCCGTCCGCGGATGTGCCAGCACGGCTAGTCCGCCGATCCCATGGATCAGCTCCACGCACTCAGTCGGGCTGAGCGCGCCCAGCGGCACGTATACGCTTCCCGCCGCCCCGAGGTAGCGCGAGAAGGCCTCCGAACTTCTCCGGACGATACCCCGCTCGACCAACAGCCTGGCCAGCACCGGTCGGCCCACATAGCCGCACTCCCTCTGAGGCAGGTCGTCGGCGGAAATATCCACCCCCTGCTGCCGGAGCCCCGCCACCATGCACGCGAGCTGGCGCCGCTTGAGCACGGCGATCTTCTCCAGCGCACGCTGCAGGGCCTCGCTCCCGCTGTCGATGCCGTAGCCCAGGATGTGGATTTCCGACCCGTCGTCGCCGTCGGCCGTCAGCTCCACTCCCGCCACCAGACGCACGCCCGTGCCGTCGAGGCACTTGCCGAGCGGTTCCAGCCCGTCGATGACATTGTGATCGGTCAGCGCGATGCAGCCCAGGCCCGCGCTGCAGGCCTGGCGCGCGACCTCCGCCGGGTCCGCCCGCCCGTCGCTGAAGGTGCTGTGAACATGAAGGTCAACTCCGCCTACCATAACAGCATCCCGATATGTGGTTACCTTTGCCATTGTCCTCGTCGGAAACCCGGGCCGACCGCGCAGCCTATGCACTAGAACCCGGGAGCACGGCCCTCGAGCAAGGCCTCAACGGCCGGGATGTCGGCGCGGCTGGTGAGGTCCAACACCGCCTCGTCCGAGAAAAGAACCCGGAAGGGCATGCTCGGGTCACGGGCAAGCAAGGACACGGCGCTGGTCAACTCGACTTCGCCGCGCTCCGGATGGGGCTCGGTGCGGCGGCAGGCTTCGAAGATGCCCGGCGTGAAACGATACAAGTTCATTCCCACCCACAGCCTGCCGTCTCGCTTGTACTGCTCCGGCCAAGGCGGTTTCTCCACGATCTCCAGGAGCCGCCCGTCCGGCGCGGCAACGACCACGGCGAAGGCGCGGACGCGCTCCGGCGCAATGTTGCCGTCCCGGCCGAGGGCGTCGGCGTCGAAGGCCACCGTCCCGCACTCACCTCCCGCCAGCTCCGCCAACTCGTCCAGGGCACGGGTCGGGTACAGGTTGTCGCAATTGACCATCAGAAAGGTCTCGCCCGCCGCAAACTGCTCCGCGGCCAACACAGCGTCGGCGGTGCCCCGGGGCTCATCCTGTACGGCCCAGCCCACCTGCGCGCCGCTGCTCTCGGTCGCCTGCCTCGCATAGTCCCTGAGTTCATCCCCGTCCGGGGCAATCACCAGGCACACGCGCCGCAGCCCCGCCGCGAACAAGCCCCCCAGCACATAGTCCAGAAAGGGACGCCCGCACAATGGGATGAGGGCCTTGGCGCCTTTTCCGGCAAGGGTCTGCGCATCCGCCGTCAGGCCGCCCGGGTTTCCCTCCTCGACCTGTCGGCGCATGCGCGTGCCCAGTCCGCGCGCCAGTATGACCGCCTTCTGCGTCGCCAAGTCACTGCTCCTCTCGGCCGTACGGCCCGCCTCAACCATCAGAGGCTGGGCCGCCGGAACCCTGCGCCGCTTTCACGTCACGTTCGCTGGAGGCCGGCAGCATGGAGTTGCCCCAGCGTTGCACGGGTACGGTCTGTCCGTTGGACCGGTACCGGGGCTTGCTCCAGCCCGGATCGGCATACTTGCCTGGGAAGGTCTTCCAGCGGTGGTGGAACCACAGCCACTCGACGGGCCGCTCGCGAATGAAGTCCTCAAGGAGCTTCGTGCAGCGCTGAGTGATCCGGAAGACCTCTTGCCGCCGCGGCGCGTTCCTGTCCGGATATATCACTTCGGAGATCGACATGTGGAAGCGGTTCTCGCCGGGGACGCGCCGCGCGCAGACCAGGGCCACGGGCGCACCGGTATAAAGCGACAGCCGCGCGACACTCGTCTGGGTCGAGGCGGGCCGGCCGAAGAACTCCACAAACATGCCTCTGGACCGCGCGTCTTGGTCGATGAGGAGCGCGATGTTCTGCCCCTCGCGCAGGACTTCAATTGCCCGACGTGTGGCGCCCTTGGTACTAATGATCCTTTGGCCCGTGGATTCGCGAAGCCTGCGCAAGTACGTTTCCATCCATGGGTTGCTGCGCGAGCGAGCGAAGCTCAAGACGGGATAGCCCACGGCCGCGCTGGCGATGCCACCCAGTTCCCATGCTCCCAAATGTCCAGAGACGAATATCATCCCCGTGCTGCGCTCGGACTCATCGAGCAGTTCCCGACCGCTGGTGGTCAGCTTCCCGTCGGCCTGGCCCTTCGACATGACCTGGATGAACTTCCGAAAGTCGAGAATGGATTCCGACAGCCACCGGTAACATTCCCACGCGACGGCCCGCGCCTGGGGCTCTGTCATCTCGGGGAACGCCGCCCGGATGTTCTGGATCATCTCCTTCTTGCGCGTCGACCCGTCAAGCACGCGCCCCATGTCGCCCATGCGTCGAGCAAACCATCGCGCCGCACCCCAGGGCAGGCACACGAAAAGCGCATCGGCTATGCGCACGCCCGCATACTGGAGCCAATGCCAGAACGTATCCTTCGGTTTGCCCAACGTACAGCCTCCCGTCATGCACCATCCATGCTTTCATTCGATGGCGCCACCCGCCGCCGAGACAGCCTCCTGAAATAATCACCCCTACTCTAAGCGAACCGGGCCGCTGGTGCAACTCGTGAGCCTCCGTCGGCCCCCTCACGAGCCCTCCGTGGCCGACAGCAGCCTGCCCAGAAAACGCCCCGTGTGGCTGCGGGGGCACGCGGCGACATCATCTGGGGTGCCCTCGACCACGACCTCCCCTCCCCGATCCCCCTCCTCAGGTCCCAGGTCGATCACGTGGTCGGCGCACTTGATAAGGTCCAGATTATGCTCCACAACCACGACGGTATTGCCGGCCTCGACGAGCGAATTGATGCAGGAAAGCAGCCGCTTGCTATCGTCCAGGTGCAGCCCGACGGTCGGTTCGTCGAAGATCAGCAGCAGGTCGCTCTTCCTGGCCCCGGCCAGGTAGCCGGCCATCTTGAGCCGCTGGGCCTCGCCGCCGCTCATGGTGTTGGCGGGCTGGCCCAGCTTCATGTAGCCCAGCCCCACCTCGTAGAGCGGCCGCAGTCGGTTCCGGATGCTCGCCTGGCGCCGGAACGTCCGTATAGCCTGCTCCACGGTCAGTTCCAGCACATCGTGGATCGACATGCCGTGATACTTGATGTCCAGGATGTCCTTGCGGAAGCGCCTTCCCCCGCACTGGTCGCAAGTCACGTAGACGTCCGCCAGGAACTGCATGTCGACCTGGAGGCTGCCGGCGCCCTCGCAGTTCTCGCACCGTCCGCCGGGGGTGTTGAAGGAGAACGCGCCGGCACCCAGGTTACGGATGCAGGCCTCCTTCGTGCCGGCGAATAGCTGGCGCACGTGCGAGTAGGCCTTGATGTAGGTGACCGGGTTGGAACGTGGCGAACGGCCGATGGGCGACTGGTCCACCAGCACCGCATCGCCCACCAGGTCGTGGCCAGTGATGCGGCCGTGGGCGCCAACCTCATCGCCGTAGCCGCCGGGTTTATGGCGCTTGACGGCCCCGTAGAGCGTGTCTTGGACCAGCGTGCTCTTGCCGCTGCCGCTCACGCCGGTCACGCACGTGAACAGGCCCACCGGAAAGCCCACGTCGATGTCCTTCAGGTTGTGCTCCCGGCACCCCTTGAGCAGGATCATGCCACCCAGGGGGGGCCTGCGCCGCTCGGGCAGCGGGATCGAGATACTGCCCCGCAAGTAGGCGCTGGTCACCGAGTCCTCGCACTCGGCCAGCCCCTCCACTGTTCCGGCGTAGACGAGATGGCCGCCCAGCTCGCCCGCGCCGGGCCCGATGTCGATCAGGTGGTCGGCGGCCTCGATGATGTCACGGTCGTGCTCGACCACCAGGACCGTGTTGCCCCGGTCGCGCAGGCTGCGGATGATGCCAATCAGGCGCTCGTTGTCGCGCGGGTGCAGGCCTATGGAAGGCTCGTCCAGGATGTAAAGCGTGTTCACCAGCGCCGAGCCGAGGCTGGTGGCCAGGTTCACGCGCTGCATCTCGCCGCCGCTCAGGGTGCGCATGAGGCGGTCGAGCGTTACGTAGCCCAGCCCGATTCGCACCAGGTAGTCCA
>CAZHPE010000034.1:10684-19942 GCA_964534775.1 uncultured candidatus Brocadiaceae bacterium
TTGACCGTAGCGAGCGCCTGTGTAGTAGGAGTCTCGCACCAGGTAGTCCAGGCGCATCCGGGTCTCGTTCAGGACCGTCTCGCATACCGAAAGCTCGTAGTCGGTGAGCTCGACCTGCTCGTGGAAGAACCGGTGCGCCTGCTCGATTGTCAGGGCACAGAGTTCGGCTATGTTCCTGCCGCACACCCTTACGGCGCGCGCCTCCGGCCGCAGCCGCGTCCCCCCGCACCCGGAGCAGCTCGCGTAACGCCTATAGCGGCTCAGCAGCACCCGAACGTGCAGCTTGTACTTCCTCGATTCGAGCCACTGGAAATAATCGTGCACGCCGTAGAAATGCTTCGTGCCCTTGAAGACGGCCCGCTGTTGGCGCTTGCCCAGTTCATCCCACGGCACGTCCGTGGGAATGCCGGCCGCCTCGGCGCCCGCCAGCAACTGCGCCAGACACTCCTCGGTGGTTGTAGTCCGCCAGGGGGCGATCGCCCCCCCGGCCAGGGAGAGCCGCGGGTCGGGCACAACGCGCTGAAAGTCGACCTCAATAGTCGCCCCATAGCCCGAGCACAGCTCGCATGCGCCCAGCGGGCTGTTGAAGCTGAAGAGCTGCGGGACCGGCTCCGGGAAGGCCCGGTCGCACCCGGCGCAGCGCCGCTCCTGGCTGAAGCGCAGCGCCTCGCCATTGGTCACCCTGACGATGCACCTGCCCCGCCACAACCGGTAACAGGTCTCCACCGCCTCGGCCAGCCGCTCCCTGGCCCTGTCCCCGACCACCAGGCGGTCGACCACCACCTCAACCTCGCCCCCGGCCGGCAACTCGGGCACGTCGGCGCCCGTAATGTCGACGACCGAACCGTCCACTAGCAGCCGCACGAACCCCATCTCGCGCAGCCGCTCGACCTGCTCGTGCGTGCTGAGCTTGGGAGTGAGCTGGATGGCGAAGTTCACCATGAACCGGCTGCCGGCCGCCAGCGCCAGCACGGCGCCCGCGGCGGCCGTGACGGAATGGGCCACCATCTCGCGGTCGCAATCCGGACAGAACACGTGGCCCACCCTGGCGTAGAGCAGGCGCAGGTAATCGTTCAACTCCGTGGCGGTGCCGACGGTCGAGCGGCGATTCTTCACTGGGTTGGACTGCTCGATGGCGATGGCGGGCGGGATGTTCTCGATGCTGTCGACGTCCGGCTTGTCCATGCGCTCAAGGAACTGGCGGGCGTACGCGCTGAATGATTCCACGTAGCGCCGCTGGCCCTCGGCGTAGAGGGTGTCGAGCACCAGGCTCGACTTGCCGCTGCCGCTCACCCCCGTGACGCAGACGAACCGCCCGCGCGGAATGTCCACGTCGATGTTCTTCAGGTTGTGCACGCGCACCCCGCGCGCCCGGATCATGCCGCCGTCCGACGGTCCGCTAACGTCCCTACCTTCGAGTGACTTGCCCATATTGCCCTGTCTGCAGACCGCGCCTATTTCGCCAGTCTAACCAGTATACCACGCGGATGGCGAGCCGTCACTCGGATCAACGGCCGCCAACTGGCAGGACAAGGAACCGTGAGGAAGCCTGGAAGACGACGCGCATTACGCAGCGGCAACGCCATGCGCCGGCGCGGCTTGCCATCACTGGGTATCAGTGCGAATCGGCGTCGATAGCCTGTATCCCTGCGGCGAGTTCCGCAGCGGTCTTACCGAGGACGGGGTGGCGAACGTCGGGGGCAATCTCGCGCAGCGGCCCGATCACGAAGGGGCGCTCGTGCATCCGTGGATGCGGCACGGTTAGGTCGGGTTCGTTGATCACCGCATCGCCGTAGAGGAGCAAGTCCAGGTCGAGAGTGCGCGGGCCCCAGCGCACGGTGCGCTCGCGGCCGAACCGGTCCTCTACCTCATGCAGGAGCGAAAGCAGCTTCCGCGCTCCGAGCGTTGTGCGCAGCTCGGCCACGCCGTTCAGAAACTCCCCTTGGGCCGGCCCGCCGACGGGTTCCGTCTCGCGCAAACTCGACACCGCCGCTACCCTGACGCCATCGCGCCGGCCGAGCTCTTCCAGCGCCGCCCGCAGCGTCCCCCCCCGATCACCCAGGTTGGAACCAAGTCCGACGTAGACCGTGGTCTCGCCCACCGACCTCTCCTCTGAAAGGACATCGATACAGATTCACGCAGATCACGACGCATCATGCCAACCCAAAATTCGCTTGTTCATTGTCGTTCTTGTCCGTTGTCCTCATCTGCGTTCATCAGCGCGAATCTGCCGCTATTCTTGTTCTTTGATCGTGTCGCAGCCGTCGTGCTCCTTGCACACGGCGCGGTGGTCCAGAGGGCCGTGGCCAGCGCCGAAGGACAACGCGCTTCCCAGCCCGCGTTGGACGGCGTCGCGCGCTCGCTCGATCGCATCGGGCACGGCCATGCCGAAGCCGATATACGTTGCGATGGCAGAGCCGTAGGTGCAGCCGGTGCCGTGGGTATTCTCGGTCTCGATGCGTGGGCGAACGATCTCGACGAAGTCGCGCCCGTCAAAGAGCAGGTCCACCGGCTCACCCGCCAGGTGCCCGCCTTTGACCAACACGTGCCTAGAGCCGAAACCGGCGATGCGCCGCGCGGCCTCGCGCATCTCGTCGAGCGTCCCGACCCGCATCCCGGCGAGCGCGCCGGCCTCTGAGAGGTTCGGCGTCGCCACGAGCGCCAACGGCAGGAGCCGCGCGCGCAGGGGCTCTTCGGCATCGGCCTTCAGCAGCCGCGCTCCGCCCTTCGACACCATCACCGGATCCACCACGAGCCGGTCGATCCCGTGGGCGCCCAGACGCTCGGAGACGACCTCGACGATGGCGGCGCTGCCTAGCATGCCGGTCTTCGCCGCGTCCACGCCGATGTCGGAAGCGACGGCATCGATCTGCTCCGCCACGAATTCCGGCGGCACCTCGTGCACGGCGGTTACGGCCAGGGTATTCTGCGCGGTGAGCGCGGTAATCGCGCTCATACCGAAGCCGCCGAGCGCGGTGATAGTCTTCAGGTCCGCCTGAATGCCAGCGCCGCCGCCGCTGTCGCTTCCGGCGATGGTCAGAATCCGCGGCCCCATTCCACCCATTGTTTCCTCACTCCTGCGCAGTCCTCGTCCTGGTTGTCGCGTAGTTCACCGGGACCCTGGAGCGCACGATACACTTGACACTCCAACGAACCCCCTAATAGCATAAGCGGAGTTGGCTGGACAGGCAACGTGCTATTCGACGGTTTCCTCGGCAATTGGCGTGCGGGCGTAACATGGCTCTCGTCATACAGAAGTTCGGTGGATCGTCGGTTGCGACGCCCGGGAAGATGGTCGCCGCGGCGCGGCGTGCTGTCTCGGAGTTCGAGTCCGGCTACCAGGTCGTCGTCGTCGTGAGCGCGATGGGGAAGCGGACGGACGAGCTGATTGCGCTCGCGAAGGAGATACATCAGGAGCCCGAGCCGCGCGAGATGGACACGCTGATGGCCGTGGGCGAGCAGATGTCGATCGCGCTGATGGCTATCGCGATTCACAGTCTGGGCCACGACGCCGTCAGCCTCACCGGTGCGCAGGCCGGCATCCGCACCACCGCCGTCTCGAGCAAGGCGAAGATCAAGACGATCGATACTAGCCGCCTGCGTAAGGAGCTTTGCGAGGGGCGAATAGTGATCGTGGCAGGCTTTCAGGGCGTGGACGTTGAGGACAACATCACCACGCTGGGCCGAGGCGGGTCTGACACGACGGCCGTGGCGCTGGCGGCGGCCCTGACGGCGGAACGATGCGACATTTTCACCGACGTGGACGGCATCTACACTGCCGACCCCCGGGTCGTTCCTGACGCGCGGAAACTGGACGTCATAGACTACGACGAGCTACTGGAGCTGGCGAGCCTAGGCGCGCGGGTGATGCACTCGCGCGCCGTGGAGATCGCGAAACGCTTCGGAGTGGCGTTCCGCGTGCGTCCCAGCGCCAATGAGTCGGAGGGAACCATAATGACCGAGATAAAGGACATGGAGCAGGTGGACGTGCGGGGCGCGGCCCTGGAGGCCAACGAGGCAAAGGTCACCATCCGAGACCTGCCAGACCGGCCGGGCGTGGCGGCCACCATCTTCGGTGAGATGGCGCGCCATCACGTGAACGTGGACATGATCGTGCAGAATGTGAGCGCGGAGGGCCTCACGGACCTGAGCTTCACGGTCCAGAAGATCGACGTGCCCAATGCCCGGCGCGTGGCCGAGGAGCTGGCCGGCAGGATCGGAGCGGGCGCGGTGGACATCGACGAGGACATCGCCAAGATCAGCGTGGTGGGCGTGGGCATGAAGAGCCATACGGGCGTGGCCGAGAAGATGTTCCAGGCCCTGGCCGAGAACGAGATCAACATCGTGATGATCAGCACCAGCGAGATCAAGATATCGGTGGTCATCGGCGGTTCGGGCGGCGAGCGGGCCCTGCGGGCCGTGCACAAGGCGTTCGAGCTGGGCGATGCGGCGGGAACCGAGCAGTGATGCGCGCGTCAAGACAGATATACGTCTACGACACCACCCTGCGCGACGGATGCCAGGCGGAGGGTATCAGTCCGTCGCTTCAGGACAAGTTGCAGATCGCCTCAGTGCTGGACGACCTTGGCGTGCACTACATCGAGGGCGGCTTCCCCCAGTCCAACCCCAAGGACAGGGAGTTCTTCGAGCGGGTGGGATCGCTGGGCCTGAAACGCGCGAAGGTCGCGGCCTTCGGCAGCACGCGGCGTGCCGACACCACCGCGGGCGAGGACAAGGGCCTGAACGGGATGCTTGCGGCCGAGACGCCGGTGGTGACGATCGTGGCAAAATCGTGGGACCTGCACGTAGAGAAGGTGCTCAGGACGACGCGGGAAGAGAACTTGCGCATGGTCGAGGATTCCGTGCGGTACCTGAAGGGGCGCGGGCGCGAGGTAATTCTGGACGCCGAGCACTTTTTCGACGGCTACCGCAGCAACCCCGAGCACGCTCTCGCCGTTGTCCGCGCGGGCGCGGAGGCGGGGGCGGGCTGCGTGGTGCTGTGCGACACCAACGGCGGCTCGCTCGCCGGTTTCGTGGGCGAGCTGACCGGCATTGTGTGCGAGGCCACCGGGGTGCCGGTCGGCATCCACTGCCATAACGACAGCGGCCTCGCGGTGGCCAACAGCTTGGCCGCGTTGGAGGCCGGCGCAGTGCACGTGCAGGGAACGCTGAACAGCTGGGGCGAGAGGTGCGGCAACGCCGACCTTTGCGTGCTGATCTCCATCATCGACCTGAAGACGGACTGGACCGCTATCGGCAGGGAGAGGCTGCGCAAGATAACCGAGGTGAGCCGCTTTGCCTACGAGCTGGCAAACACGCTGCCCTCGGCAAACCAGCCCTTCGTGGGAGTGAGCGCCTTCACGCACAAGGGCGGCCTGCACGTGGATGCCATGCGCAAGGACAGTTTGACATACGAGCACATCGACCCGGAACAGGTCGGCAACGAGCGGCGGTTCCTCGTCAGCGAGCTCAGCGGGAGTGCGGCGGTACGGCACATGGCGGAACGCTTCGGCGTCCCGCAGGATCGCGAGGTTATGGGGCGCGTGCTGCGGCACGTCATGGAGATGGAGAACGAGGGCTACCAGTTCGAGGCCGCCGAGGGCTCCTTCGCGCTACTGGCCCTGAAGGAAGCCGGGCTCTACCGGGAGATGTTCGGTGTGGAGGGCTACCACGCGAGCGTCATCCGCCAGTCCGACGGGCGCCTGGTCACCGACGCCACGGTGAAGATCAGGGTCGGCCGGGAGCGCATGCACACGGCCAGCGAAGGCGACGGGCCGGTGAACGCGCTGGACGGCGCGCTGCGCAAGGCGCTGGAGCCGCACTTCGCGAACCTGCGGCAGATGCACCTGATCGACTACAAGGTGCGCGTCATCAATGCGCGCGAGGCCACGGCCGCGCGCGTGTGCGTAGTAATCCAAAGCGCCGACGACGCCCACACCTGGGGCACGGTCGGCGTGAGCGAGAACATCATCGAGGCCAGTTGGTTAGCCCTCATCGACAGCGTAGAATACAAGCTCTGCAGCGACCGGCAGAAGAACGGCTGACAGGGCGCACCGTCATCATCATTTCAAATATACAAGGTCAAGCCTTATGAGAGTCGAGCTGGCTTCCCGTTACGACCCCAAACAGGTCGAGGACAGGATCTACGAGTTCTGGCTTGAAGGCGGGTTCTTTCACACCGAACCCGACCGCCCGGGCGAGGCGTACACGATCGTCATCCCGCCGCCGAACGTGACGGGCGCCCTGCACATGGGCCACGCACTGAACGGCACGCTCCAGGACATCTTCGTGCGCTGGCGCAGGATGCAGGGCTTCAATGTCCTGTGGCTGCCTGGCACGGACCACGCTGGCATCGCCACCCAGAACGTCGTGGAGCAGAACCTTGCCCGCGAAGGCGTCCCCCGCAACGAGCTGGGCCGCGATAAGTTCGTCGAGCGTGTCTGGCAATGGAAGGAGCAGTACGGGGACCGCATCATCACACAGCTCAAGCGCCTCGGCTCCTCCTGCGACTGGGATCGGCAGCGCTTCACCATGGACGATGGTCTGAGCAGCGCGGTGCGTGAGACGTTCGTGTCCCTCTACGAGCGGGGTCTGATCTACCGGGGCCACTACATCATCAACTGGTGCCCGCGCGACCGTACGGCGCTCAGCGACGACGAGGTGGAGCACGAGGAACACGACGGGCACCTGTGGTACATCCGCTACATCTTCAAGGACGACCCGTGCCAGTACATCAGCGTGGCCACCACCCGGCCTGAGACCATGCTAGGCGACACGGCCGTCGCAGTTCACCCCGATGACGGTCGCTACCGCCGCTTGGTCGGGCGCACGCTCATCCTGCCAGTCACCGGGCGCGAGATCCCCATCATCGCCGACGACTGGGTGGACCCATCCTTCGGCACCGGTGCCGTGAAGGTAACACCTGCGCACGATCCCAATGACTTCGACATCGCCAAACGCCACGATCTGCCCGCCGTCGTCGTCATCGACGAGGACGCCCACATGACCCGCGAGGCCGGGGAGATGTACGAGGGCATGGACCGGCTGGAGTGCCGCGCGGCCCTTCTGAAGGACCTGCGCGAGCGCGATGAGCTGGAGCGCACGGAGCCCCACAACCATTCGGTCGGCCACTGCTACCGCTGCCACACCGTCATCGAGCCCCGCTTGAGTGAGCAGTGGTTCGTGCGCATGAAGCCGCTGGCCGACAAGGCCGTCCAAGCCACGCGAGAGGGCCGAGTGCGGTTCCACCCGGAGCGGTGGACGGCTTTCTACCTGAGCTGGCTGGAGAACGTGCGCGACTGGTGCATCAGCCGACAGATCTGGTGGGGCCACCGCATACCGGTCTACTACTGCGACGCTTGCGGCGGAACCATCGTGGCGAGGGAGACACCCGAACGCTGCGGATGCGGCGCCGATGGCCTGCGCCAGGACGAAGATGTCCTCGACACCTGGTTCTCGAGCGCCCTGTGGCCTTTCAGCACCCTGGGCTGGCCCGAGCAGACCGCTGACCTGGAGCGCTACTACCCCACCAGCACGCTCGTGACCGCACGCGACATCATCTATTTCTGGGTCGCACGGATGGTCATGATGGGCGAGGAGTTCATGGGCCGCGAGCCGTTCGGCGACGTGGTAATTAGCGCCACTCTCCAGGACGAGTTGGGGCGGAAGATGTCGAAGTCGCTCGGCAACGGCATCGACCCCATCGACATGATCCAGGCCTTCGGCGCCGACGCCGTCCGGTTCTCGCTCACCATGCTCACCAGCGAGGGGCAGGACGTGAGGCTGAACGAGTCGAAGTTCGAGATGGGCCGCAACTTCGCCAACAAGATATGGAACGCCCTCCGCTTTACGCTGACGAACCTCGGCGCCGGGCACGACGGCGATGGGCCAAGCCCGGGCCCTGAAGAACTGGCCGCGACCCGGACGCTGGAGGACCGATGGATACTGAGCCGCACGACGGCCTGCGCCGGCGCTGTGACGCAGGCCCTGACTGAGTTCCGCATCAACGATGCCGCACAGGGCGTCTACGATTTCTTCTGGCACGACCTGTGCGACTGGTACGTGGAGTCGACCAAGTTCCGCCTGGGCGAGAACCCCGACGCGCTCGACCGCGCCGTGGCGCGAGAGACCCTGGCCCGCGTGCTGGACACTTCGCTACGCCTCCTGCATCCGTTCATGCCGTTCCTCACCGAGGAGGTCTGGGCGCACTTGAAAGCCGTGGCCACCGGCGCGCGCCTGGCGGCGGCCGACGCGATGCGGGCGGACGCGCTCGTGGTGAGCGACTGGCCGGAGGCGGACGATGCGGTGCGCGATGAGCAACTGGAATCCGACATGGCCCTCCTTCAAGGTCTCATCCGGGCCGTGCGTAATTTGCGACGCGAGAAGAATCTGAGGGACGATCAGCCCCTGCGCGTGACGGTCTCCTGCGCGGACGGGCGCACGCAGGCCGTGCTGGAGCGCCACGGAGACCTGCTGCGCAAGATCGCCGTGCTGGAGCAGCTCGATCACGGCATCGGCCAGGGCAAACCGGCGCATGCAGCCACGACCGTCGTGGGCACCACGCAGGTGTTCGTTCAGCTCGAGGGTCTCATCGACCTTGAGGAGGAAAGGGCGCGGCTGGAGAAGCAGCGGCTCGACGTCACTGACCACCTCGGGAAGGTCGAGCAGCAGCTTCAGAACAGCGAGTTCGTCTCCAGGGCGCCGGAAGACGTCGTGCGCCGCCAGATGAACCGCGCGAGCGAGCTGCGCGAGCACCTGAAAAAAATCATGCAGAACATGGCGGACCTGGACTGAGGGACCTCTCCTCGCTTGACGGCTGGGCCGCGCCCCATTAGAATGCAATCCTTCCGGTGGGCGGTTAGCTCAGATGGCGAGAGCGCTACCCCGACACGGTAGAGGCCACTGGTTCGAGTCCAGTACCGCCCACCAACCCCATACGCCCTCTCGGGCCTTCCTGCTTGACTCGCAGCCCATTTCGCATTGTCGTAATTTTCGTCCGAATACCCCGATTCTGCTGCCACACGGCAGCGGATTGGCAACGAGTTCAAGCGGAGGGCCAACAGACGCCCATCCGCGGGCAGGCATCGGGCCGACACAGGGAAAGAGTGCACGTCGCAAGCACCGGTCGGAAGGCCGAAAGGGGCAAGCCATGCGCATGATCGGCAGCCTGGAGAACGAAGGCCGCGCCCGCACCTTCAGCGACTGACCCCTTCCCGCTTTTTGTGCCGGTTGTTATGAGAGAATTGGATGGGGTTTCCT